>JBGCDD010000012.1:0-58386 GCA_045105075.1 Sedimentitalea sp. | reverse complement strand
CCCTCTTTGCATATCATATCATCCAGTCGCATAACCGGAACAAATGAAGAAATCCGTTCCATCAACTGAAAAGTAGCGCGGGATTCAGCCGAAAGGCTGGATTTTTCAAAGTCACAGACAGAATTTTGCACTCCGAATTTTTGTGCCGATGCCAGACATCGCCCGATGTTTTCGCCTGTCTGCGGGGTCGGCGATACGATGATCACCCTCTTGCCAATAGCGCGCAAACGCTCAACCGTGGACTTTAACGCCTGGGTCACGAATTCCATCTGGTCACCCGCCGCGCGCACAGTTTCATCACGCTGCAGGATGTCATTGCCCAAAATGCCAAACAGCGAAGACAGAACCACAATTTCAACCTCGTCTGCGCCGCCAAGCCAGTCAAAAACCTGATCGTTGAACACCATACAAGTCTGCGCCCAGCTTTCAGGGTAATCCTTTTTAATCAGAGAGATATCCAGAATAGGTGCACAGACGGTGATTGTATGCTGGCGGAACGGCAGAGCGCTGTTAGCTGAAAACGCCTGTCCAAGATGCATGGCAAAGCTGTCGCCCCAAACCACGATGGACGGTGATGGCCCCGTCGCACAACTTTCAGCCAAGGTGAATTGGCCGGAACAGCTGGAATCCAACCCAGGATTGATCGACAATCGTTTTTCGATTGCGGCAAATTCAACGCGTTGGTCAAACCCATTCGCCCGGTGCACAACCACGCCAAAACCGATCATGGCGATAGTGACCAAACCGGTGGCAAAGAAAAGCCGAAACCGGCTGGCCAACGCTGGGGTCGGGCGTTTTCGAAACGGCTGTTCAACGAACCGCCAGCTGAGCCAAGCCAGCCCCAACGCGCCAATTGCGAGCCCTAACATCAACAGATCAGACGGGTGGCCAACGCTGCGGATCCGCGCAAAAGCAAACAGCGGTTGATGCCAGAGATAGGCGCTGTAGCTGATTAAACCGACACCAACAAAACCGCGGGTCGACAACAACCGACCCGCAAGCGTTTGGCTGTCACAAAACAGGATGAGCAACACGGCTCCAACCACCGGCAGCAACGCATAAACTGATGGGAATGGTACTGTGTCATCCAAAAACAAGATCGAGCCCACGATCATCAAAAGCCCAAGTGCGCTCAGGGCTTGGTTCGGACGCGGCATGGCACGCGCGCAAACCATCGCGGCCAACGATCCGGCCAACAATTCCCAAGCTCGTGAAGGTGCCAGATAAAAATTCATCGAAGGCTGGTTGCGCCACGCCCACTCGCTAAAGCCGAGGCTGGCCAGTGCCAAAATCAGCGTGACCGCGATGACCCAAGCGCGTCCAAGACGCCAAATCGCCGCCAAAAAGAGCGGGAAGATCAGGTAGTATTGCTCTTCAACCGCAAGGCTCCAGGTGTGCAGCAAAGGCTTGAGCTCGGACTCTGCGCTAAAGTAACCGTCTTCCGCCCAAAACAGCACATTCGACAAAAACACGCCGACCGCAGCGACACTTTGGCCAAAATCTTCGAACTGACTGGGCAACATCCAAAGCCAGGCAAAGGGAATACAGGCGAGGACAACCACCACCAAAGCCGGCAAGATGCGTCGAGCACGCCTTTCGTAAAAGCGCACAATCGAAAAATCGCCGCGCGCCAGCTCGGTGATCAAAATCGTGGTGATTAGATATCCACTGATCACAAAGAAAACATCAACGCCGACAAAACCGCCGCTGAAAATCTGAAAACCTGCGTGAAACAGAATAACCGGCACGACCGCAACGGCGCGCAATCCATCAATTTCCCGCCTGTACTGCATGCTCATCGGCCTTCCCGGATAACGAGTGTGCCGTTTGTTTTGACGGAAAACACAGCAGATTTAAGGAAAGTCTGAGACATTTGAAGACACCGCGCCCGCTTCAGCCGCCAAAGCGCAGCAAGCGCAACATGGAAAAGATGCTGAGTGCACAGATCACGATGGTCACCAATTGCGCTACTGCCGGGCCAAGTGGGCCGACCAGCAGGGTCATACAGACCAGCGTCACCAGCAATCCAACGCCATAGGCGGCCAGAAAACGTGGCAAATCGTGGCTGTGGCCCTTTTGACTGTTAAACGTCCAGAACCGATTGCCAATGTAACTGATCGCTACGCCCAAAACGTAACAAATCCCTGACGCCACAACTGCGCCTATCCCGACCCAAACCAATGCCAGAAACAGCAAGTAAAGTGACAAGTTGGATGCAACGCCGATAATGGCATAACGGCCAAAGCGTTGCGAACCAGAGATCGCTTCGCTCATGTGGGTGCGTCCGGTTCTGTGGTTGTTTCAACCATAATTCGGGGACGGTTTTTCACCTCGGCAAAGATGCGGCCCATGTAAAATCCGTGAATTCCCAACACCGCAAGGATCAGGCCGGCCAGAAACCAAACCGACAGGATCAAACTGGTCCACCCAGGCACCGTGAAAGCGCCCGTGGCCCAGGCGATCAGCAAAAGGACCGAAAAAACCGCAGAAAATGTGCTGAACACCATGCCTGCAATGATGCTGAGTTTGAGCGGACGGTCCGAAAATCGAATGATGATCGCAATGGCCAACTGCAACAACCGTTTGAGACTGTACGCGCTTTGCCCGGCATGACGGCCATCACGATCCATGCTGTAAGACACCCGAGGCAGGCCCGTCAGGGTTACCATTACAGGCAAAAACACCTCTTTTTCCTGAAACGTCAAAAGCGTTTTGACCATACGGCGGCTGTAAAGACCGAAGTTACCGACGTTATTGTTCAGCCGGATTCCGGCCAAAACATCCATGGTCTTGTAAAACATGCGCGATGCAAAACGGCGAAACCACGTGTCTTTCCACTCTCCGCGGTCCACCACAACGGCATCGACAGGTTCGGTCATCGCTTTTTCGTAAAGTGCTGGAATGATTGTCGGGTCATCCTGAAGATCGCAGTCAATCACCGCGACCCAATCACCCTTGGCCTGTTCCAGCCCGGCCCAAATCGCAAGGTGCTGACCGTGGTTCTTGGACAACCGCACGCCCAACACACGCTGGTCTTCGGCGGCCAACTTTTGGATCATGCTCCATGGTTTGTCTGGGCTGCGATCATCGACGAGGATCAGTTCCCAATCCAGATCCGTGTCTTCAAACGCTTTGCGCACCTCATCGGTAAGCGCTTCGACACAGTCGCGACATCCATAGACGGGCGTTACGATACTGATGAGGGGGTTTTCACCCATACCTGCGATCCTTTGCTATGCTTATGCACGGGCCGTGCCACGGCCCTCTCTTCCCCAAGGTTTGGGCCGATTTCATAGTCATTCTTGGGCAATTTTATGTGTACTGTGTTAATTTGCCATGTCTGCTCTGGGTTCTGTTTAGCCGATCATCGCGGAAAGCTCGACAGCTTTTGACACGAATTGGCGCTAATCAGCGGGATTTTGATCAGAACGGCGGACAAGACGCAACACAGGCGGCCCTTTTGCCAGGTCACTTTTGATGTAACGCCCCTGCCCCACTTCATTTGCATCAAATGCAGTGATTTGTGGGCCTTGCGCCCGCTTCCAGCCCAACATCTTGCCTTGAGCATCATACTCGAACACATCGCGCCAGGGCGCTGACCAGTGCAGCAAAGGATCAAATGGCGTACCCCGACTGAGCGCATCGTAATCCACCGAATGCAGCAAAATGTTGCCACTTTCATTTGGTTTGTAGTCACGGATTTGATGGGTCGGAAAACTGATCGATACAATGGACGGCGCGCTATCAGACACGCCGTTTGACGCAAAAACACCGATATCCACCCGCGATGATTTGCGCGCAATGTCCTGTCCAGGCACACGCGGATGCACCGTAAACTCAGGGTGCCACATCACCCGCACGCGCGCTCGGGCACCGGTCTCGCCCACTGGTTCGATCTGGATGCGCTGCGGATCGCCCTGCAGGATCACCCACTCAAACCGCAGCGGACGGCCATTTGGATCGATGGTTCGTTCTGCCGAAATCTCCATCTCGTGGCTCCAGTTCCACCCCCGCCAAATGCGCGCAATTGAGGCAGGCGTCGTGAACAACCGCTCATCCGCGCGGGCCAGACCACTTTGCGATTTGAAAGTCTCATCAAGCACGCGCAAATGCACCAAGGGCGGAATCGTATCTGGCTGCATCGCCGCTGCCTGGCCAATCATCCGCCCCGGCTGCAGCCACTTACGGTCAAAAACCACTGGGTGCGCCGCGCCGCTGAGATAATGCGCGCGGGTCCGGATCAAGGTCAGGTTTCGGCGCAGGATCATCTGCACTGTCGGCGCAATAAGCCCAGCCCTTTCCAAAGCAGCCCGCGTGTCAGCCGGAAAAGCCGCCAATGTCATCGCAATCGCGCGCAAAAACGGCTGATCCGACCCGGAAGATCCCTGCGACACTGTCATAAACGGCCAATTTACCGGAAACATGTCACGTTCGTCGTGATCAACATGTTCGGGGTACACATAAAGACTGTTGGAGGTGTAGTCGCGAAACGCCAGCGCCGGCGCCCCTCGCGAGGTCATGGCAAGACGTGCAAGACTGCGTTGCGCAAATCCGGCGGTAACAGCGGTGGACGAGTTGCCAAACACCAAAGCCGGGATGAAAATCTGCCCGGCCAGCCCATAATCCCACCTGCGCTCATGGATTTTGGGCCCATATTTCAGGAACGTCAGATTGGGAAACAGCGACTGCGGCAAGATGGAATGCGCCCAATCGCGGTTGTCATATAGTATACGGTCAAAACCTTGCGAACGCCCCCGCGCCACCAAAGCACGCAACTGGCGCGCCTCGTCTGACGTGTCGGCAGGATCGACAACACCAAGCTGTGGGTTGCGCGGCACACCGGCGACATCGCGCGCCACCAACGCGCCACCGCCCGGTTGAGTCAAACCGGACAGAGACAGTGTGACATCGCCCGCCTGCACCTGCACACCAGACAGAAACAGCGCGACCGTTGCCCAAATTCTCATTTTACCCGCCCCTGGACCACTCTGCGCATCATGCCCAGTATCGTTTTAAGATTTGCCTTAAGCCCATTGAAACGCGCGGCCTTGCGCAGATGCAAGCCACGATAGCGTGGGATCGGGCGGCCCAACACTGCCAAACCACCAAGACGTGCCAGCAGTGCACGGCGGCGGCTGTATTGGCCGGGTTGGATCGAGGGCAGCTGTGCGACGTCAAAGGGCTGCGTCACAATGGTTCCTGCCTCCTCCGCCTGCGCGACGATACCGCCGCCAAGCGCAGTGCGCGCAACAATCAGGCTGATGCCGTCCTGTTCTTCAAACAGTGGATAACCGTTTTCATCGCTTTCCCAGGCATCCGCGCACACTATGTCAGCCGCGACGCCCGTACCATCGGCACAGACTTTGCAACGATGCTGAACATGGTGGGACAGAATCTTGCCCCAGCTTTCATGATAGGTCATCGACGCGGTGGTGCCGTCGTTCAACGTCGCTGTGGCGCGTCCAGGCCAGCCATTGCCGCGATATCGAAAGGCACGCGTTCCATCCAGATCGGTGCCGAGATGAGCCAAAACCCGCTCGGCGCCCGCCAAAGCCGGAACGCCGGCGCAAAAGAACGACAGTAATACAGGAAACTGCTGCGCCAACTGGGGCTCGCGATCAACCAAAGCCCGCATCGCAGCCACATCACAGGGCTTGCCAACAAAAGCGTACCGACGCCCATCGCCGGCCAGATCCCCCAGACCGGCCAATGGCGCAGACGGCGCATATCGCGACCCAGCCCCGGTTTGGATCTGATCTTTGCTAAGAGAAATGATCGCAACATTTGCAATTGGCAGATCGGGGTCAGCACCAGTGTGCACCACCGCGTCAACATATTGCGCCTCTATCAAATGCAACAGGATCGCCGACAGTCCGCCCCCTGACGATGCTGCAAAGCGCAGATCGGCATCAACGGCAAACCCCGTTTTCATATTTTCGTAAGGGCCCCAAAGTACATCGTCGATGCGTTGGCCCGGTACGACGGTCTGCGACAGGCCCGGACAAATGGCAGCGATCGTTTCTTCTGCATCACGGCTCAGTGGTGCGGACTGACGCGGCCGCAGGAAACCCGGTGCGCGTTGTTCCATTGCGATGGCCTCGGGCGCAACAAGGGCGCATGCGCCACAACCCGAACAAAGCGCTCCACGCGCCACACGCGACAACGCCTTGCTGTCATAGACCTGATCCGGCGAACCGCCCATCTTTGCCTGCCTTTCCGTTTTTCAATCCAAGTGCCACAGCAAATCGGATCTGAACAGCCCGGTTTCGCATTGAACGTATTGGCTTTTTGCCTCAAGCCCTTGTTGTTCTGCAAGTCGCGCGGCAAACCATCCACATGAGCCCTGAGACCAAAGACGCGATTCGGCACACCGATCAGGCGGACCTGCCTTGGCGACCGGCGATCATCGTAGTGCTTCTGATATCTGTCACCATCGCCATTGAGCTGTGCCTCAGCGCAGCGGATGCCGGTTTGATCGGTTCGCCCCGTTGGCGCGGCTGGGCCTATCAATACGGTGCCTTTTGGTCTGGGTTGCTGGACAACTGGCGCGCCAACTACCCGGCTCAACCCTGGACCATGTTCCTCAGCTATCAAGTTTTACACGCCGGCTGGTCACATCTGATCGGCAATATGATCGTCTTGTATCTCATGGGGCGTATTCTGGTGCCACGCACCGGGCAGTTTGGATTTCTTTTCCTATATATCGCATCGGGCATTGGCGGCGGTCTTGGCGTCGCACTGCTGAATGACGCAGCGCAGCCTGTGGTCGGCGCATCGGGGGCCTTGTTTGGATTGGTTGGCGCCTGGAAATGGCAGGATCTCTTTTGGCGCAACGTGAACGGATATAGCCGCCGGCGATTGTTGCTGGATGTGCTGGGTCTGATTCTGTTGAATGTGCTGCTTTGGGCGGTTCAGGACGGCCAATTGGCCTGGGAAGCGCATCTGGGAGGCTTTTTGACCGGCTGGTTGGTGGCAACCCTAATGATTCCCCGTTCCGATTCGGCCCAGATTTGATGGTTGCATGATGCCATTGTATCCGCTTACGATACAATCACGATATGTGGGGCCAACAACTGTTGCTCATAAGAACAGTTCGCCGCTTTTTCGTCATATATGAGGCGAAAATTGGCATGTACCCCTTGAACGAAACCCCGGTTCGGGTATTTTCAGTCTAACGGAACGCCTGTGGTTTGGCGCTCCGGGTGCAATATTGGTGGAATGGAAGTGGAACATGTTTAACAAATTGAAACTTATGGGTCTGGCAGCTGCTGTTGCTATCGTCCCAACCTTCTCGTCGGCTTTGACGCTGACCGTTGATGACCTGGGCACAGCGGGCGTGGATAGCACGACCGTTGGCGGAACACTGGCATCGACATTTGGTACAGTTGGTGGCTTCGAAGTCGCCATCGCAAGCGGCTCGATCTCGTCGACAGCAGATTCTTACACGCTGAACACGACATCGATCCAAGTCGCTGGTACCGGTACTCTGCAAATTTCCGCAGAGCAGACTGGTCTGACAGGCTTCCCGCAGCCCTTCTTGAACCTGACGGGTTCGGGTTCGGTTACAGATCACGGCACAACAGTTACTGTTGAGCACATGATCGACCTCGGCGGTGGCTACCAGACAGTTGGTTCGGTTCTGTCCTTTGTGGGCGGCACACCTGGTCCAGTTAACCTGTCGGACATCACAAACGACACAGTTGCAGGCACTCCTACGTTTGACCTGAAAACAGTGATCACAGTGACAACGGCGTCCAACGACCAGACAGCAAACGTGAACGCAACTTTGGTTGCTTCGGTTCCGCTGCCTGCCGGTGGTCTGCTGCTTCTGACAGCTTTGGGTGGCGTTGCAGTCGCACGTCGTCGTAAAGCAGCCTAATTCATCCCAAGTGGATGTTAGGATTTGGGGCCCTTCGGGGCCCCTTTTCTTTTGCCTATGGCTAAGATTGGTTCAGTGTTTCGATCGGCTACAGCGCTTTAGCTCGCGAATCCCGCAGCTTGCTTTAGCATCCAGACCATGCGCGTCAGTCGAATGCGGAATAGAGTCGTCAAAGCGCGCACATATTCCCCGATCGAAGCCAACTTGCCGCTCAGAACCACTTTGGGAACATGAGCCACAGCACTCAATGGCATTGCCATCGCCTTAAGGGTCCAACGCAGCCGGCTTTTTGCATCTGTGCCGTTTAACTGAAACATCTCGGACGTCATGCGCTTCCATTTGGTCCGCAAAGCCGTCCAATCCTGACGAGACGGGTGGGACACCTGTAAATTATCCGCGTAAATCAGCCGATATCCTCGGGCGACAGCCCGCATGGTCCATTCGCGATCTTCCGAAACACCGTTTGTGAACCCTCCGATCGCATCAAACACATCTCGACGCGTGACAAGGTTACCAGCTCCGGAAAACCCGCCTTTTTCAACATATGTTTTGAAATCAAATGCAAAGATCGCCTCAAACGCTTCTGCTCCACTGCGAGGTGGTGCCGTCTCGTCAAAAACGGAAACGCGCCCACCGATCAGATCAGCCGTGGGCGCAACCTTGCGTGCTACGCTGACCCAATCCGGCGCCGGCACACAATCGGCATCGATAAAGAACAGCAATGGAGCTTTGGTTTGTTCAATCCCTGTGTTGCGCGCAGCCGCAGCACCCTTTTCTGGCTCCACCAAAAAGCGGAAACGCGGAAATTCACCCGCAATCTCTTCAAGCGGCATCGGCGAGTTATTATCGACCACAACCACTTCTACGCCGTCCAAGTCATTGCGCATCAACTCAGTCAGACACCGTCGCAGGCGCATAACATCGTTGTAATGGGGAATGATGACGGCGGCGCTTGGGTTAATAGTACTCGTTTTCATAACCATGCGCTCCGGTGGTATAGCGGCAGCGGTTCAACACAATGCCCATGACATTCGTCAACTCTGACAACTGGCGTTCCGCCACATCAATCTGATCCATCGGCGTTTTTTCCGCCACAGCAAGCATCAACGCACAATCAACCGAGCGCAGAAAGCCATGACTATCATCGCTCGACATCAGTGGAGGCGTGTCAAACAGCATGATGTCCGGTTTATATAAATCTTCGATCTCGTCCAAAACGTCTGCCGCTTGTTGGCTTTGCAAAATCTCAGATGGATTGGTTCCAGTTTTACTATTCAATCCGAACACAACATTTCCGTCGTGGCAAAGGCCCACATCAGAGAAAGGCGCTTGTCCTTGCAGGACTTCGCGCATGCCGTGATTGACAGTCTGCCCTAGCACTTTGCCCAAGCCCATCCGGCGCAAGTCAAAGTCCATCACGATGGTGCGAAGCTCGCTCATCCGGCTGAAACTAAAACCAAGGTTGGCTGCCGTCGTGGTTTTACCGCAGGAACTTCCCGGTGAAACCAACGCGATTCGACGCCAATTGTTTTTCTTGGCTTGCTGCAAAATCTTTGTTCGCAGCATATCAAACGGGATGGCGTTTTCGCCACTGGCATGGGCCACAAGCCGATTTCTCAGCACAGATTTCGCTGTCACGCTTAAAGGTGTGAGAGCGCGCCAGGCGTCTTGCGTCGTTTCCGAACGCGCGTCGGCACGCACAAGGCTTGGTCTGGCAGCTCGCGCTGGCGGCGCCGAAGCATCCGTTCTGACGCCGCTTTCACCACGTTCCTCGCGTGCCTTTTGAATGGCCTGTTGAAGTCGGTCGCTCATGTCATCCTCGCTTGTGCCAAGGCCAAATGCCTGACGTTACCATCTGACGCCAATTTTATTCATCACGCGGTCCGCGATCAGGTCCAGAGGTTGATAGTAGGTGTGAACCGCGAAAACGCCTGCTGGTACGCCAACCAAAATAATCAATATCAACAACAGTTTGCGCCCGCGTTGGAACAGCAATTCGCGCCTGGTGCGGATATAGGGCAAAGTGGCGATGGGCCACACATCCATTTTTTTGATCAGATCTTCAGGCCGTCTTGGCGCACTGTTCAGCACAACCATCAAAACGACCAAAGCCAACCCCAGGACGAGGCCAAAGAATGTGCCACCACCGGCGATCAACATCCTGTTCGGTTTGGTCGGTTCACTTGGAACTGCCGGCTGTTCAATCACAGAGATCCGTTCGCCCCGAGAAAGCAGTTCGATCCGCTCACCAGTCGACGCGTCCGCCAGTCTGTCGACGGCTGAATTGTATTGGTCCTGAACGTTGTCATAGTCTCGGGTCAACTCTTCTAGCGCGATCGAATTGGCCGGCGTTCGGTCGATTGTGTCCGACAAATCCTCTATGTCGGTCCCCAGCTTGACGCGCTGGTTTTCCAACGCGGTAACGCGCGTATCGATCCCTGCCAATTGAAAGTCCAAAGCGGAATTACCCGTGTCTTCAGTCTCTTTGTCTTTTGCGACGGGCACAGCGGCCTTGGCTTTTGCTTCAAGTTGGGCGACCCGCGACTTGAGAATTTTCACGCGCGGATTTGTTGGCGAGTAGACCAACAAAAGCTCTTCCAGTTCGGTTTGAGCTGCTGAAAGAGCACGTTCCACTGGCGATTGGTTTTCAGATTCAGATTGCCCGACCCGGCCGGTTTCGCTGAAGATCGTTACCAACTGCTGACGCTGCGACTTTAATGTAAAAATCTCGCGCCCGACCTGCTCAAGGCGTTCTTGCAACTCGGCGCGTTGGGTTTGACGGAAATCCAAACTGTCCGGCAGGGCATCGCTGTTGGCGTTTTTAAACTCCAGAATCCGCGCGCTGCGCAATTGTAAAGCAGACTCCAAACGGTCGACTTCCTGTTCGAAGAAATCGAGTGTCTGTCCTGCGCGCCCCTTCCGGAACGAAGCATCGTCGGTCTGAATCTGGGTCAAATACTCATTCAACACCTCGGCCGCCAACCTGGGCGAGCGGGCTTCGAACGAGACGGTCATGATGCTGGCTTCTTTCAGCCGCGAACTCTTGCGGATTTCCGTACGCGCCCGCATCGCCTGGACAATCTCGTCCGGGTTCATTTTGCTTTGATCCGTCAGCACGTTTAAGCGTGTCGCAATATCCAACAAATGAGGACGCGTCAGCAGCCGTTGTTCAATGATTTGAAGCCGTTCCGGGCCAGGTGTGCGCACAGTGCTGGGCGCCAAAGCGTCCGGAATCTGCGGCGCCTCGACGATCAGCGTGGTGCGCGACACATATGCAGGTGGCAGTGACATCGCCACAACCACCGAGACTGTCGATACAACCGCAAAGACCAGCAAAAAAGCTGGCAATCGCCGCACAAACAAGGACAGATAATATCTGATGTCAGACATCTAGGCCTCCGCCTCCTCTTCTATGTTTTTTGCGCAAAAGAAAACGCCATCATCGAGTACCGATTGTATCATGACTTTGTCGATCGATTTTCCAGCCTCTTCGGACCAGCAATAAAGCAGCGAAAAGTCGCAAAGTTGATTGACCAGACGGGGCACCCCACCTGTTGATTTATGCACCAGTTCGCAAGCATCCGCCGTAAATTCATCGCCGGTGCCGCCAGCGGTACGCATCCGGTGGCGCACATAGGCTCGGGTGGTGTCTTTGTTCATCCGCTCCAGATGAAAACTGGCTGCTACCCTTTGCGCCAATTGGTTCATGCTGGGATGGCGCACCATTTCGCGCAGCTCTGGCTGACCGACCAGAATAAGTTGCAACAACTCGTCTTTGTTCGAGTTGATGTTGGTCAGCATTCGCAGCTCCTCAAGACCCTCGCGGGAGATGTTCTGTGCTTCGTCGAACACCAAAATGACGCGTTTGCCGCCGGCATATTCCGCGACTAGAAAATCTTGCAGTTTCTGGAAATTCTGAACATAGGTTGTGCCAGTTTCGATGGGCACATCCAGCGCATTCAGCACCCATTGCAGCAACTCGCCTCGATTCCCCTGCGCGTTCGAGACCACACCGATTGTTACGTCATTCTCCATCTGTCCCAAAAGCTTTTGCAACAGAGTGGTTTTCCCGGCCCCGATCTCGCCGGTCAGCAGTGTGATCGGCGCTTGCGATAACACTCCGAACTCAAGCACGGAAAAGCCGCGACGGTGTTGGGGGGACCAGTAGAGGAACTCTGGGTCAGGCACCAAAGTAAACGGACGCTGGTGCAATCCAAAGTAGTCTAGATAAAAAGGAGATTGTAACATTTCGATCTAAATACCTAATCCCGACGCAACACACATGTAAGCAGCCGCGCCGCAGGTTCAATCGCTCGCTCGCCCAGCGTTGCATCGGGAGACGTCCCTAAAAACGCAAGGTTGAATGCTGCGGGTCCGATATCGCCCAACTGACTGCCTCATCTATGTTTCTTTGCTCTCGGCACCGTCTAGCCAGCAGTTATGTTCATCATTTGGCAAATGCACGACATTTCCTTGCCTCATTTGATAGAATCAGCTCAGGTGTTGCAGTGAGACTTGGCGCCAAAGAACAAACATACGGTTTCATTTTCGGCAACAAAAGGCTCGAATCGCTCAAACTACCCTTAAAACGTGGATAATTAGCTGGAACTCACCGAGTTTTGAGCGAGATCAACAAGCCGCTCCGTGCCGGTCGAGTCGACGGTCTCACAAAAATTTCGTATCAACCTTTTATAAACACTTTGTGGGTTCACTATTTATTTTGTTATTTTTCAATAACTTGCTGCAGAGCAGCATCGTACGCAAGTAAAGAAAATGGTTGTTTTGACTCCAATTTTTGTTAAGACTATAGATGTCGGGCGGAATGTTAGCGGCGGGCAACGCTGCAGCGAAAATTGTGACCAAGTTTTATTGCTGTGTAAGCGAGTGAATAATGACCCTACAGATTAACGATCCGGCTCGTCTGGACGCTGTACCTTTGTCCAAAGTGGCCCCGGCTGCGCGTCGCCAGAAACCAGATTTTTACGGTGCCATTGGCAAGCGCGCGCTTGATATTGCGATGGTTGTTTTGACCGCGCCTGTTACAGTTCCAATGCTGGTGCTGATGACAATTGTTGTGAGTTTAGAAGGTATTAACCCCTTCTATATCCAGAAACGTGTCGGTTTGGGCGGTCGTATTTTCCGCATGGTTAAATTCCGCACGATGGTTCACAATGCCGACGAAGCTCTAAGCGCCTATCTCGATGCTAACCCGGACGCGCGCAGCGAATGGGATCACTGTCAAAAGCTCAAGGACGACCCCCGGATCACCCGCGTTGGTCGCATTCTGCGCAAATGTTCAATGGATGAGTTGCCCCAGTTCTGGAACGTGCTGACCGGAGATATGTCTCTGATCGGCCCGCGCCCTATGATGGTGGATCAGGCCAATCTGTACCCCGGTCATTCTTACTATTGGATGCGACCCGGAATTTCGGGTCTGTGGCAGGTAAACGAGCGTAATAACTCATCTTTTACCGCCCGAGCAGGGTATGACGACAAGTATTTTGCAAACATGTCATTCCGTGCCGATTGCGGCATCCTCGCGAAAACCTTTGTTGTCGTGTTTCGCGGTACAGGCTACTGATCCCTCGATTACTGAAACACGTCTTGAGGGTTCAAAATTGCAGGATTTTTCTGAACACCGTCCAGCGGTGCGTTTTCGTCGTTTAGGCAAAGCTCTGATTCTGGTTGCAGGACTAGCGGTTCTTGCCGCTTGCGACACTGCAGAAGAGCGCGCTGAAAAGCACTATCAGACCGGTCTCGCCCTGATTGAAGAGGGCGATTTTGAGCGCGGTCTGGTTGAACTGCGCAATGTTTTCAAATTGAACGGCCAGCATCAGGGGGCCAGGCTGACATATGCCCGCGTCCAGCGTGACCGTGGCTTTAATCAGCAGGCCTACAGTCAGTACTTGCGATTGGTCGAGCAGTATCCAAACAACTTGGAAGGCCGTCAGGCCCTCGCAGAGATGGCATTGGTGTCGCGCGATTGGGAAGAAGTCGAACGTCACGCGGCCAAAGCCATCGAATTGGCGCCCGACAGCCTGCCAGTGCAATCCATCGATAACACGATGAAGTACTTCTATGCCGTGCGCGACAAAGACGAGGACGCACGCAGCGCCGCTGTTGTTCTGGCGCAATCGCTGATTGAAAACGATTCGTCTTTGGCCAGCGCGCGCGAAATCGTGATTGATGATCTGGTGCGCAAACAGGATTGGTATGCGGCGCTTGAAGCAATTGATGACGGTCTCGCACAGATGCCCGAGGACAAGTCCCTGTACCGGCTCCGTTTGGGTGTTCTGCAACAGATCGGCGACAGCGAGGCCATCGTCGCACAATTGCGCGAATTGATTGCCCTCTTCCCAGAGGATCGCAGCGATTATAAGCGCGGCTTGATCCAATACTACATCTCGCAAAATCAAATTGATCAGGCCGAAGACTTCCTGCGCGAACAGGCTGATCTGCCGGATGCCAGCTCTGATGACCGCGGCTTTTTCCTGGGTTTCCTGGAGCGTTTTCGCAGTCCGGACGCCGCGATGGCAGAAGCAGAGCGCTTTATCGCTCTGAACGACAAAGACATCGCGATGTTCCGTTCAATTCGCGCCAAGCTGAACTTTGACGCCGGCAAGGCTGACGAGGCGATTGCCGAAATGGAAGCACTGGTGCAAGGCGCTGAGCCGACAGATGAGATCCGCGCCATCGAGGTCAACCTCGCCCGGATGCTGTTTGCCGAAAATAACTCGGTTGGCGCACGCGCTTTGGTTGAAAAAGTGTTGTCCGAAGACCGTTCGCAGCCGGATGCTATCAAGCTCAAAGCCAATTGGCTGATTGATGACGATGAAACCGGCGACGCAATTGTGATGTTGCGCGACGCCCTCGGTCTGACACCGCAAGATGCAGATCTGATGACGTTGATGGCCAAAGCGCACGAACGGGAAGGCAACCGCGATCTGATGATCGAAATGCTGACCCTGGCGGTACAGGCCTCCAACAACGCGCCGGCGGAATCCTTACGCTATGTCAACGTGTTGATGACCGATGACAAACTGCGCACAGCCGAAAGTGTGATCATCGACGCGCTGCGGGTCCGCCCACGCGACATGGCGTTGCTGTTCAAATTGGGCGAGGTCTATGTTCGCATGAAGGACTGGAGCCGCACCGAAGGCGTCATTGAAGCGCTTAACGGTATGAACGAGGAAAATGCGACAAACCGTGCCACCGAATTGCGCGCGCGCATCCTGCTGGGTCAGGAACGTGGTGCCGAGCTGACGGCGCTGTTGGAAAATCTGGCTGAAAACCCAGACATGAAGGGCAACGTAAACATCGCTCTGGTGCGCACCCGCGTCGCCAATGAAGGCGCCGAAGCAGGTCTGCTTTATGTCGAGGAATTGTTGGAAGATCAGCCCACGGATCCCCAGCTGCGCTTTGTAAAGGCCGGGTTAAAGGCAAATTTGGGCGCACCACAGGACGCCGAGGTGATTTTCCGCGATCTTGTCAACGAAGACCCCACCCGTTCCACGGTCTGGATGGCGTTTTATCGACTTCTGGCAAGTCAGGGCAAAGCGGAAGAGTCGGTTGCGCTGTTGGACGAAGCTCTGGTTGCCGTGCCTGAAAACAGCAACCTGCTATGGGCCAAGGCCGGAGTGCACGAACGTGCGGGCGAACCCGAGGATGCAATTGCGATCTACGAAATGCTTTATGAGCGGTCATCGTCTTCGCTGATCATTGCCAACAACCTGGCCAGTCTTCTGGCGGTCCACCGCGATGATGCCGAGAGCTTGCAGCGCGCACACACTGTTGCCCGTCGCCTGCGCGAGTCCGACATCCCAGCGTTCCAGGACACTTATGGCTGGATCAGCCATCGCCGGGGCAACTATGAAGAAGCGGTCGGATATCTTGAGTCCGCAGCAAATGCGCTGCCAAATGAGCCCTCAGTTCAGTTCCACTATGCATCGACGCTGGCCCAGTTGGGTCGCCGAAGCGAGGCATTGGAGCGGTTTGAAATGGCACAAGAATTGCTCAAAAATGTCACGCCTGCGCCCGTTTATGCAGACAGAATCGCAAACGAAATCGAACAGCTGACATCTGGTGTAAGTCAAGACTAGTTTACTGTCGTGATCGTGACTGAACTTTAAGTGCTTTCCCTTAGGGGAAGGCGCACAAGCCTTTTAGTAATGAGGTTCTTGGAATGACAGAGGGGTCTGACATGCCACTTGATGGTGTCTTGAGACAATCGCCCACCGCGAGCTTGCCAGCGTTCAACGCCAGCGGTCTTGCGCTATTTGTGCTAATTATTGCGGCTTCAATCCCGATTTTCTGGATTGGTTTTGTGTCTTTGGGCTCAGCTTGGACCACGGCGGAATACAGCCACGGCCCGCTTATCCCGCTGATTTCCCTCTATCTATTCTTGCGCGAACTGCGCCACGCCCCGATGCCCAACCCAACGATCAAAGACCGTTGGCCAGGCGTCATCATCATTGCACTGTCACTGGTGCTGGCGGTGTTTGGCAATCTGACCCGCATCCCTGACTTCGTGACCTATGCGATGATCATTTGGGTTGGCGGCGTTGTGCTGACCGTGTTCGGCTGGAACCGGGGCAAAATCCACCAGTTGCCGGTTTTGCATCTGGTGTTCATGTTGCCGCTGCCGCAGTTTTTGTACTGGAAACTGACCATTGTGCTGCAATACGTCTCTTCTGTGATCGGCGTCTGGTTTGTCAGCATGGCGGGCATTCCGGTGTTTCTGGAAGGCAACGTCATCGATCTGGGCGTTTATAAACTGCAAGTGGCCGAGGCCTGCTCGGGTCTGAGATACCTGTTCCCGATCCTGTCGTTCTCCTATCTGTTCGCGATCCTTTACCGCGGGCCGATGTGGCACAAAGCCGTTTTGCTGTTGTCTGCCGCACCCCTGACTGTGTTCATGAATTCGGTGCGCATCGGGATCATCGGTGTTCTGGTCAACAGCTACGGAATCGAACATGCCGAGGGCTTTTTGCACTTCTTTGAAGGCTGGGTCATCTTCATGTCCTGCGTCGGCATTCTGTTCCTGATGGCAATTGCCATGCAGCGGCTGACGCCGAATCCGTTGCCCTTGTCAGAGGTGATCGATCTGGATTTCGAAGGCTTCGCTGGCATTTCGGCCCGGGTTTTCAATATCCGTGCCTCCGTGGCGCTCGCCATGGGCGGTATCCTGACCTTGGCGGTGTCCTCTGCCTGGCTTTGGTACGGAAATCCGGAAACCCAGAAGGTCGATCGCGATCCCTTTGCGTTGTTCCCGACCAATGTTGGCGAATGGTCCGGTTCGACCCACCGCCTGTCCGCAGACGTCGAGCGGGTGTTGGGCGCCACTGACTATCTGAACGCCAGCTATACGCAGGCCGGTCAGGGCGGGTACGTGAATATGTTTGTCGCTTTTTACGACAAACAGACCGAAGGCAGCGGCATCCACTCGCCTGAAGTGTGTTTGCCCGTTGGCGGCTGGGAAGTGTTCTCGCTTGAGCCCCATATGGTCGACATGACCGGCACCGGCTATGGCAGCTTTGAGGTGAACCGCGCGGTGATCCAAAAAGGTCTGTCCAAGCAACTGGTCTATTATTGGTTCGAACAGCGCGGCAAACGTATGATCAATGACTTCAAGGCCAAGGCCAGCGTGGTCAAAGACAGCCTGACAATGGGGCGCAGTGACGGTGCCCTTGTGCGCTATGTCACGCCCATCAATGCCGACGAAACCGAGGCCGAGGCGGATGCCCGCGTGCAGCAATTCATGCGCGAATCGATGCCCCGCCTGCCCCGTTTCGTTCCGTTTTAGGCAACACAGCCAAACAGAGACGCGTCATCGGCGCGTCTCTGCCGCATCCGCGTCTTCAAATTGTCAAACCGGCGCGATAAGAGCACCCCATGAATGCTCAAACCCGAACCTTGAATTTCCACGGCATTGGCGTCCCCGGACCCGATATTGAGCCGTCTGAACGCCCCTATTGGATCAGCGTGGCGTTTTTCGATCAGTTGGTCGACATGCTGGCGCAACCAAACGCACGCCACCTTTTTATCACCTTTGACGACGGCAACCGATCCGATCTCGAAATTGCCGCGCCCCGCCTGGCCAATCAGGGCCTGGAAGCACGGTTTTTCGTGTTGAGCGGACGGCTGGAGAGGCCCGGATACCTCAGCCCCAATGATCTGACACAGCTGCAACAGATGGGTTTTCAAATCGGCTCGCATGGGCAGGATCATGTGAATTGGGCGCAACTGCCCGCCGATCAATTGAAACAGGAAGTGCGCAGTTCGCGCCAGGTTCTAGAAAAAGCCACCGGGCGCAGCATCACCGAAGCGGCGATTCCATTTGGCAGCTACAACCGTGCTGTCCTGACCGCGTTGCGCGATGCGGGTTACCAAGTGGCCTGGACCAGCGATGGCGGCAATATGGATCCCAATCGATTTTTGCGCCCCCGTCTTTCGGTGCGCAACGACATGACACTCGACTACGTCCGACACGCGCTGTTCGCCCCGATCCCGGCGTTGCGTCAACTGCGCCGCTCTTTGGCGATGGCCCGCAAAAGGGTGATGTGATGCGTCCACTGCTACTTGTTGGATTTGCCGAGGCCCTGTCGGCGCCCGAAGTTGTTTTTGGATTGACGGCGGCTGGCTTTCGTCTGCGCCTTTTCACGCGCAAAGGCACGTCCAGTCGATTGGCCAGAACGCTAAAGTTGGACCTGGTTGAAGTCACCGCGCCAGAACATGACATTGCCGCCACTCGAGCCGATTTGTTGCGTGCCTGTGATGACGTGGATGGATTGTTTGCCTTGGATGATGTGTCGCTGCGGCTGTGCACGGATCTGGCCGAACAGACCAAAGGTCTGCGTCATATCCATGCCACCGGCGCGCGGGCCGAGGCCGGGTTGAACAAAGCCACCCAGCTTGCCGCCGCGCGCGCCGCCGGTTTGGACGTGCCTGATGGTCCCATTCTGAACCTGCCCGATGACCTGCCCGAAAACATCGCTTTGCCCGTGATCGCAAAACCCGTGCACGCCGTCGAGTTGCGCGATGGCAAGATCCTAAAAGACGACGTGCACTATCTGATGAATGCCCAGGATGTGGCCCGGTTCCGCGCCCTGCCCAGTCTGGCCGCGCCGCTGATTGTTCAGCCGTTGATACACGGCACCGGCGAGGGCATTTTTGGCCATGCCACCACAGAAGGCGTGATCGGATGGAGCGGCCATCAACGTGTGCGCATGATGAATCCGCATGGGTCCGGTTCCAGTGCGTGCCGGGTTCTGACGCCTGATCCGGACCTTTGCAAACGGATTGAGACGATGATGATGGCACTGGACTGGCGTGGTCCATTCATGATCGAGCTGTTGCGCGACGACAAAGGCACACCGTGGTTTATGGAGCTGAACGGTCGGGTTTGGGGGTCTATGGCTTTGGCGCGGCGCAATGGGCTGGACTATCCGGTTTGGGCCACCGAAAGCGCCTTTGATCCTGATTTCACGCCGCAACAAGGCCCCGAGCGACAAGACACTGTGCGTCATTTGGGACGCGATGTGCTGCATCTGTTATTTGCCCTGCGCGGGCCCAAAACCGATTTTCACAAGCAAGGCTGGCCGAAGTTTTTGCACTCTTTGCCGCGGGTGCTTCAGCCCGCAACCGGGCGCGCCTTTTACAATTATGATCCACGCCACAAGGGCTATTTCATCGGTGATGCGGTTGACACTGTGCGTGCGACCCTGCGCAAACGCAAATGAGCACTCAGACCCAAATTGTTCGCGTCGCCATGCATGCGCATTCCGAATGGTCCTATGACGCAGATTGGCCATTGTCGCGGATTGCCAAAGTGATGCCACATTTGGGTGCAAGCGTCGTGATGATGAGCGAGCACGACACCGGGTTCCCTGCCGAGCGATTCGAGCAGTACAGGGCGGAATGTGCCGCAGCATCGACGAAACAGTGCTTAATCATTCCGGGAATTGAATACTCAGACGAAACAAACTCGGTTCATCTGCCCACCTGGGGCCTGACACGTTTTCTGGGCGAGGCGAGATCAACAGTTGCAACCTTGAATGATGTTGCCGCTGATCGAGGTGCGTCGATCTTTGCACATCCGGCGCGTCGCGATGTCTGGTCGGTCTATCAAGACAGCTGGACGGCGCTGCTGTCCGGACTCGAAATTTGGAACCGAAAGAGCGATGGGCTTGCACCAGGGCAACAGGCGTTGACACTTTTGCAACAAACCGGCCTTCCGCCGACGATTGGAATGGATTTTCACCGGGTAAATCACCTGTGGCCCCTGATCAATCATGTCGAAATCGAAAGCCCGGTCAGCGAGGCCAAACTGGTGCAAGCGCTGCGGGCTGGGCGCATGACCCCTTATGCCTTTGGCGCGCCCTTGATGAACGAAGCGGGAACAGTGCGCCACAGCCGACACAAAAAGGTGGAAAATGCTCGAAAATGGATCAAAACCCACATCTTACGACGAAAACGGTGATACCCACCAAAAGCCCTGGCTCTTGACCCTGATATGCTCGCGCACGTAAATACTGAGAAATTCGTCAGAATGCACTTACAAGGACCCAATTTATGTCTACCGGCATACTGACACTGATCGTTCTGCTTTGCGGGTTGGGCCTTTGGTTTCTGGCTCCGTTTGCGTTACGCAAGTTGGAAACACAGCGTTTGGACCGCCTGTGCCGCCAAAACCGCGCGGTGGTTTTGACTTATGATGATGGGCCAACGCAAGGTGTCAGTGATGAAGTGCTCGAGGTTCTGGCAGAGCAGAATGCCCCGGCGACATTCTTTGTGATTGGCCGTCAGGCTGTTGAGCAGCCCGACCTGATCACGCGATTGCAACAGGGCGGACACGAGGTGGCCAACCACACCCACGCCCATTCCAATGCCTGGAAAGTGCCGCCGTGGACCGCCAATCGCGACATTGCCGCAGGTCAGAAAACCCTGGCCAAGCTGGGCGTGACATCGCGGGTTTTTCGCCCACCTTACGGCAAAACCACGCTGGCAAGTTTGGTTTTTCGGGTGCTGAACCGGCTGCGTTTCGCCTATTGGACGATCGACACGCAAGACAGTTGGGACAGACGTCCAATACCGGATATTCTGGCTGAGATTGAAAGAAATGGCGGCGGGGTCATCCTAATGCACGATTTCGGCCAGCCCCGTCGGGGACCAGAGCCGCAAGAACATCTTGATTATGTGCTGAAGGCGACCCGTGAAATAATTAATTTTGCAAGAAAAAACAATATGGAACTGCAACGATTCAGTGATTTGGCGTCAGGCCGCGGTCCTGGAAAGGCGGCTGCGTGACCCAGAATGTTCGAGTGATGGCGACCGCCTCGGCCGGAGGGCATTGGGTTCAGCTGATGCGTTTGCGTCCGGCCTGGTCGGGCTGTGATGTCACCTACGTGACCACAGACCCCGGCCTGGAGACGCCGTTGCGCACGGAAAGCCGCAAAACCGATGATCATATCGCCGGGTTTTACACTGTTACCGAAGCAAACCGCTGGAACAAGCTGCGGCTGGTGCGGCAGTTGTTTCAATTGCTCAGGATCATCTACCGCACGCGGCCCGATGTCGTCATCACCACTGGTGCTGCGCCGGGATACTTTGCGCTGCGGCTGGGGCGTTTGTTTGGCGCACGTACGGTGTGGATTGACAGTATTGCAAACGCAGAAGAACTTTCACTGTCGGGCAAGCAAGCCCGCGCTCATGCCGACCTGTGGCTGACGCAGTGGGGGCATCTTTCAGATCCCAACGGCCCAAAACATCTTGGGTCAGTGATATGATTTTTCTGACGGTCGGAACCCACGAGCCCTTCGACAGGTTGGTGCAGGCGATGGACAATTGGTGCGGCACTGTGTCCGATCATCCGGACGTGTTTGGCCAGATCACCACCCCAACCGAAACCGCCTATCGACCAAAGAATTTCGAATGGACCGACCGGCTAACGCCAACCGAATTTTCCAAACGGTTTTCGCAAGCTGCCTTGATCGTCTCGCACGCAGGAATGGGCACAATCATCTCAGCGCTGCAGGTGGGCAAGCCCGTTGTTGTTATGCCCCGGCGTGGGCATCTGGGCGAAACCCGCAACGATCACCAATTTGCCACAGCCAACCAACTGGCCAATCGCGCCGGCATTTGCGTGGCAGAGGACGAAACCCAATTGGCGACCTGTATCAATCAGGCCCGTGCGCGGGTGAGTGATGCAAACGCGCCCCAAATCTCAGAATTCGCTGATCCCTTGTTCACATCAGCCTTGCGGGATTTCATATTTGCGACGCAAAAGTAAGCCGTAATTCGTCGGCCGCGTACACAATGTCTTAATACATCGTCCGGTTATTCTGATTTGACCCAATTTTAGGGAGCCTCCTTTGGCCCATGTGACATCCGCTGGCACGCTTTTGCAAAAAATATCCGACAAAACCGCCCGTGTGGGTGTGATTGGTCTGGGCTATGTTGGCCTGCCATTGGCAGTGACCTGCGCCAAGCGTGGTTTGGCCACGACCGGTTTCGACATCGACGCCTCCAAGATCGACAAACTTGATCAACATGACAGCTATATCGAGGCTGTGGAAAGTGATGATCTGAAACAGCTGCACGGCGCCGAAATGTTGGCATGGACCACCGAATTTTCGGGTTTGGCCGACATGGACATCATCGTTATCTGTGTGCCGACGCCATTGTCCAAAAACCGCGATCCCGACTTGTCTTTTGTGGAACAAACCACCCACGTCGTGGCCAAGCACATCACCAGCTCGACCCTGGTTGTCTTGGAATCGACAACCTACCCCGGAACAACGGCCGAGGTGATCACTCCGATCCTCAACAGTTCGGGACTGATCTGCGGAACCGATATCTTTGTGGGCTTTTCGCCCGAGCGTGAAGACCCCGGTAACGCGACCTATCGTACCGCCACGATCCCCAAAATCGTTGCTGGTGACGGCGAGGACGCCAAAGCTGCCATGATCGCTTTTTATGAAATTGCCGTGGACAGCGTTGTGCCGGTGTCAACGACCCAAACCGCTGAAGCGGTCAAAATCACCGAAAATATCTTTCGCGCGGTCAACATCGCGTTGGTGAATGAACTTAAGGTCATCTTTGATGCGATGCATGTCGACATCTGGGAGGTGATCGATGGCGCCGCAACAAAACCTTTCGGGTTCATGCCGTTTTACCCGGGCCCGGGTTTAGGAGGTCACTGTATCCCGATCGACCCCTTTTATCTGACCTGGAAGGCTCGCGAATACGACCTTTCAACCCGTTTCATCGAGCTGGCCGGCGAGATCAATTCCAACATGCCGCTCTATGTTGTCGCCCGTTTGCGCGAAGTTCTGGATCAGGCCGCCGGCATCGGGCTTAGCAAGTCCAAGGTCCTTATCGTGGGCATTGCCTATAAGAAAAATGTCTCGGACATGCGCGAAAGCCCGTCTGTGCGTTTGATGGAACTGTTGATGGATCAGGGCGCCACGGTTGAATACCTCGACCCCCACGTGCCCAACATTCCTGCGATGCGGGAATATCCACACCTCAAAGGCAAGCAAGCGGTGGATCCCGCAAACATTGCAAGCGCTGGCTTTGACGCAGTGCTGATTTCAACGGATCACGATTCGGTCGACTATGACGCGCTGACCAAGCTAAACATTCCAATCATCGACACGCGCAATGCCATCCACAAACGCAACTTGCCCGGTGATATGACCACAAAAGCCTAGATCGAGGGCCCATCCGCCGCGCGCGCCCAAGTCTTTGGCGACGCGGTAACGATATAAAACTAGGTGCGCGCGGCAATTTCGCGCATCAGATCACGCAATGCTGTTTCGTAATTGGCCAGTTTTTCCAACCCCTTGTCGCGTGCGACCAGCATGTCGGTTTTGACGGCTTCGCGATTTTCAAACGCCTCAAAGATCTTTGCCAAAATTGCGTCGTTGCTTTCGGTTGTGCAATCGACGGTCTTGTCATACCCGAGACTGCCGAACAGGCCTGCGAATTTCCGGCTATACGCCATCGGAACGACCGGAACCCCCGAAGAAAACGCCGCGATGCAGGCGTGCATCCGCGCCCCCATAAAGAAATCAAGCCCGGCAATATAGGTTTTTGCGTCCGAAGGTGAGCGAAAATCAGGTGCGACGACGACGCCCTCGAACTCGGCTGCCAAATCAAGCGAAGCCTGATAGTCATCCTCGACAGCGCCGCGCTTGAACGACAACACATGGGGCACCAAATGCACTTCGCATGCGTGATCAAAGCTCTGGAAACGCTTGATAATATCACGCAGCAGGGTTGGGTAATCCATCGAGAGACCAAACTGGTTTGACCCGGTGTAACCACCATTCATCAACAAACCAGACACATTGACCCCGACGCGAACCGCCTCGGAATTCGGCTGTTGAACAACGTCATAGGGCAATTTCAGCGCAACATCGCTGGCTTCGACAATCTCGCCTTTCAATCCCAGCTGACGCAGATACTGGGTCGACAGCGTGTCGCGCGTGGCCACAATTGTTGCACGTGCAATCGCTGGTCGGGCCAGTACGGCCCAACGCTTTTTTGCAAACGGCCCCATTGTTTGTGGCCCAAGAACCAACGGGCGTCTCGCGAACAGCGCGAGGTATTTCAAAAGCAACAGACGCGTCAGTCGCTTGCCACCATAGATATCGGAAAAACTGTCACCGCCGCCGATGTCGACAACCAGATCTGCTTCGCGAAAAATCCCCCAAACGGTAGCAAGGTTGCGAAACTCGCGCACTTCGCGCACATCCACATCGTCTCCCGTGACATAGATTTCACGCGGGTCATGAGAATCCACGACAATGATTTTCAAATCCTCACCAATTTCGACGGCGAGGTCGCGCAAGATTCGAATTTCAGACACTGTCAGCGCCCCAACGCCAAGATTGTCGTTTCGCGTGGAGTGAAAAATCAATGCAACTTTCAGCACAACGTACCTTTCAGATCTGCGTCAGCTCGGCGTGGCGGGTTAAAACACATGTTCAGGAAGGACACAAAGACGAAACTGAAATGGTCTGAAAAAGTTGGAAATTCGGTCCAAACGTAGCGCAAATCTTTGAAAAACGACACAGTGGGAAAGATCGCTTTTGTTGCAAATCAGTCAAAGGCCAAGGTTGCATTTCCAACATGGCATTGCGACGAAACCAAGCACAGGTTTGCGGCGCAGCACGACGTTTGCTCGACGCAGACTACGACCTGGATGTTGAAGCACCGCTATGCGCAGAGCGTCCATGAAAGGATTTAACATCACCGACCTGGATTTGGCCCAGAACGTAATTTTGGGCGCACGGTGCCGGGACAAATGAGACGGTCTTGTTCCATCGCAAGCTGTCGCTTGCGCAGTTGTTGAGGGCCCGGAGTGAACAGCCACGTTGCGTTGTGGCGAGGGAGGCCTGCACCGGTGCTTGTCGTTGGGGCCGCGTAATTGGCAATCTCGGCCATGAAATCAGGCTGAGTCAGCAGGTCTATGTGAAGCCTTTTGTGACGCGGCAGAAGAACAACATAGTCGACGTCGAACCGATTGCGGAAGCAGCGTCCGATCCAACCATGTGTTGCCGAGAGGGCGGTTTGTCGCAATGAAGATCGGCAAGCCGCCGCGATGACCTATCCCACCCGAGATCTACTGGTCCGACAACGCACTCAATCGATCAATGCCCTGTGCGCGCATTTGGCGGAAAAAGGCATTGGTGCCCCTGCTGGCATTGCCCGGTCATCGTTGACGACGATAGTGCTTTGCCCAAAGCGGTGCGGGATTTCGCGCGATTGCTTCTTACCCAAATCAAAGATTTGAGCTGAAGGAAGCTGACCTCGATCCCGAGTTGCGTCGCCTTGAAGGCAAAGAAATACCACTCGAAAGTGAACGACGCTTCCGGGCGTTGGTCCGTTTGCCCCAGCTGCGATTGCAATGTTTGCCCCGCCCACGGAGGCCTTTTGAAAAGCCTGGATCATGCGGCGTCCTGCTGCGAGCACGCGTTGGGTGTGAGGGTTGGAGTCGCGCCCAGACAAGATTCCACCGGCCGCAAGGACCAACTTGGCCGAACATCAAAGATGAATCAGTGTGACTTCAGACGATTGCCAATCATCGGAGCCGTCGCGGTCAGTCGGTGGGCCGCCCGCAAGGGCGCGCGAGAGTGGTCATGGCGCGCGCGTTTACCGGAGCCCAAACCGAAAATGTTGGTGGCGTACGGCGTTGGAGTCCGCTGCCCATCTCGGACCGATGGCGCCAGATGGCTCACTGCGCAAGCATGAAGATCATAAAGGTCCGGGGATGGCGCTCGCATAGGTCAAGATCAACTCAGTGCGGCCGATAATGTGAGTACGCCAGAGGAACGCAAGGGCAAATGGTCAAGAGCGCGGATGAGCAAACTGAACCTGATCTGCATATCTCCATAAAAGTCCGCGGCGTTTGAAAGGCTACAACTTTGAGGCGCATGTCAAGATGTGCATCGAATGTGGAAATCATATCACCAACTGCGCTAAACTGCGGAAATCCCCACACCGCCCCGGGGCTAAGGGGTCGCCGCGATCTGGCGTTTCAATTCCGCCACTTCGGTCTCCAGATTGGCGATGTACTGGCCACCTGCTTCGTGCAACTGTGCGTTGTCATCCCAAAGTAGGGACAGGTTGGCCTCAAGTTCGGCGATGCGATGGGTTTTTTCGCTGAGCAAGCGACGCACATTGCGCAGTTTGGTATCCGTCTCCTGCGCACCCGAGATGTCAGAGTTTTTCAATCTGTCGACAAGTGTTTTGAACGTTGACAGCAATGCGCGGTGCGTATCGCCTGTCGGCTCTTTAGCGCTGCAACCATTGCGCCAGTCACACCACAACGAAGAACACCCGCTTTCAGTGACACGCCCGGCCAGCATGCGCGCACGTTTGGCCACGGCAGCAGGACTGTTCCAGATTTCAACCAACGGCGTTTCAAACAGATTGCCTACGGGTTTGGACAGAAAACAGATCGACACATCGCCATTTTCGGTCAGAAACATTGTGTACCAGGGATTTGAACAGATTTCGGGATTGACGCCGTTGACCGCAATGTCGTCCGGCAAGGGTGGGACATCCGTCGTTTCAAACTGCGGCCAGTCGAATGCGGCACGCTGCGCGGCACTCGGGCTTTGATCAAGATCCGGCATCAGCGTGGCGTTTTCCTCGTTCAGAAACGCGGCGTCCAACCCGTATTCCTCAAACAGTGTGTTCAGCCCAGACCAAGCCAGGGTCTGCCCCAAATCCTGGGCGCGCTCGAGCGCAACACGCAACAGGCTGTGCAACTCGTGCACTTCGGCTTCGGTGTTGATCACTTCCCAATCAATGTCGGGTTCGCGTTCGCGGTTGCGGGCGTCGACCAGCATGGTCTGGAACGAGATCCGGTCAATGCCAACCTGGTGCATCACATCCAGATATTCGACGATTTCGCGGAAATTCGAGCGCATGATGACAAAAAAGCTGTCCATCGTCGGGTAAGGGCTGCGGCGTTCCTCTTTTAGCGCGCGGATCCGGCTGACATTCTCAACAACCGTATCAAAATCTCCACCGCGGCGCACCCGCGCATAGGTTTGCGGGCGCGCTGCATCCATCGAAACTGTCATGTGCTGAAACGGCATCGATACGATCCGCTCGGCCCATTTGGCGTTGATCATCGTCGCGTTGGTGCTGATCGAAATCAACGGGCGCTCAACCGAGGCGGCAACATCATCAACCAGTTCGGAAAAGCCTCGCAAGGCAAAGACTTCACCACCCTGAATGCGCAGCGTCGACAGGTAAGGGTACAGAGTTGCGATTTCACGACGCAGATGAAAGCCGATATCGGCATCGCGAAACAGATTGTCACCGTTTTTCAGCTGATAACAATGAGGGCAGTCAATGTTGCACCCGTTGCCCACCACAACACCCAAATTGCGCGGCATAGCCTTGAGCCGGGCGCGCCCCATCGCCAGCTCCACTTCGCTCAGGCGGACATTCAACGTGTGCTCATCTGGCATCCGAATTGTGCTCATATCGCCCCGCGTGTGACTGGTCAGCACAACCCTAAGGCGAAGCCCGCCTCCGACAAAGGAAATTCGCGCCTAGGCGCTGAGTTTTCCCAGCGCATCCATCTCTCGGGGCAGGCAGATGCGAAAACAGGTGCCTTCGGGGCCGGTTTCTGCCAACTCCAGGCGTCCGCCGTGGCCCCGCACCAGTTCGAACGCGATTGCGAGGCCCAGTCCCGAACCGCCTTTGCGCGCGCCACCCTGAAACGGTGTGAACAAATGGTCCTTGGCTTTGGGGGGCAGTCCGGGGCCGGTGTCGCGCACTTCGATCCACCAGGCCGTTTCGTCTTCAAACGCATGCACAAGAACTTCGCCGGGTTTGCCAGTCGCAACCAGCACTTGTCGCGCGTTGCGCACCAGGTTCTGGATCACGCGAAACAGCTGTTCGGGATCGGCCCGCAACTGCATCATCATCGGAATGTCCTGGCGCAAACTGACCGGTGCTTCGCCTATGGCCAAAGTTTCGCTGTCAATCACGTCGTCGATGATCGGGCCCAGTTCAAAAAAACTGAGGCGGGGTGCGGGTTCTTCGGCGCGCCCAAAGGCCAGCGTGCTTTCACATAAGGAAACAGCCCGCGTGATCGAGCCAACAAGCTTGGGCGCAAGCCGGCGCACCAGCGGATCTTCGCTGGTCTCGATGCGGTCGGTGAACAGTTGTGCGCTGGTCAGGATGTTGCGCAAGTCATGGCTGACCTTGGCGACAGCACCGCCCAATTGCGCCAAGCGCTCGCGTTGCTTCAGGGCTTGGGTCAGTTCGGTTTGCAGCGACAACAGCGCCTCTTCGGCCTCGCGCAGTTCACGCACACCCGCGCGGGGCGTGATGATGCCACGCGCATCTTCCGGAGCGGCCGCATAGCGTTTCATATATCCCACAACGCCCTTGATCGGCGTGACCAGAAACACGCGCACGGCGATGAACAACAACACGGCCGTGAACACCGAAATCACCGCCGACAGCATCAGGATCCTCAGGCCGTAATCGACCATCGCCGCACGCATCGGCGCGGTTTCCATGGTCACTTCGATCATCAGACCCGCCTCGCGCACTGGCGCGCCCATCACTCGGATCATCTCGTTTTCCGGATTGCCCAAGCGTTTGACAGCATCGCCAATCAGGCTGACCGCACTGGGGTCGCGCAGATCAAAAGTGCCAGCGATGGGTTGCGGGATCGGGGACGACAACACCAGCTGGCGCACCTCGTCACGGCGCAGAACCACGTTGAACACCTCGGCGTTTTCCAACAGCTCTGCTTCAAGCTCCATCTCGAGCATGTCATCGGCCAACAACGCCAGCGACGCGATCTGCGCCCGTTCCAGCCGGTTCAACAAATAGTCTTCACGGAATCGCGCGATGGAAGGCACAAAAATCAAGATTTCGGCCAGCATCACAAAGACTGTGGTCAAAATCAGGAACCGCCCCGACAGCGTATTCAGCATGGCTGCTCTTTCTTTGGCGTCAGGGCAGCCATCTTTGCACCAGGGCGACCACGCGTTTGACTGTAGGGTTATCAAACAAGCGCGGTGTAAAATAGGCCCCAGCCGCGCGTTTGTTCACTTCGCTGATGGTGGGATAAGGCGCGACCATGGCGGCAATCTGGCTCATCTTCATTCTGTTTGCGATCGCCAAGGACCACATGGCAATCAATTCACCGGCTTGATGGCCCACAATACTAACCCCGACCGGGCGCCCTTTGAGCACCATAACCTTAATCAAGCCTTTGGTTTTGCGTTCGGCAATCGCACGGTCATTGTGGGCGTATTCAAAGCGCACCACCTCAAGCGACGCACCATGCGCGGCGCGGGCTTGGTCTTCGGTCAGCCCGACTTGCGAGAGTTCCGGATCTGTGTAGGTCGCCCAGGGAATGTGGTTGGTTTTGGCCTTGCTGGGCAATCCAAACAGCATCGAGCGGATGATAACCCCCGCATGATAGCCCGCCATATGGGTGAATTGCAGCCCGCCTGCTACGTCACCAATGGCATAAACCCGCTTGTTGGTGGTGCGCATGCTCGCATCAACCTTGATACCGGTGCGGGTTGGCTCGATACCGCCTGCCTCGAGGTTTAGCTTTTCGGTGTTGGTTTTGCGCCCCACGGCCATCAACAGGTGACTGCCGGAAAACACGCGCCCATCTTTGGTGTGCACCTTGATCCCATCGCCGGCTTTGGCAATTTCCGACACCAGCGCGTCCTCGGCTATCTCAACACCTTCGGTGCGCAAACTGTCCAGAACGATGCTGGCCAGCTCTGGATCGTCTTTGCCCAGCGCCTTGGCGCCTTCAATCACAGTAACTTTGCAGCCAAGCCGAATATGCGCCTGCGCCATTTCCAACCCAATCGGGCCGCCGCCAATGATCAGCAGGTGTTTGGGACGCTCGCGCAGTTGGAAAATCGTCTCGTTGGTCTCGTGGGATACAGTCTCGAGGCCCGGGATCGGCGGCACAAAGGGGCGCGAGCCTGTCGCGATCACGATCCGACGCGCAGTGATGCGATGATCGCCGGCCTCGACGGTGTTCGGCGCAACAAACTGCCCAAACGCGCGGATCACCTGCACGCCGAACCCTTCGAACCGCTCTTGGCTGTCAACGGGTGCAATCTGGGCGATCACATCCGCCACGTGGTCTTTGGCAGCGCTATAATCAATTGCGCCGGCGCTTGGGGCCACGCCGAACGAGCCTGTGTGGGTTTGCCCGTAAGCCGCCTTGGCGCTGGCTAACAATGCTTTGCTTGGAACGCAGCCATAATTCAGGCAGTCCCCGCCCATCTCGTGGCCCTCCAAAAGCACCACGCGCGCGCCCATCTGGCTGGCGCCTGCCGCAACTGACAAGCCGCCGGACCCGGCGCCAATCACAAGAACATCTGTTTCAATCGTTTGCATCTGTGTGCCCTTTCGCACCGCCACGCAGCGTGTTGATCACGATTGGCAGCGCCGCCAACACACATAGGCCCAAGATCGGCCCAATGATATGTGGTTCCCACAGCAGCGTTAAATCAGGCGTTTCACCCCGGTCAAACACTTCGCCCAGACCCACGCCGATCCATGTGAAAACCAATGCCCCGGGCACAATGCCAACTGCAGTGGTCCAGATGAAGTTGACCAATTTGACCCCGACAAGGGCGGGCAAAAGATTGGCGACAAAGAACGGCACCGCAGGCACAAGCCGCAGCAGAAACAAAACGCTGATCTCATGGGCGCGCAGCCCGTTCTTCAGTTTGCCGATGGTGCCGGAACTGCCATCAAGGCGCGCGGCAAGCGATGCTCCCAAACCCCAACGCGCCGCCAGAAAGATGCCCGTGGCTCCGATGGTGGCCGCAGAAACATTGACCACAGTGCCGAGCCCCAGCCCAAACAGGAACCCGCCCGTCATCGACGCCACTGCGGCGCCGGGCAGCGAAAACACCACCAGAGCGATGTAAACAGCCACAAACATCAGCACCAAACCAATCAGATTTTGATCCCGAAAGGCCAAAAGCGCCTCCCGGTTGTCGCGCAAGGTCTCGAAACTCAAATACTCGCGCAGCGTGAAAGCTCCGATCACAGCCACCGCGATAATGAGAGTAAGCGGCAGATGTCGCATGATGGAGGAAGGCGTTTGATCGGGCATATCAGTCATTTGAACAGGTCCTGGATGGCTTAGACTAGGGGTTATTTGCGTGTTATGGCCATCCGCGAACAGCCCCCTCACGCCGCAGTGATGCAAAGCGGCGTATTTGTGAGGATTTGCCGCCCAAGCGCGCAGACTGAAACATTCCGCAAGGTCGGGCCGATCAAAATGTTTCAGCGCAGGCCCGACGAGATGCCAACAGGGTTTGACTTGCCCGGCGCAGCGCAGTAGAGACCGGTCTTCTAACACCCGTCGGAGCCGAATCCGCGCGCGACCGACGCGACTATACTGGAGCCTTGTGCCATGAAACGCACCTTTCAACCTTCGAACCTGGTTCGCAAACGCCGTCACGGCTTTCGTTCGCGGATGGCCACAAAAGCCGGCCGCAAGATCCTGAATGCGCGCCGTGCCCGTGGCCGCAAGTCGCTGAGCGCATAAAACCTGCTGTCCGGAGACGGACGCAGATGACAACGCTCACGCGATCAGATGGCATTCCAAAACTGACCGTTTTGACGAAGCGCGCCGATTTTCTGCGCGCTGCACGTGCACGTCGTCAAGGCAGCACAGCCATGATGGTGCAGGCACGCCAACGCGATGACGCGTTTGGCGTGCGCGTCGGATTTACCTGTTCCAAAAAAGTAGGCAATGCCGTGGCGCGCAATCGTGCCAAACGCCGGTTGCGCGAAATTGCTCGGCTGGTGCTTCCCACACATGGCCTGGCGGGATGGGACTATGTCCTGATCGGACGTGCGGATGTCACAGCCTCGCGCGGGTTTGAGCAACTGCAAACCGACTTGATCGAAGCACTGCGGCGTTTGCACAAACGCTGATCACGCGCTTGCATCACCGCCTTGCTTGGGTACGTTTGCAAACATTGGAAAGGACCGCGAATGTCGCCTTTTGCCCATGTTTTGGCCCTGCCCGTGCGCGCTTACCGGTTGGTGTTCAGCCCTTGGGTCGGGTTCAATTGCCGCTACCAGCCCACCTGTTCGGCCTACGCGCTTGAGGCGCTTGGCAAACATGGCGGGCTTAGGGGCGGTTGGTTGGCGCTGCGCCGCATCGGGCGTTGCCATCCCTGGGGTAAATCGGGCTATGATCCGGTGCCCGATAAGAACGCCAAGTGATCACGGTCGCAGAACCAGCCCACCTTCTGGCCCCCGCTCGCGCCGCGGGATCACATCGCGGTCCAGTGCCCCGGCCAGGGTGTGCGCCAAATCCTCGAAAAACCGCGGCGAGTCAAAATACCAAGTGTGCGTGGCCCGCAAACCATGATCGAAGTCATCGCGATGATCGTCAAAGTACGGGCCACAATTCAGATTGACGGTTTTCACTGATCGCGGGTCCGGCAGCCCGACACGCCCAAGCCGACGCGCCAACCCCACACGTTTGACCCCAGAAATCGACAAAACGCCGTCATAGGGATTGTAGTAATTGGTCACCCGCGCGGCGTGTCGCAACAGCGAGCTGGATTTGGGACTGCCCGCCAACATGGACTTCGAGGAGATATCAGCTGCCACAAGGGCAATTTGTGACACCGACCAACTGGTTTGCGCCGCTTCGTGATTGTCATCGGCATAGTCAAAGGCTTCGCGCAGCACGAAACACCCCATGGAGTGCGCCAAAACATGCACGTTGATTTGGCAATCGACGGTTTGACGGCGCACAAATTCATACAGACCCTTGCCCAGCAAACCATTGGCAGCAGCGCGCGCATCGGCCCGGTCGGACGCATAGCTCAGCAATTCGCCATCACTTGGCCAATCATAACTCACCACCACCCCGTCAAACCCTTGCGCCTTCAATCCTGCAACGATCTTTTTGTGACGGGTTCGCATCTCGTGCTGCTCGGTGTTGAAACCATGCACATAGAACAGGACAGTGCCTTCAGAGGCGTTGCCGGCTTTCGCCGCGTGCTGAACCCGGTTAAACCACGTGGCCGAATTGGACACCTCATGTTCCTGAACCATCGCCGGCGCATCTTCGGGCACCTCAAGATACCGAATCGGGCCAATTTCATCGGTATAGCGCCCAGCTGATCGACGACGTGCGGTGAAAAAATATTCCATGGCAATCTGTCCTAAAATTTATGGGTTAATCGCCGTAACATAGCACAAAATCACCGATTTCAGAAGAACCACCTCAGGGACATAAGCCGGTTTTGTCCTACCCGGCATGGCGCAAACCATCTGCAGGCGCTCCGTTGGGCAGCCGCGTACGTCACCTGTGACGAAAATTTGGCAACTTTCACATTGGATATTTGTTTCCAAGTTAGACATAATGTTGCCAATATCCGTCGATAACCCGTTAACACACCTCTGCTAAGGAGGGCGGGCAGAGTAAAACAAGAGAACAGGAAATACGCCAATCTCCGGGTGGCCAAGCCCGATTTTGACGGACTAAAAAATGCTTGAATTTGAGAATGTCAGCAAGTCTTTTTGGACAGGGACACAGCGAAAAGTGATCCTGGATAAGGTCTCGTTCCGCGTGGAACTTGGCAACTCTCTTGGCGTACTAGCACCAAATGGAACCGGCAAAACAACACTGGTCAACATCATGGCCGGGCTCGAAAAACCTGACGAAGGTGAGGTGCGGCGCAGCTGTAACGTCTCGTTTCCACTGGGTTTTATGGGTGGGGTCGTCTCAAAGGTTTCGGCGATGGAGAATGCGCGCTACATCGCCAAACTTTATGGCCTTGACCCGGACTACGTGGAATCCTACTGCCGTTGGCTCTGCAATCTTGGTGAGTATTTCGATCAACCTATCGGCACCTATTCCTCTGGGATGCGCGCCCGGTTCTCATTTGCGCTGATGTTGGCACTGGATTTTGACATCTACCTTATTGACGAAGGTATGCCCGGAACGACCGATGTGGAATTCAATCGGAAAGCTGGCGCAATTCTTGAAGAACGGCTGCGCACAACAACGATCATCATCGTGTCGCATCAAGCCGCCACATTGGAAAAATTCGCGCGTTCGGCGGCCGTCTTGATGGACGGACGGCTGCACATGTTTGACACCTTGGAAGAAGCGAAACAGCTCTATGACTATGAAACCCAAGGCTAAAAAGTTCCGCATAAAACGCAGCGCAACCAATGCGGCTGCTGGTGCGGTAAAGCGCACGGCAATGGCCGCTGTGCGCGCTCCCGAACCCGAGGTGCCGTCTCAACCCGCCGTGAGCGAACAAGCCACGGCATCCGAACCCCTTTTGTCGGGCGACACCGCCTCACCACGAGAAACAGGCGCCGAAACAGATATTGATGCGATCAAACGCGAAGGGCTGACCGGGCGCCAGTTGCGTATGGCCCGGCGGGTTGCACAAAAGAACAAGCTGCCAGCAACGTCAGATTTTGACGCTGTGCGCCTTTTGCGCCAAAAGGGCATCGATCCTTTCGCGCGCTCAAATATGCTGGAACTTGTTGTTCCAAAAGGTGGCGGCGAACAGCACGAGGGCGGCGCCCCTGACGCTTTTGCCAATCTGCCTTCGACACAAGCCAAGTCCAGCGATCAGGTTCAACTGCCTCAAACAGTACCTGCGCCCGGCCAAAATCTTCCATCGACTGAGCTGAGCCCCGCCGAGAGGCGAAATCGTGAAATCAGCGAAATCCAGCGCGACATCATGCTGCGTCGCCGTCGCAAACTGGTTCTGTTGCTTGGACGTCTTGGTTTTTTCGTCATGCTGCCCACGCTCATCGTCGGCTGGTACTTTTACATGGTGGCAACCCCAATGTTCTCGGCCAAGTCCGAGTTTTTGATTTTGCAGGCCGATAATGCTGGCGGCGGCGGTCTTGGTGGGCTTTTGACAGGCACTCAGTTCGCCACAAGTCAAGACTCGATTGCGGTACAATCCTATCTTCAATCCAAGGACGCGATGATACGCTTGGACGGTGACATTGGCTTCAAGGATCACTTTACGCAAGACTGGATTGATCCAATTCAAAGGCTGGCAGATGATCCAACGAATGAACAAGCCTACAAAACCTATAGCAAAAACGTCAAAATTGGCTACGACCCAACGGAAGGCGTTATCCGCATGGAGGTGATTGCTGCTGATCCCCAGGTCAGTGCGGACTTTTCGACGAGCTTGATTTCCTATGCAGAAGACCGCGTTAACAACCTCAGTCAACAAAAACGCGGCGATCAGATGCAGGACGCCATGCAAGGCTTTGACAACGCTCAATCCGAACGGCGCAAAGCCCAGGAAGCCCTGGTTGGTTTGCAACAGCAAGGCGCCATTTTGGATCCCGAAGGCGTGATCGCAGGGCTACGCGGGCAAATCAACAATGTTGAACTGCAACTGCAAGAAAAACAGCTTCAGTTGTCTGCTTTGTTGGACAATGCGCGGCCCAATCAGGCCAAAGTTGATGGAGCAAGCGGTGACGTGCGCCGGCTGGAAGAACTTTTGGCCACCCTCAATGCCCGTATGGTCGATGCGTCATTGGGCGAAAACTCGCTTGCGCAGTTGACCGTTCGCATTCAAATGGCGCAAGCAGATTTGGCCACTCGCGATATGATGTTGCAGTCGGCCCTGCAGCAGGTCGAACAAACCCGAATGGAGGCGAACCGGCAAGTGCGATATTTGACGATCTCTGTCAAACCTGTGCCAAGTGAAGACGCCAGCTATCCACGTAAGTTTGAAAACACGATACTGGCGTTCCTGATCTTTGCCGGGGTCTATCTGATGATATCGCTGACAGCGTCGATCCTGCGCGAACAAGTGACATCGTGATGATCAAAACCGTCTCGGTCCAAAAACTGAACATTGGCAATGACCAACCCCTGACAGTTATCGCAGGTCCTTGTCAGCTGGAAAGCGCAGATCATGCACAGATGATTGCTGGCCAGTTGAAAGAGGCCTGCAATGCTGTAGGCGCTCAATACGTTTTCAAATCGTCATTTGACAAAGCAAATCGTACCTCATTGAGCGGCGCCCGCGGATTGGGTTTGGACAAAGGGTTGCGAGTCCTGGCCGATCTTGGCGCAGCTTTGGATGTTCCGGTTCTGACGGATGTTCACAATGAAACGCAATGCTCGCAGGCAGCCGACGCCGTCGATATCATCCAAATTCCCGCTTTTTTATGCCGTCAAACAGATATGCTTTTGGCGGCGGGCAATTCTGGCGCAGTGGTCAACATCAAAAAGGGTCAATTTCTTGCGCCATGGGAAATGCCAAATGTCATTGCCAAAGTTGAGAGCACCGGCAACACCCGCATTTTGTTGACCGAACGTGGTACCACCTTTGGATACAACACGCTGGTGGCAGACATGCGCAGCCTTCCGCAAATGGCGCAAACTGGTTATCCCGTTGTAATGGATGCCACCCACTCTGTTCAACAACCCGGTGGCCACGGCAGTTCGAGCGGAGGGCAACGTGAATTCGCGCCTGTGATGGCCCGAGCTGCAGTGAGCCTTGGCATCGGCGCCGTGTTTATTGAAACGCACCAGGATCCAGACAATGCGCCCTGCGATGGACCAAATATGATCTACCTCAACCAGATGCCTGACCTCATCGATACGCTGATGGCTCTAGACAAAATTGCCAAGTCCCATCCTGTAAAAATCTAATCTAATTCAAGAGACTTTGAAATGAGCACACCCGCTGCAACTGTAACTCCGAACACATGGGCCTTTTTGCGCGACGCCATGATCACGCCAACGGGATTTCGTGAATATGATGCGCGTTGGAAATATCCAGATGAGATCAATTTGCCGGGTGTCACGGCACTGGGAGTTGGCTTGGGCACACAAATGCACCGTCGCGGCATCCCACCTGTTATAGCGGTCGGAAATGACTATCGCGACTATTCGCTCAGCATCAAAAATGCATTGATGTTAGGCCTGATGCAGGCCGGAATCACAGTGAAAGACATCGGTCCGGCGCTGAGCCCTATGGCCTACTTTAGCCAGTTCCATTTGGATGTTCCTGCCGTTGCGATGGTGACGGCAAGTCACAATCCTAATGGATGGACAGGTGTCAAAATGGGTTTTGAACGTCCGCTGACCCATGGTCCCGATGAAATGAATGAATTGCGCGACATCGTGTTGAACGGTCAGGGTGAAAAACGCCCCGGCGGTGCCTATGAATTTGTTGACGGCGTCCAAGAGGCGTATCTGGATGATCTTGTTGGCGATTTCAAAATGACGCGCCCGTTAAAAGTGGTTTGCGCCACAGGCAATGGCACGGCTTCGGCTTTCGCGCCAGAATTGTTTCGCCGTCTTGGCGTCGAAGTCGTCGAAAGCCACAATGAATTGGACTATACTTTTCCGCACTACAATCCCAATCCCGAAGCCATGGAAATGCTGCATGACATGGCTGCCAGCGTCACGGCATCAGGCGCCGATTTTGCACTTGGTTTTGACGGAGACGGAGACCGCTGTGGCGTGGTTGATGACGAAGGCGAAGAGATTTTCGCGGACAAGGTCGGGGTCATCATGGCCCGCGATCTGGCAAAGATTTACCCAAATTCAACCTTTGTGGCCGACGTCAAATCAACTGGTCTGTTCGCAAGCGACCCAGAGTTGATCAAGCATGGTGTCAAAGCGGATTACTGGAAAACCGGACATTCGCACATGAAGCGCCGGGTGAAGGAAATCGGGGCTTTGGCGGGTTTTGAAAAGTCCGGGCACTACTTTTTGGCCGAACCAATCGGGCGGGGATATGATTGCGGCATGCGTGTTGCTGTTGAAATCTGCAAACTGATGGACCGCAACCCTGACATGAAAATGTCGGATCTGCGCAAAGCGCTGCCTCAGACTTTTGCCACTCCGACAATGTCGCCATGGTGCGCGGACACAGAAAAATATGATGTTCTGGCCCGTTTGGTAGATAAGCTGGTCGCCCTTGCCGACCAGGGCGGCACCATTGCAGGACGCAAAATCGCGCAGGTCGTCACCGTAAATGGCGCGCGCGTTATTCTGGAAAACGGAGCATGGGGTTTGGTGCGCGCTTCGTCAAACACACCCAATCTGGTGGTGGTTTGCGAAAGCCCGGACAGCGACGCAGAAATGCGCGCAATCTTTGCCGATATCGATGCGGTGATCCGCACCGAACCTTCGGTGGGAGAGTACGACCAAACCATCTAACGCGGCTTTCTTTAGCCGGCGCGGCGCAGTATAGGCGGGGGATGAGCAACAATCCTCCCTCCCTACGCCCGGATCTGGCGCGTGCAAATGTGTCCGAAGCCAGCAGGGCCGGCCAGCCCAAGATTGGCATGGTCAGCTTGGGGTGTCCCAAGGCATTGGTTGACAGCGAACGTATTCTGACCCGGTTGCGCGCAGAGGGGTACGGGCTGTCGCCTGACTACAAGGGCGCGGACGCGGTTATCGTTAACACGTGTGGGTTTCTGGACAGCGCCAAAGCAGAAAGCCTCGAGGCAATCGGCGAGGCGTTGAATGAAAATGGCCGGGTCATCGTGACCGGCTGTTTGGGCGCCGAACCCGACTACATCACCGGGGCGCATCCCAAAGTACTGGCGGTGACTGGACCACATCAATACGAGCAGGTGCTCGATGCAGTCCACGCGGCCGTTCCGCCCAGCCCTGACCCGTTTATCGACCTGTTGCCAGCCTCCGGCGTTTCGCTGACACCACGCCATTACAGCTATCTCAAGATTTCCGAAGGGTGCAACCACGCCTGCAAGTTCTGCATCATTCCCGATATGCGCGGCAAACTCAGCAGTCGTCCACAGGCTGCAATCCTGCGTGAAGCGGAAAAATTAGTCGAAAACGGCGTGCGCGAACTGCTGGTGATTTCGCAGGACACATCGGCCTATGGCACCGATCTGCGCACCCGCGAGGACACCAAACAGGGTCTGTCGCACCCCATCTTGCCGTTGGCCCAAGCCTTGGGAGACCTCGGCGTTTGGGTCCGGTTGCACTATGTTTATCCCTACCCCTTTGTACGCGATCTTGTGCCGATCATGGCCGAACCCAAAAACGGTTTGCTCCCCTACCTTGATATCCCATTTCAACACGCCCACCCGGAAACGCTCAAGCGGATGGCCCGCCCGGCGGCCGCCGCGCGCACATTGGACGAGATCGCCGCCTGGCGCGCGATCTGCCCCGACATCACGTTGCGCAGTACCTTTATCGTCGGCTATCCCGGTGAAACCGAAGAAGAATTTCAAACCTTGCTCGATTGGCTGGACGAAGCGCAGCTCGACCGGGTTGGCTGTTTTCAATACGAAAATGTTGCAGGTGCGCGCGCCAATACCTTGCCGAATCACTTGCCTGAAGACGTCAAACAAGATCGATGGGACCGTTTTATGGTCAAGGCGCAGTCGATCTCGGAAAGGAAACTGGCGGCCAAACTGGGTCAAAAGCTTGAGGTCATCGTTGACAGTGTCGAGCCCGACGGCGCCACTTGCCGGACCAAGGCGGATGCCCCGGAAATCGATGGCAACCTGTTCATCGACGACGGATTCGAAGGTCTGTCGCCCGGCGATATCGTGCAGGTCGAAGTTGATGAAACCGGCGAATACGATCTGTGGGGCACGCCTGTCTGATTTCCCCGCGGACACCGAGTAAAAGAAATCTGGCCCCGCGGACTTGCTGCAACGCAGCATGCGCGTCACTGTCGTTGCAGGAGGCTGAAACATGTCGATAACCGCAAGTATCTATCACCTGACGCACTACAAATATGACCGCCCCGTCACGTTGGGTCCGCAGGTCATTCGGCTGCGTCCGGCGCCGCATTCGCGGACGCGGGTCATTTCGCACGCGCTGTCGGTGTCGCCAGGCACCCACTTCGTTAACCATCAACAAGACCCTTATGGCAATTGGCTGGCGCGTTTCGTGTTCAACGAACCGGTGCGCGAGTTCAAGATTGAGGTTGATCTGGTCGCCGATATGTCGGTCTACAACCCGTTTGATTTCTTTGTCGAAGACAGCGCCAAGACCTATCCCTTTGCCTATGGCAGCGAGATTGCGCCTGATCTGAGCATCTACACAGCCACGCCGCCCGCCGGTCCCTTGTTGGAAAAATATCTCGGCTCGATCCCGCGCGATGAAATGGTGACGGTGGATTACCTGGTGATGCTCAACAGCAAGCTCGCTGGCGACATTACCTATGAAATTCGCATGGAACCCGGCGTGCAAACCGCAGAAACCACGCTGGAACGTGCGGCTGGGTCATGCCGCGACAGCAGCTGGTTGCTGGTGCAGATACTGCGTCATCTGGGCTTGGCTGCACGCTTTGTCTCGGGCTACCTGATCCAGCTCAAGCCTGACCTTGTGGCGCTTGATGGCCCTGCCGGCACCGATCATGATTTCACCGATCTGCACGCTTGGGTTGAGGTCTATTTGCCCGGTGCCGGTTGGGTTGGGCTTGATCCGACCTCGGGCTTGTTTGCAGGTGAAAGCCATATTCCGCTGGCAGCGACACCGCATTATCAGAACGCCGCACCGATTTCGGGGGTGGCCAGCGCCGCCGAGGTCGAATTCTCCTTTGACATGCAGGTGCGCCGCACAGCTGAGCATCCCCGCATCACCAAACCGTTTTCCGACACGGCGTGGGACGCGCTGAACCAGTTGGGCCAACACATTGACACCCGCCTTGAGGCCGGTGACGTACGTCTGACCATGGGCGGCGAGCCGACATTCGTGTCGATTGATGACTTTGAGGGCGACGAGTGGAATTCGGATGCGGTCGGCCCGACCAAGCGCGCCCTGGCCGACACCTTGATCCGCCGTCTGCAAGACAAGTTTTCCACCGGCGGCTTGCTGCATTACGGTCAGGGCAAATGGTATCCTGGCGAAACGCTGCCGCGCTGGACGTTTTCGCTCTATTGGCGCAAGGACGGCAAACCGATCTGGCGCGACCCCTCGCTTTTGGCCCGCGAAGACACATCAGAAGATGTTGGTCCGACGCAAGCCCAAGCCCTGTTACAAGAAATCGCCAACGCGCTTTCTGTGCCGCGCGAAAATGTGCTGCCCGCTTTTGAGGACCCTGCCGAGTGGATCATCAAGGAAGGCAGCCTGCCCGAAAACGTCACGCCTGAAAATTCCAAGCTGAAAGATCCCGAAGAACGCGCGCGCATCGCCAAAGTGTTTGAGCGCGGCCTGACCTCGCCCGCCGGATATGTTCTGCCGGTGCAGCGATGGCAGGCACGCGCCACCAAAGGATGGATGTCGGAAGTCTGGAACCTGCGCCGTGGCAAGGTGTTTCTGGTGCCCGGTGACAGCCCGGTTGGCTATCGTTTGCCCTTGGGCGCACTGCCGCACATCCCGGAATCCAACTACCCGTTCGTCAACCCTCAAGACCCGACCGAGCCGCGCGACCCCCTGCCCGACCCGGACGCCGAGACTGAGTCCCATCGCCCTCAGGCCATTGCCAGCCGCACCGAAGCTGCCGCGGGGCAAACTCAGGTCGAACAAAGTCTGGGCGATCTGGACGGGCGCGTGCGCACTGCCGTTTCGGTCGAGCCGCGCGATGGGCGTTTGTGCGTATTTCTGCCTCCGGTTGAAAAGCTTGAGGACTATCTCGAGCTGATCTCGGCCACCGAAGCCGCCGCCAAAGCCATTGGCCATACGGTTCTGATTGAAGGCTATGGCCCGCCCAGCGATCCCCGTGTCGAAGTGATGCGAGTTGCGCCCGATCCCGGTGTGCTTGAGGTCAACATTCACCCCGCCGCGACTTGGCGCGATTGTGTCGCCACCACTGAAACAGTCTATGAAGAAGCGCGTCAGTGCCGTTTGGGCGCCGATAAATTCATGCTGGACGGACGTCATACCGGCACCGGTGGCGGCAATCACGTGGTCGTCGGCGGCGCCACACCCGGAGACAGCCCGTTTCTGCGCCGTCCTGATCTGCTCAAAAGCCTGATCCTGTTCTGGCAGCGTCACCCCAGCCTTTCCTATTTGTTTTCAGGCACGTTCGTTGGCCCCACCTCACAGGCACCGCGCATCGACGAAGCCCGCCACGATGGCCTTTACGAGCTGGAAATCGCGCTTGATCAGATCTGGCCACCCACCGATGGCACGCCGCCGCCGCCATGGCTGACCGACCGCTTGCTGCGAAACAGTCTGATTGATGTCACCGGCAACACCCATCGCACCGAAATCTGCATCGACAAGCTGTTTTCGCCCGATGGACCAACTGGCCGCCTGGGGTTGGTCGAATTCCGTGGCTTTGAAATGCCGCCGAACCCCCGGATGAGCCTGGCGCAACAGGTGCTGCTGCGCGCCATTATCGCGCGCTGTTGGGAATCGCCACTCGACGGCCCGCTGACCCGTTGGGGCACAACCTTGCACGATCGTTTCATGCTGCCCGCCTTTATCTGGGAAGACTTCCTCGACGTGTTGCGCGATCTGAAATCCCACGACATGGACCTGGATCCCGCGTGGTTTGCCGCCCAGGCCGAGTTCCGTTTTCCGTTCTGCGGCGAGGTCACCTATGAAGGCATCACGCTTGAGCTGCGACAGGCGCTTGAGCCATGGCATGTAATGGGCGAAACCGGCGCGATTGGCGGCACGGTGCGCTATACGGACAGTTCGGTTGAACGTCTTCAGGTCAAGCTGAGCGGTGCCAACCCGGGGCGCTATCTGGTCACCGCCAATCAACGCCTTGTCCCAATGACCCAAACTGCGGGCAATGGCGAACATGTGGGCGGCGTGCGGTTCAAAGCGTGGAAACCGGCGCTGTCGATGCATCCGGTTCTTGAGGTCGACGCGCCATTGACCTTTGACATTTACGACACCTGGACCAAGCGGTCTCTGGGCGGATGCCGTTATCACGTGGCGCATCCCGGCGGGCGCAGTTCGGAAACGTTTCCCGTCAATGGCAACGAGGCGGAGTCGCGCCGCCTCAGCCGGTTTCAGGCGATGGGCCATACCACCGGGGCCTTTACGCCCCTCCCCGAACAGCCCCATCCCGAGTTCCCCATGACACTGGATCTGCGCCGCCGGCCCGGGCTTTAGAGGCCCGCCATGTTGGCAAACCAACCTGTGTCACAGACCCAACGCGCATTGCTGGATGCCTATGCCAGCCAGCTCAGCACGCGCGACGAAATGCTGACGCCCGGTGGCAGCGTCAAACCGCCCTGGCAGGCGTTTATCGACCATATCAGTACGCTGAGCCCGGATCAGTTGGGCAAAAGGTTCGCACGCGGCGATCAGTATTTGCGCGATGCCGGAGTGCTGTTTCGCCAATATGATGAAACGGTTTCAGTTGAACGGGAGTGGCCGCTCAGCCATATACCGGTGATACTGGATGAAGCGGAATGGAACGAAATTTCGGCCGGGTTGATTCAACGCGCCGAACTTCTGGAACATGTCATTCGCGATCTTTACGGCGCCAACGAACTGGTGGCCACGGGGCAATTGCCCGCCACATTGCTCACCCAAAACCCTGCCTGGTTGCGCCCTCTGGTGGGTGTTGTGCCGGCCACAGACACGTTCCTGAACCTTTTGTCTTTTGAAATCGGGCGTGGTCCGGATGGCAAGTGGTGGGTGATAAGTGACTTAATCGAGGCCCCTTCGACCGCCGGTTTTGCCATTGAGAACCGCGTCGCAATGAGCAAGGTTTTCCCGAATTTTTTCTCTAACGCCAACGTTCACCGTTTGGCTGGTTTTTTTCAGGACTTTCAACAAAACCTGTTCAATCTACGGGGCAAATCACAAGGCCAGATCGCGCTTTTGTCCTCGGGCCCGGGGCATCAGAACTATGCCGAGCACGCCTATATGTCGCGCTATCTGGGTCTTTTGCTGGTCGAAGGCGAAGATTTGATCGTGCAAAACGGTCAGGCTTTGGTGCGCACTGTGGCCGGTCCAAAACCGCTCAGCCTGCTATGGAACCGGGTTCCGGGGCGGATGTGCGATCCGTTGGAACTTGAACCTGGCTCACTTATTGGCACCCCTGGTCTGTTGGATGCGATCCGGCAGCAAAACCTGAACACCGTCAACGCCATCGGGGCGGGTGTGCTGGAAACACGCGCGTTGATGGCTTTTTTGCCGAAAGTCTGCCGGCACTTTTTTGGCCAGGATTTGTTGATGCCCAACATCGCCACATGGTGGTGTGGTCAAGATAGCGAACGCGCCCATGTGTTGGCCAACCAAGACCGCATGATGGTGGGTTCGGCTTTTTCGACCGTACCGTTGATGGCCGACCCCGCCATGTCGATGTCCGCCTTTGGCGGCGATCAAAACACCTCCGATGTCGCCCAATTGCTACGCCGTTCAGGCCGCGAACTGGTCGGCCAAGAGGCCATCACCCTGTCCAGCACACCTGTCTATGAGGCCGGGGCTTTGGTGCCCCGGCCCATGTGTGTGCGCCTTTTTCTGGCCCGCAGCACGTCGGGTTGGCAAGTGATGCCCGGCGGATATGCCCGGATCAGCGCCGGACAAGATGCCAAGGCCCTAGCCATGCAGCGCGGGGGCAAAGTCGCCGATGTCTGGGTGGTCAGCGACAGTGCGGTGCAGCGACCCAGCCTGCTGGGCTCCGCCTCGGCCACGGCCTTGCGCAAAACCGCCAGCGATGCCTTGCCCAGCCGCGCCGCCGACAACCTGTTTTGGCTAGGGCGCTACGTCGAACGGGCCGAGCAGAACATGCGCCTGTTTCGGGCCTATTTCGCACGTATCAATGACGGCGCCGCCCATGACGCGGCTTTGCTGAAACATCTGCGCACCCGCGTGATGGGCAATGTCAAACCCAACGCCGGCGCCATGGCCGCGCGCTTTGACCAACCGCTGGGTTTCGCCCTGCAAGCGGCGCGCAAGATCGGAGATCGGTTTTCGCCCGATGGCATGATGGCCTTGCGCGCTTTGGTTGAAAGCAGTCGCCAGCGAAATCAACGCGATGTCGCGCTGGATGATATTCCCCGTGAAATCAGTGTGTTGCTGCGCCAGATCGGCGGTTTCTCCGGGTTGGTGCACGAAAACATGTACCGCTCGGACGGCTGGCGCTTTCTCAGCCTTGGTGTCTCCTTGGAACGCGCCGCCAATATGTCGCATTTGTTGGCACATCTGGCGCACGGCTCTGCGCCCGAGGGCGCGATGGATCTGGCGCTCGAGATCGGCGACAGCATCGTCGCTCACCGGGCTCGGTTTTCGATATTGGCCACCCCTGCGACCGTGATTGATATCCTGGGCACCGATCCGCAAAACCCGCGCACCGTGCGATACCATGTCTCACGCGCACGCCAGCATATCGCCGAGTTGCCCGGCAATGCCAATGCGCGCACGCTCAGCGACGTGGCGCAAAAGGGTCTGATCCTTGAAACCTTGCTGGCCACCAGCCCCCAAGGCAGTCTGACCCCGAAGGTGCTCAAGCAAATCAAAGTTGATATCTGGAACATTGCCGATGCTTTAACCCAGGCCCATCTGGTATGAGCATGACATATGATATCCGCCTGACGATCTCGCATCGCTATCAGCAACCCGCCGGAAACGGGCGCCATTTGCTGCGGGTGCTGCCGCGCGCGGATGGCTTGCGCCAACGCGTCACCGCCCATGTGCTGAACGTGGAGCCAGAACCTGATCAAAAGAGCGACCGTCTCGACTTTTTTGGCAACTGGACCAGTTTGATAACCCATTCCGACCCCCATACCGAAATGAGTCTCCGAATGGCCTGTCGGGTGGATGTTGCCACTATGCCCCCCGATCTTTCGGCCAGCGCCGCGCCACAAAACCTGTCGGCGCACCTGAGCGATCTTCGGGATTTGCACCCGGCCTCGCCGTTGCATTTCCTTGGGCCATCGCCGCGTTTGCTGGCGGACCCCGACATCGCCGAGTTTGCGCGCGCGTGTTTTCGCCCCACAGTCTCGGTGGCCCAGAATGTGGTGGATCTCGGCGCTGCGCTATTCGACGCGATGACCTTTGATTCAAATGCAACCACCGTCGATACCAACCCGTCAGAGGCCTTTCGTCAGCGCCGCGGCGTCTGTCAGGATCTGTCACATATCATGATCCTTGCCTTGCAATCCCTTGATATTCCAGCAGGTTACGTCAGCGGCTACTTACGCACTTTGCCTCCAGAAGGTGGCGTGCGGTTGGAAGGCGTGGATGCGATGCATGCTTGGGTGCGAGCCTGGTGCGGCGCGGATCTAGGCTGGATCGAATACGACCCGACCAACGCAACCGTGGTAGGCACCGATCACATTGTCGTGGCCTATGGGCGCGACTATTCAGATGTCGGCCCGGTGATCGGGCATTTGCGCTCATCCGGAGATCAGGTCAACTCACAATCGGTCGACGTGGCCCCTGTCAGCTGAGCGACGCGCAATGCAACCCCGCACGTGGCGCCCGACTTGAACGATCACTCCAAAATCATCGCGGTGTCGGTAATTGCAGGGTCGTGCAGTGCCACCGCCGAACCCCGCGTCCCATCAACTCCACCGTCACGCCAGGGGCAAACTCACACGGGATTCACTTTGCAGCCCACGCTAGGTTTTCTTTGGTACCGCATGTAAAAAGGCCCGCTGGCCGCGACCACTGATACACGGTTGATAATGGACAGGGGGATCACTTCGCACAGATGCGGCGGATGCACCTGAATTGCGCCAAAGCGCTCAGTTCACCATCAAACGCGCCGGTCAGAACACGAATTTCCGCCACGGTTTCCCATATCAGCCGGATCTTCAACACCCAAACCGCCAGCACGGTCGTAACACTGACCTCAGCAAATCGCGCACGCAGATCACCGCGCTATTCTGCAGCCGGATCAACCTGCTCATCGGTTTGTTCCTGGCGGCGATTTCCCGTGTGCAGCGTCGGCTCGGGTGCGGAATTTGGGCGCCGTCGCAACGTCTGCACGTGATGTTGTCTTTACCGGAATGACGCTCAAAATCGGCCCCACCCGCCTTGATGATACTGAGATGGGGTTGACCCAATGGCACGGCCACGCCAGCCTATGAACGACGACAGGATACATGAAACACGCCCGATACGGTGGCAGTTACTTGCGTTGCGATCCACGTCCGCAAAACCGTTTTCCTGCAGGGACTTACCCCAAATGTGTCGCGCACCGAAGTCGGGGCCAGTTGAAGCGAATGTCAGCCATGCATGGCAATACCAATGCAGACTTGCGCCACCCGCTTTGCAACCCACAAAAACACAGGCACACAGGCACGCAGGGGCGCGGCAAACCCGGCAAGTTCATCGCAGCTATCGGCGCGCAAACACAGCCCCATCAACAGCGCTTCGGTACATTCGAGAGTCGCCCGCCCTGCCCATGGGCGACGATCGGCAAAATATCTCTGAGCAGGTCTATAACCCCTGCCCTTCAACCGTGTCGGCCCCTACCAAAACCGCGTCACGGCTTTTTGTGCCCGACATGGAAACGGGCAAAAACGAGAATGCCAGGGTCATGCTAGTCCAGCGTGACACAGCCGGCCAAGACAGACAAAGGCGCCGTTTTGGCCCCGATCAGGGGAAAGGCAACCGCACGCGACACAGCCACAGGATGCAATGCAACAAAGAACAACGTTCTGAAAATATCGCCCTCGGATAAGGTCACATGCAACAACAGCGGTACGATCCTCGCAGAATGCGGCATGGGCGCCCGGAAATCCGATCAATCGCCCAACCTTTGCGATCCAATCAACGAGGCGTTTTTTTGCCAGCCAATTCCGCCTGAACCCGCGCAATGGATCAAATCGTTTGCGTGACGCCGCACTGGCCCAGATCTCAACTCGGGCTGGCCCCAAAATAGGCCGGTCACTGGCAGAGCACGCGCATAGGCTCTCAAACCTAGCGCTGTTTTACCCATCCAAAGCATCGGTACAAACTGCTGACCGTTTGCCATGCGGACGCTGAACAGCGCGCTCCACAGCACTGAACCAGAAAGGCTTTCCACCAGTATCCAATCGCCCGGTTCCAGCCCTGAGGTCCCTGCGTCCTCAGGGTCGGTTCTGCGAAAGGTTCACGGGCGCGACCATTAGCACCATCCGCGCCTTACTACCGCAGAGAAAGAACTCGCCCTGTGCAACAAACCGACAGCCCTCACTCGGCCACTGCGCCGCGATCAAATGTGGACAATCGGCATTGGCAAAAAGGCTCATCGGATCGCTCGGGGTGAACAAGACCCCGCGTTGGCGCGATTTGCGCTGTTCGGAATTGGTGACCGTGCTATCCTTTTCGCCCCAGCCGGCGGCAGGCATCGACACGACAGGGTTGGTCGAGATGACCCGAAGCGAATTGTTCCGCCCACCCGCGCAAGCCTATGATTGTCAGACGTGCTCAAACGCTACAGCGTGATCGGTGCGTAGCAGATCAAGATGGTTTCTCAGCATATTCGCAAGCCCACCAAATTTGCGAACCCCCATCGCATTGGGTTGATCCTTGAGAAGGTACAGTCATCGCACAGCCCAAGCTTGCGCATACCGCATAGAGCGTCGCAAATTCCGCAGCTTTCAAGCCCGATACGGCCCGATCGCTGGCCCGTGACGTTTCCAAAGCGGCATCAAACCCGTTAGTATGCACATCGAAAATTGAAGGGTTCAAAGCAATGGTATCCACCAGCTGCGTCAGCCACCCGTTGACCAGCGCGGTGTCTCAATTGCGCACAACTTACAGATGCAAATGGGCTGCTCTTAGATCGCCGTAAGCGCCGGGCGCCATAGCCGTGCAACAGGCGCGCTTGTTTCCAGGCAAAGGCGCGGCCATGCAACATCTTGAATTGATGCCGATATGTTCAGAACCGATGAGCGCTTTCATCAACTCGTCTGCCACGCGCAATCTTCGCTCAGCAAATTCCCCGACACGCAAAATGCAACACTGTCCGGCCCACGATCCCGGGTCGTATCCGTGAAACGACTTGAAACCAGATCGAGCGCTTCGGTCCAATTGGCGCGACGTTGGCCGATCTGCGGTGTGAGAAGACGACCATCGAGATCGATGGTCTCGCCGAGGGCCGAGCCTTTTGAGCACAACCGCCCAAAAGTTGCCGGATGCCCCGGGTTGCTATAACTGAACCCGGCCAACACTCCGAGAAAGGGGCATGTAGCGTGCCCCAATCTCATGCCGCCGCCCCGGCCCGCAAAACGCGCGATCCAGCAAATTGCGCCTGACATCCACGCGCACGGGACAGGTCCCGACTTGCCCTTCGCCCTGACCTTGCTCTTGCCGTTTTAGCAAAAAATTAAACAAGTATGTAGCGGGCTGATCACCACTGTTCTTTGCACAATCCCCTTTGCCAACCGACCAATCTTTGGACAGGCATTGCCCTGTGCGCAAGGACGATGATCTGCGTTGAAAACCGCGGTCGCACATTCCAATGCGGTTTTTTTGGTCCGCACTGCTGAGTGCTGCGCCAGGCGCCGATGTCAGCCCAAGCGCTCGTTGCTCCGCGTGAAACGCCAGATTGATCAACAGGCGATAGGTCTTTGGCTTTTACTGACATTTTTGGCCCATGAGCCCGTACGATTGACGCGTTGGCTCAACTCAATCCGCGCCATCAAGGCCCGGCGTTCTCATAGATCATCAACCACTCAGACCTTGGTCAATCGTTGTTTTGGCAAACTCTCTGCGTCTTGCCCCACCGACGTGGCGGCCAAACCTTTGGTCTGTTCACAAAGCTGCGCGACCAACCGGGAAACGGCACCATCCTGTTTGACGCATTCACCCAAGATCATCACAAGAACACCAAAGGGCAAATCGGTACCATCATCCAGCAACAGCACGCGCGCATGACCGTTAACCCCGCACGCCGACATGTCGACCGCCGGCTCGAAGGTCTGCAAACCCGCTCCGATTGCGCCGCCTTTTTGCCCGTCCCTGGGCCCATTTCCCGCTCAGCGTCTTCCAGATCGCAGTAGGCGATCAGCCCCTCAACATCATTGCCCGGCGACGGGAGCATGGACGGATCAAAGCCAGTCCCAAACAATTGCCTGTCGTGGCTTCGCGCATCGCCACTTTGCGTTGTCACGATCTTTGCCACCCGGTCGCCAAATCGGAAAGTGCCCCCCAGTTCCGCGCACCATTCGGCGTCATGGGTGACAATGTCTGCTTGGCTCATTTCACCCGCCAGAATCGGCGACAGCATGATGTATTTGGAGATGCCGCACGGTTCAGCGGTGCAAAGAATGACATCGACGTCCGCGCCGTTTTCAAACAAATTCTCCGGCTCGCGGCGCCTAGGTCGCCCCCCCCGCAGTCATCGACTGGCGCCCTGTTCGATCATTTCACCCTCAGAACAGAGCTCCGCGTCGGGCGCGATTGCAAAAAAATTCGAATAGTAAATCTGGGCAGCCTGATCGGACATCAGCACCACTTTTTTGGACTGTCCTGGGTAGGGGTGATCTGATTTGGGGCCAGGCGTCACTCCGCCACATCATCGACGGGTTTGGGATTTGGCTGGGCACTGCGTCCACATCTATACACACAAGGTATTGCCTGTTGGTGATCGGAACAGCAATTCAAATGTTGCAGCAACATCTTGTGGGTTCACGGGCGCGGCGGATCAACATCTGTTTTTTTTGCCGATTGTGGCCTGCGGCATGTTCGTGATCACCACCACGCGATCGGCCAGAAAAATCGCATCAAAAGCCAGACGAGATGGCGTCCAGACATCAAGCGCGCAAGACGTGATATCCAGGGGTAGCATTTCGGGGTTCATGGCCCGCGCGCGCCCTAACAGCCCTTTGACGCCTGCCTTCCAAAAGTTCGGCGCGTCACCCTATGGCTTGGACAGGCCATCTCTAAACAGTTGTTAACCTTGGCCTGCCGGTCTGCGCGGGACAGGTTCGGACACATCGCTTCGGCCGCCAAACCCAGCTTGCCCTGACCACCACCCCCGAACGGCTGTGAAAGATCAGCCCGCGTTATTCCGGCGCTGGTTCGGTGATCGGCGCGCCCTTGAACGTCAGCATACCGTTGTCTGATGTTTCAAGCCCAGCGATCATGGTTTTTAGGGTGGATTTGCTTCTGCCAGAAACCTGAGGTTGGTCCTGGCGAAGACAACGCGCGTCCTCATTTTGACGTTCACGCACCGCATCGGCGTTCGGATTGCCGACCAGTTTCTACACTTCAACAGGGATCGAAACCGTCCCCAATCACCGAGAGTGTGACCACTGCGTAACCTTGGATTTCGGTCTTAACGAAGATTTAATCGCCTTTCGGACCAATCGGCCGGCTTTGCGAATTAGGTTTCGCAAACGGCCGTCATAGCCGATGCCGTCAATTTTATCGACCAAGCGGGTTAACGCTTCGACCCTGTCGCTGTTCCGGCCTTTTCCACCAACCGCCACGGGCGGCGACATTGATGTCGAGGCGATGCACGTCCTCGGCGGTCTGAATGAACCATTCGTCAGATTTGCGTTCTGCGATTTGTCCCCAGCGGCGCATCAGCCTCAGGTTCCAAAATCGCATCGGAATGGAAGGAAGCCGTATGGGTAAATTTCGTCGTGGCAGCACCAAGTGCTGCCACCCGGCAATGATCTGTGCCGCAAGACCTGAGAAGACACGGATGCTGTCAGAGCAGCGATTCATTGGCTTACAGGGTCCATGATCCCGAAGAGCGCAGGTTTCCATCGCGGTACTGGCCGGGAGCTGAGCATCAATTCCACTATGATCTCAAAGTGCCATAGACGCAGGACTTTTGAGGATCAAAAAGCGGGTACCCAAAAGCCATGTTCAACCGTTCTCAACGACGGCGATGAAGCTATGATCGTTGCTTCAATTTCGCAAAACCATTCCCATTTTGCACGGCATGTCACGGCCCTAGTGATCGTACATAATCGCCGCCAATACACTGGCCCTGATTAGATGTTGCGATCATCCATCATTCATTGTGCGAATGTTGGAAATGCTGAGCTTCATCTGTTCCCCGATTCCGCGGGGCACAGTGATACCTGCGCCGAATAAATCGTTAGAAAACGGTCAAAAAGTATGGGCTTGCGCGACGCATCCAATTGCCACGTCCAACGGATCGCCGACCAACATGTGTGCACCGTCTGGTTGCCCGTCAATCACCGCATCCAATTTGCCGGTGCCTCGGGCGTGTCAAACGGACCCTCATTTTCAAAGCATCCCAGCCTATCGGCGACGGCGCACTATCGGTTGGTTTGTTACACCAAAAGGTGCGTGCATCCTTTTCAAGATCGAGCATTTTGATCGTCGCCACGATGGCCCGCAGTGGGAGCAACCAAAACCCTTGGCAATCTGATCTTCGTGTCAATCATCTGTTGCCCAAGCTAGCGCTCGCCTGAAAATCGAACCAAAGCCGCACGTAAGTATCACAGGGGAGGAGGATCCGTGACAATTACGAGCGGTTTTGATCTTGTGGTCTGAGAGCCAGTATTGGCGGGTGGAGCGACGGTTCTTTTTGCCCGTATCATCAGCGTGGCGCAAATGGCGTGGTCACGACAATCATTTTCTTAGGCCTGCAGGCTGTTGTTTGCGACAGTGCAGCATGGCGCTTGAAATTTCATCGTTCGTAGAGGAAAAACGACACCAACATGGCCCAGATTTTGTCCACTAAAAACGGCGCGGAGTTTTTGCCCGCACCAGACCAGCATGATCGCCCCCCAATTGCTGCGCAATCGACGTCGTCTGGCTGCAACCCGGAAAATAACCCACAAATTGGCAAAACTGTAGTAACCGATCAACCTCAACCGGGATCTGCGCCAGATGTGGCATGGCATCATCGCTGACCCCAGCTGCAATCAGGTCCGGCGGCGAGTTCAAATAAACGCTACGCTCCAATAGCGCTTGTGCATCACCAAATGCCACATCACTCACCTTAGGAACCCGTTTCGCCGAAGCGTCAAACACAGCGCCATTGATCCAAAGCTCCATAAAACCTTCGACTTTGGCGGCCAAACTGTAAACGCCATTCAGAAATGTCACCGGTTGCGGCGATCAGCGGTGATCCGAGACATGGCGCAACTCATACATCACAAAAGCGCTGTCCGCTGCTTTCAGTTTGGCTTGCCTCAGGTTCTTATCCGTGTGGTCAACAGACTTTACGACGATGCGCAGCTTGGCTTCTTACACCAAGCAGATGTAGTCTGATGCGCCTCAGAAAAATCGCCAGCCAAAAACGTTGTGACGCCAGCTCAAAACGCTCTGTCAACGGGTAAAGGCGTACCAAACCAGAACGTATTGGGCCTTGAATTGGACTTTGATCGGGACGCTGTGACCAAAAAAATTGCAGCGTCCCCTTTCATCTCTTAGCGTTACTCAGAATAGCCTGGCAAATCGAAACTGTCCGGATAACCAAACAGCGCGGCGCTGCCGCCAGTGTGCAGGAAGACAATGTTGTCCATGCCATCAAAGTAGCCTTTGGCAATCAGATCAATCATCCCGTCCAACCCTTTGCCCGAGTAAACCGGGTCGAACAGAAGGCCTTCGGTACGGGCCAAAAGACGCACCGCCTTGACCATACCAGGCGTCGGCACGCCGTAGCCTCCGCCCACATAGTTGCAATTTGCGCGCACAACCGCTCGGTCGAGGCCAAGCTGCAAACCCATGTGGTCAACGGTGCGTTGAGCCAGATCAAACACCATTTGCTCTTGTTTTTCTTGTGGCGCACGCACGCCAATGCCCAGCAAATGGATATCGCTTTCAATCGCGGCAAGCCCCGCAACCAACCCGGCCTGCGTGCCAGAACTTCCTGTGGCATGAACAAGCGCGTCAATGCTCAAACCAATTTCACCCGCCTGTTCAACCAGTTCACGGGCACAATTGACATAGCCCAAAGCGCCAGTCGGATTGGACCCACCGCCCGGAATAACATAAGGATTGCGTCCTTGTTCACGCAAACCTACGGCCAGCGTCTCCATTTCGGCGTTCATATCGGCACCACCGGGACGTTTGGAAACAGTCGCGCCATGCAACATGTCCAGCATGACATTGCCATTCAGAATGTAACTGGGATCGTTTGAGCCAGTCCTGTCTTCCAACAGAATATGACACTCCATACCCAGTTTGGCCGCCGCGGCGGTGGTCTGTCGCGCGTGATTGGACTGGGTCGCACCCTGAGTGATGATCGTATCCGCACCCGCTTTCACAGCGTCGGCCATGAGATATTCCAGCTTGCGCGTTTTGTTGCCGCCCGATGACAAACCGGTGCAATCATCGCGTTTCACCCAAAGCCGTGGCCCCCCCAGTTCGGCGCTGAGGCGGTCCATTGGTTCCAGCGGCGTTGGTAAATGACCCAGACTGACGCGCGGAAAGGCCTCCAGCGTCTGGGCAAGGTCTTTGCATTTGCTAAGAACGGCCTGCCCACTTTGTGTGGGGTCCGGAATGGGCAATTCGTTGTCTGTGGGCATCGGGTTGGCGCTCCTTAGTATTGGTTTGTCGCCATTCTGCCATGTGATGGGCAGAAAAACACTGCTTTCTAAACAGTCTGCCCATATAGTTGGTATGAGCAGACAAGGAAACACCGGAATGGACATGCAATGGCTTGAGGATGTTCTTGTGCTTTTGGAGGAAGGCAACATGTCGCGCGCAGCTCAGCGGCGCAACATCACACAACCCGCCTTTTCACGCCGCATTCGAGGCTTTGAAACATGGTTGGGTACCCCAGTCCTGAAACGCGGCAGCAACAGCATCGAAATTGGCGCAGCCTTGCATGCCAACGAGGCCGAGATCCGCGCCCTGACCGCGCGCCTTAGAGATCTTAAAAGCAAGGTTTCTCAGTTTGACCCCGGTCGCAGTACAGTCTCGATTGCTGCCCAACATGCTCCCGTTCTTTCTGCCTTTGCGGATATGGCGACCTACGCAAAACACCAAAACCCCAAGGTCAGTTTTTCCTTGAAAGCCGGTAACCAACGCGACTGTGTTACGATGTTCCTGCGTGGAGATGCCCAGATGTTGTTGTGTTACCAATCTGAAAACGCAGAGCCTTTGCCCTTTGGGGACCAGATTGCACGTGACATTTGGGGGCACGATTTGCTGGTTCCGGTGATTGGCGCGCAAATGCACCAAAGCCCAGACCACATCCACGACCTGCCCGCCATTGTGTACCCCGAAGACAGCTATTTTGGAGAGGTTTTAACACGTTCGAAACGCCAAAATGGCACCCGCGCGTTCAGCCTAAACCCTGTATGTGAGACGGCCTTTTCCAGTGGCGTCAAGGACATGGTCCTGAAAGGCTTGGGGGTTGGATGGCTCCCGTTCAGAATGATCCACGAAGAGCTTGCCACCGGCACGTTGGTATCCCTGGCACAGACTTTGGGGCAAGAACCGTTGACCATCACGCTTTACGCGCACTCACATGACGAAGCCGCATTGGCGTTGCTCAAAGTCTGGAGCGCTTCAGCACGGCTGTCTCATACCAATAATATCAGCAGCCACAGCTAGTCGAGACAAACACCAAACAACGATACCTACTTGCAGGTCTTTGCGCTCAAACCTATGGCGCACCTTTTTACGTACCTCTGTTTAACGTTTTGTCGACGCCACGAGCCAAATCTTGGGCACGCAGTAAATTAAGATTACGCTCTGAACGCGTCCAGCGGCGGACATACTGGCCTTTCTTGGTCAAGTGGAGAAAGCCGAAGATTGGGCAGATAAAGGATCGTTCAATCCCCTTCGGATTTGACGTGAAATTTCAACGTGCTCACCTGCGGTTGATACTCCTTGTAGAGTGCGTTTTCGCCCAGAAGCCACACGCCGCAGTGACCCGATTGCTCATCAGCATCACAGGCTTTGAAGCGCCACTTCGGGTCAAACCTTTAAACCACTACAGCGAGATCCCCAGACGCCGGACCACCCACTTCTGCACAAATCGGACAACTTGATCATTTGATGCGCCAAACGCCACGGGGCCTTTTGAATTCCCAAGCTCTGGCCTATTCTGACACCCTCCTGATTTTGGCGCTTCAATGCTTGACGATTTTGAAACCCTTTCGTGCGAAATGCGTTCGTGCACAGCCTGTGAGGGGCTGGAGCTCGGGCCAAAACCGATTTTCCAACTGTCACCAGACGCGCGTGTGCTGATTGTTGGGCAGGCTCCGGGGCGGTTGGCCCATCAGAAAGGGCAACCTTTTGATGATCCTTCGGGCGACCGTTTGCGGATTTGGATGGGAGTGTCGCGCGAAGCGTTTTACGACGACCCGAGGATCGGAATTTTCCCGATGGGCCTGTGTTTTCCCGGCAAAGCCAAGGCAGGCGACAAGCCGCCGCGCCCGGAATGTGCCCCGCTCTGGCGCCAAAAGATGCTGGCGCACCTGTCAAATGTGGCGCTGACACTGGTGATCGGGCGCTATGCCATTGACTGGCATTTGCCGGACGCGCGCAAATCAACCGTGGCCGAGGCGGTTTTTGCCCCGCGCAAGGCGAAACAAGCCACGTTTGTGTTGCCTCACCCCAGCCCACGCAACACATTGTGGCTCAAACGTCACCCCAGTTTTGAAAGGGACATCGTGCCCAATATCCGCGCCCAAATCAAAAGCCTGCTATCATGAGCGATCATACTCCAATTGATCAGGCCCATGCCGCGATGGAGGCCGCGCCAACGGATGACGCGCTGCGGATGCGCTTTTATGAACGTCTGGCCGATGGAGAGCTGTTCTTGCTGCTCAGCCAGGAAGCGACCGGCGATCAGCTGTCGCCCGAAATGTTTGATGTGGCAGACGGGCGCTATGTGCTGGCCTTTGACCGTCCCGACCGGCTCAGCGCGTTTGCCCAGGATGCCGCCCCCTATGCCGCGCTTTCGGGCCGGGTCTTGGCGCAGATGCTGGCGGGGCAAGGCGTTGGGTTGGGGTTGAACCTCGATGTGGCCCCGTCGTCGATCCTTATCCCCGCACCCGCAATGGCGTGGCTGGCCGAAACTGTCGCAAAATCACCTGATGCGGTCGAGGCGCGGATTAAGACAGTGTTTCCTCCCGCGGGATTGCCAGACCACTTGATTGAGTCGCTGGATACCAAATTGGCCACAGCGATCGGGCGGGCGCGCTCTGCTTATCTGGTGGGCGTCGAATATGACGGTGGCGGGCGCGGTCATATGCTGGGCTTTGTTGACGCGGCCCCCGATGCTCAGGGCGCATTGGCGCATGCGGTGGGCGAAGCATTGACGTTTTCGGGGATTGAAGCCGGCGCTTTGGATGTTGGGTTTTTCGCGGCCAGCGATGCAACCGCCGCGCGTCTGGCCACTGTGGGTCTGCGGTTTGACCTGCCTCAACCCAAAGCGCCGACCGAGCGCAAAGCACCGGGGAGCGATCCAAACGCGCCGCCGATCTTGAGGAGCTGAACCGATGACCCGCGAGGAGTTCAACCAGTTTTGCAAAGACCTGAAGGCCACAACCCATGTGGTGCAATGGGGCAATGCGGATGTGTGGAAGGTGGGGGGCAAGGTCTTTGCGATTTGCGGCTGGAATGATGGTGCAGATGCGTTCACCTTCAAAGCGTCCGAGCTGGCCTTTGAAGTGCTCGGCGATATGCCGGGGTTGCGACCGGCGCCCTATATGGCGTCGCGAGGGCTAAAGTGGATCCAACACTATGCGGACCCGGGTCTGCCCGACGATGAGCTAAAGCGCCATTTTGTGGCGTCTTATGACATGGCGATCGCCAAGCTGACCCGCAAGAAACGCGCCGAACTGGGCCTGGATTGAACGGCGGCGGGACCAGCCCGCCGCCAACCATATCAATTCAATGGCGCAGGTGAGGAAAAGTTCGGGATCGCGCGATCAGACGCTTCTTTGGGTTCAATCGACACCCAATTTGTCTGTGCCAGCGTGATGTTACCGGGAATGTCTTCTTCCCAGAACCCGACCACGTTTTTGGTGATGTTCAAGTACAGTTTGTCATCGACAATGCGCCACAAGTTTGGATTGCCCGGCACTTTGCCACCTTTTGAAACGCCGTAAGCGCAGTGACCGTCATATTGTGGTGCATAGAACGCGGGGTTTGCCAGGAACGTGTCGCGGTTCTCGGCCGAGGCAAAGGCGAATTTGGCGCCGTTATAGTCGGCCGTGAACGCGGCATTTCCGGGGAC
>JBGCDD010000011.1:0-10824 GCA_045105075.1 Sedimentitalea sp. | reverse complement strand
TGACCGCGATGGGGGGCATGATGACCAAACTTGGTGTGAAGCCCGAGATCGAGGCGTTTGACACGGGCCATCTGTGGTACGCCAAGAAATTGGTTGAGGACGGTACGCTGGACAGCCCGGCGCTGGTGCAGTTGTGCATGGGCGTGCCCTGGGGCGCGCCGGATGATCTGAACACGTTCATGGCGATGGTGAACAATGTGCCAGCAGATTGGAATTGGTCGGCCTTTGGTCTGGGGCGCAATCAGATGCCATACGTTGCGGCGGCTGTGCTGGCCGGGGGCAACGTGCGTGTGGGCCTTGAGGACAATCTGATGCTGGACCGCGGCGTGCTGGCGGAAAACTGGCAACTGGTCGAACGCGCCGGCACCATCATCGAAAACCTTGGCGCGCGGGTGATTGGGCCTGATGAGGTGCGCAAAAAGCTGGGGCTAGAGAAGCGGGCGCCGACTTGAGCCGATACGTCGAAAATTCTTGGATGACGCGTGGGCGGGCAGGGCACACGGCAACCCGGGACTGGCGCATTTGACATCGGGGCAGCGCTTGGCGGTTTCACTCTTTTGAAACACGGCAATTCAAATGAACCGTCTGCGCGCGCGACCTCTCATCTTACTCAAAATTGGAAAACAGCATGACCAAAACAGCAGCGATCATCGGTGGGGGTGTTATTGGCGGGGGCTGGGCGGCGCGGTTTTTGCTGAACGGTTGGAACGTGCGGGTGTTTGACCCCGACCCCGAGGCCGGGCGCAAGATTGGCGAGGTTCTGGACAATGCGCGCCGGTCTTTGCCGGGGCTGAGCGACGCGCCGATGCCCGACGAGGGCGCACTCAGCTTTCATGACACGATGGACGACACGGTGCAGGGCGCGATCTGGATTCAGGAAAGCGTGCCCGAGCGGCTCGATCTGAACCAGCGCACCTTTGCGAGCCTGCAAGCGGCGTGTGATCCAGGCGCGATCATCGGCTCGTCCACATCCGGGTTCAAACCCAGTGAGCTGCAAACCGGATCAAGTCGCCCCGGTCAGATCGTGGTGACGCATCCGTTCAACCCGGTTTACCTGCTGCCTTTGGTGGAACTGGTCGGCACCGATGCCAATGCGCCCGATCTGTTTGAACGCGCCAAAGAGTTGATGACGGGCATCGGGATGTATCCGCTGCATGTGAAACAAGAGATCGAGGCGCATGTGGCCGATCGGCTGCTGGAAGTGGTCTGGCGCGAGGCGCTGTGGCTGGTGCGTGACGGCATCGCCACGACCGAGGAAATCGACAACGCGATCCGCTATGGCTTTGGCATCCGCTGGGCGCAGATGGGACTGTTTGAAACCTACCGTGTGGCGGGGGGCGAGGCGGGGATGCGCCATTTTATTGCGCAGTTCGGCCCGACCCTGGAATTCCCGTGGTGCAAACTGATGGATGTGCCCGAGCTGACTGACGCGCTGGTGGACCGCATTGCCGATCAATCGGATGCGCAATCGGGCATGCATTCGATCCGCGAACTGGAGCGTATTCGCGATGACAATCTGGTGGGCATGATGCGCGCGCTCAAACACAATGATTGGGGTGCTGGCGCGTTGCTGCGCGCCCATGATGCGCCGCAAAAGGCCGCCGCCGGGCTGTCGGGCGGGGTCGATCAGATGGATCTGTCCGGACCGGTGCGCACTTTGGCCCGTGCGGTGCCGCTGGATTGGACCGACTATAACAACCACATGACCGAAAGCCGCTATCTGGACGCGTTTGCGCAATCGACCGACCGGTTTATGGAGATGATGGGGTGCGATTCCGACTATATTGCGTCGGGGGGGAGCTATTTTACCGCCGAAACGCATATTCGCCATCTGGACGAGGTGCGCGCAGGTGCCCGGATTGAGGTGCGCACGCAAATGTTGCTGGGGGCGGGCAAGAAGCTGCACCTGTTTCATGCGATGTATGAGGGTGACCGGCTGCTGGCCACGGGCGAGCATTTCTTGCTGCATGTGAGCCTCGAGAGCCGCAAACCCTGCGCGCCGTCGCCTGAAATCGAAGCGGCCCTGGCCAAGGTCAGCGCGGCGCACGCGCAGTTGCCCTATCCCGAGGGCGCGGGTGCGGCAATTCGCAAACCGGCATGAGCCGGGTTCTGATCACCGCAGGCGCATCCGGCATCGGGCGCGCTATGGCCGAGGCGTTTGCGGCCAATGGGGCGCAGGTCTGGGTGGCCGATGTCGACGCGCAGGCGTTGGACACGTGCCCTTTGAATTGGCAGCGGCGATGCCTGGATGTGACGGATGAGGGCGCGGTTAAGTCCCTGTTCAACGACATTGCTGCGGCGGGGGGGCTGGATGTGCTGTGCGCCAATGCAGGCGTGGCTGGGCCGACTGCGCGCATTGAGGACATCGCGCTCAGCGATTGGCGCGCCTGCCTTTCGGTCAATCTGGATGCGACCTTTCTGGCGGCCAAATACGCAGCACCTTTGATGAAAGCCCAGAAATCCGGGGTGGTGCTGATCACTTCGTCCACGGCGGGGCTCTATGGCTATCCCAATCGCGCCCCTTACGGGGCGGCAAAATGGGCGGTGATCGGATTGATGAAAACGCTGGCAATGGAGTTGGGGCCGTTTGGCGTGCGCGCCAATGCGATCTGCCCGGGTGCTGTGGAAGGGGCGCGCATGGAGGGCGTTTTGAACCGCGAGGCCGCTGCCAAAGGGATGAGCCGGGACGAAGTGTATGACGGCTATGCCAGCGGCACCTCGATGAATTCTTTTGTCAGCGCACAAGACATCGCCGAAATGGCGGTGTTTCTGGCCTCGCGCGCGGCGCGGCTGGTGTCGGGTCAGGTGATCGCGGTGGATGGGCACACGGTCAACCCGGATCCTTAAACCACCTCATCGCGCAGCTTTTGCAAATACTGTGGCAGATCGCGCGCCGTCAGTTCCGCCTCGCGCACCAGCCAGTCAAAATGGCGGCTGAAGGTTTCGATCCGGTCCCGATCGCGAAAAGCCAAATAATGCCCGCCCGCGTAATAGACACACAAAAGCGGGCCAAAAATGGTGAGCGGCGCCGAATAAAGCCGTTTGGCATCAAAGAGGTAAAGTCGCAGGCGCGGATAAAGCTGGTCGCACAGCTCAAGGAAACGGTCGATCTGGGCCAGGCGAATGTCGCGCGACAGTCCTTCGTAATATCCGGTGGCCTGGGCGAAGCTGGTCAACTCGTATACCGGCAGCGCGATTTCGTAATCCGACCCGGCGGCGCGCATCCAGGTCAGCCTGTCCTGTGAGGCGCCAATCGCCTGATCGGCGGTGCGTCCCAGATGCGGCGCGTATTCCCATTCCAACACGTCGCGGGTTTTGAGCATGTCGGGCAGGGCAGCGGGCACATGGCGGATCTTGTAACCAGCGGCCTCGCGGTGCCATTCAAAGATGCGCTCATCGACCAAAGCGCGCGGCGCCTCGGTCAGGCTGAGACTGTTTGCCAACAGATCTGCGGCATTTTCGGGCCGGTCCGACAGGCTCAGCAACCAATCCGCTGACACCCCCAGCATACCGGCGCAGGCGCCGACAATATGCGCGTTGGGTAGGCGCGCGCCCTCATCGCCCAGCAGCTGCGAAATGGTCGAGCGATCAATGCCCACGCCCCGCGCCAATGCACTTTGGGACATGTCGCTGTCGCGCATCGCGCGGTTCAGGCGGATCCGAAACTGTTCAGCGCGCAGACGTTTGTCTATTTTTTCTGACATACGGTGATCTTTATCACAGTTGTTCGATTTTGTTCACTATATACGGAATGGTCACAAATTTGTGTCTGTGTTTAGTGACGCTGTATCTCAAATTCAGGCACCCTATGATCGCGACGGACTTGGACGAAACACCTCAAAAACGCCACCGGGTTGAGTGGATCACTTTGGCGATGATCGTGCTGTGTTATGCCAGTTGGGCGGCAGTGGTTTTTGGTCTTTGGACGCTGGCGCCGGGCTGGAGCGTTTTGGCGCTGGCGGTGATTTTGGCGTTTCATTCTTCATTAAGCCACGAGGCGCTGCACGGACACCCGTTTGCCGCCCGCTGGGCGAATGAAGCGCTGATGGCGCTGCCAGTGGGATTGGCGGTGCCCTATAACAGGTTTCGCGATTTACACCTGGATCATCACCGGGACGCGAATTTGACCGACCCTTATGACGATCCGGAAAGCAATTATCTGGACCCCGCTGTGTGGTCGCAATTGGCGCGGTGGCATCGATGGGTGCTGCGGGTCAACAACACGTTGGCAGGGCGCATTGCGATCGGCTCGGCTGTGGGGCAGGTCGCGTTTGTGCGCGATGAATGGCAAGCCGCGCGCCGCTCAGACCGCGCCGTCTGGTTGGCCTGGGCGTTGCATTTGGCGGGGGTTGTCGTGGTTTTGGCGTTGATCGCCTGGGCTGGGATGGCGGTTTGGGCCTATTTGATCAGCGCATATCTGGCGCTGTCGTTGCTGCGCATTCGCACCTTTCTGGAACACCGCGCCCACGAAAAATCCCGTGGGCGCAGCGTGATTATCGAAGATCGTGGGGTGTTGGCATTTTTGTTTTTAAACAATAACTTCCACGCCGTGCATCACATGAACCCAACAGTGCCATGGTATGCTTTGCCCGGGCTTTATCGGGCTGGCAAGGCGCGCTACTGTGCATTGAATGACGGCTACATCTACCGCTCTTACGGGCAAATTTTCCGCACCTATTTCTGGCGCGCAAAAGATCCGGTGGCGCATCCGCTCTGGCCTGAGGGCTGAAATCGCGTCATGAGGGGGCATGAGCCTCTGGATTCCTGTCACACTCGCTGCGGCGATTTTTCAAACTTTGCGCTTTATGCTGCAAAAAACCCTGAGCACCGGGCAATTGAGCGTGTCAGGTGCGACGTTTGCGCGCTTTGCCTATTCGGCGCCGCTAATCGTGGCGATCCTGGCGGGGTATTTGCTGGGCACCGGGCGCAGTCTTCCGGATCTGAGCGCGCTGTTTTGGGTTTATGTGGTGATTGGTGGCCTGTCGCAGATTTTGGCGACCTTGTGTGTGGTGATGCTGTTCAAACAGCGCAATTTTGCGGTGGGGATCACGTTTAAGAAAACCGAAGTCATTCAAACGGCGCTGGTTGGGTTGGTGATTTTGGGCGAAGGCGTCAGCTGGGGCGGATTTGGCGCGATTCTGATTGGGCTGGTGGCGGTTTTGTTGCTGTCGCGCAGCCCGGGCGGACATGGCCCGTGGTGGCGTCATCTGAGCAACCGGGCATCAGGCTTGGGCCTGGGATCCGGGGTGTTGTTTGCGTTTTCGGCCGTCAGTTACCGCGGCGCATCCCTGGAGTTGGGGGATTTGGAGGCCGTGTTGCGCGCCGGCGTAACGCTGGCGGTTGTGACCAGTTTTCAGATGGTGATCATGGCGGTGTGGCTGGGGCTGCGCGACCGCGCCGAGTTGCGCGCGGTTTGGGCCACGCGCCGAGTGGCGGTGTGGGTTGGCATGACCAGTATGGGCGGCTCGTTTTGTTGGTTTCTGGCCTTCACGTTGCAAAACGCCGCCTATGTCAAAGCGCTTGGGCAGGTCGAGTTGATTCTGAGCCTGTTGGCGTCGGTGCTGTTTTTTCGCGAAAAAATAACGGCGCGCGAAGTGGCCGGTATGGCCCTGTTGGGGCTGTCGATCGTTGTGCTTGTGCTGGCAATCTGAGGGCAGGCTGGGGCGCTGCCCCAGACCCCGGGATATTTTGAGCAAGAGGAAAAGCCGGGTTAGTCTCCGGTTTGGGCGTGGCCGTGCAAGCGCAGGAACAGGCTGGCTTCGTCGTTGTTTTTGAAATAGGGCACGCTGTCGGGCGGTGTGGTGTCTTGCACGCGGGCTTCGATTTCGGCCAGCACGACTTCGGTGATGAAGGGCAGATCGAAGCTGCGGGCTTTGGACAGTTCGATCCATTGCAGGTGGGACAGTTCGTCTGAGGCGTGGTCGAAATTGTCCAGACCCACCGGGATGGCATTGGCATCGACCAGAAAAAAGCGGGCATCAAAGCGGCGGGGGCGGCCCGGCGGGGTGAGGGCGCGAAACACGTATTGCAGCGATTGGGCCGAGGGCACGTGGCCTGTGGCCGCAAAGCTGCGCCAGTCTTCGGGGATCGGATCTGTCCAAGTGCCGGGATGGCCGAGCACCAGGCCGGTTTCTTCCCAGAGTTCTCGAATTGCGGCGGCGGCCAATGCGTTTTGCATGCCAGTCGGGGCGTCTTCATTCAGCCGGGAGAAGCACGGATCGGGCAGGGGGGATTCTAGGGCGATATCGCCGTCACCTGGATCAAGCGCGCCGCCGGGGAAGACGAACTTGTTGGGCATAAAAGCAGCATTTGCGCCGCGCTGGCCCATCAGAATGGCAGGGTTGGTCATGCGGTCGCGCAACACAATGACTGTGGCCGCGTTGCGGATTGCGGATTTGTCGATGCTCATGCGAGATGGTCCTTGATCAGCGGGGTCAGCCGATCGCGCCAAACCCGTACATTTTGCGAGCCCATTGGTAGCCGATCATCGCCCCTTTTAGTCTTGGCAGAAGGTAAAGCGACAATCCCACGCAGCCAACCGCAAAAATGGTGAAAAGCGTCAAAGGTTCAGGACGCCACGTCACGAAGGTGAAGTGCAACAGGGGCGCCATCAGGTGGCCGACCAGCAATATGGTCAGGTAGGCCGGACCGTCATCGGCGCGGTGATGGTGCAGATCCTGGCGACAAACGGTGCAGCTTTGATGTACGCCCAGATAGCCTTTGAGCAGCGGGCCCGAGCCACAATTGGGGCATTTACGGCGCCAGCCACGTCGAAACGCCGGCCAAAGGGGGCGGATGTCGTTTGCTGTGTCGTTTTGCTCGGTCATGTGTGCGCCTTTTGATCGTGTTCGTATGATGCATTCGGGACAAGGCGACCATGAGGCAGGTCGTCCTTGCGTCGGGATGTCGCAAAACGGGCGGGACACTTTTTTTGCACTGCAGCGACGGAAACTCCCAGGTGCTGCGTTTTACCTCTATGATCGGCGGCACAGGGCCGACCGAGTAAACTGGAAACGGAACGCAATAACATGAAGCAGATAACAGTGACTGGTTTGAGCGTGATTGCCGCTTTGGCGCTGGGTGTAACCGCTGTGGTGGCCAAGGACCGTGGCAAGGATCGGGGCATGGGCCATAACATTTCGTTCGAAACGCTGGACACGGACAGCAGCGGCGAGATCAGCAAAGCCGAGTTGGCGCAGACTGGAACCGCGCGGTTTGCGGCCACGGACACCAACAGTGATGGTTTGCTGAGCCGTGACGAAATGCTGGCGGCCGCGCAGGCGCGCAATGAAGAGCGTGTGGATCACATGCTGGAGCGGATGGATGCCGATGGCGATGGTGCGATCAGCGAATCCGAGCTGCCCAAGCGGCGCAATGCGGCGCGGATGTTTGATCGCATCGATGCCGACGGCAGCGGCGGTATTTCGGCGGAAGAGTTCGCGCAGCTGCGCGAGCGTATGGGCCGCCGTCGCGCCAAGAACTGAGCGAGGTGCGCGCCGTGCATGATGGGGGAGGACCCGTTGATCAGGGGTCGTCGCTGTCTGAAACGGCGCGCGCTGACCAATCCGGGCAGGATGACGCGTTGCTGGTACGCTTTGCGGCTGGCGACGCAGAGGCCGCGCGTGTGTTGACCGACAGGTTGGCACCGCGTGCCTTTGGGGTTGCCTTGCGAGTTTTGGGTGATAGGGCCGAAGCCGAGGACGTGGCGCAAGAGGCGATGATGCGGGTGTGGCGCGTGGCCGCAGATTGGGAACCGGGGCAGGCGAAAATCAGCACCTGGCTTTACCGCGTGACGTTGAACCTGTGCCTTGACATCAAACGGCGCCGGCGCGGTGGTACCACAGCTTTGGACGCGGTGCCCGATCCGGTGGACCCGGCGCCGACAGCCGGTGAACAGATGCAGGACAGTGCGCGCAAGGATGCGTTGCAACATGCGTTGATGGACCTGCCCGACCGACAAAGACAAGCGGTTGTGCTGCGCCACATTGAGGAATTGTCCAATCCGGAAATCGCCGAGATCATGGACATCAGCACCGAAGCGGTCGAGAGCCTGACGGCGCGCGGCAAACGCAGTCTTGCGGCCTCGTTGGCGGCGCGACGGGCAGAATTGGGATATAACGATGGCTGACACAGACAAGGAATTTGAGGATCTGGACGGACTGTTTGCCGCCGCACGCGAGGACCGAGGGGCCTTGCCTCCGGCGCTGCGCCGCCAGATCCTGAGCGATGGTTTAAAGGTGCAGGGCAACGCCCGACCGCTGCCGGGAATATGGTCGCAACTGCGCGATCTGCTGGGCGGTTGGCCCGGTCTGGGCGGGCTTGTGGCGGCTGGTGTCGCCGGGGTTTGGATCGGTATCGCTCCGCCCGCCGCACTGCCCGATCCGGTGCAATTGGTGACGCAAACATCGCAAACGACGGATATTTTTGACTCCTTCGATCTGGTCAGCCTCATGGATGAAGATGGCTGATGGTGGATCCTCAACAAGGCAGAAACTGGTATGACTGACACCCGTGAAACTGAACCGGGCAAGCCGCGACGGCTGTGGCTGCGCGTGTTGTTTGGCGTCTCGCTGGCGATGAATGTGGCCGTGGTTGGCATTGTGGCCGGGGCCGCGTGGCGGTTTTCTGGCTCCGAAGCGGGGCATCGCGGGCCGCCGTCATCCTTTGGCGCCGCGCTGTTTCGCGACCTGCCGCGCACCGAGCGCAAGGCGATGTGGTCGCAGATGCGCAAAACGCCAGGCCAGCGCCGCGCCGCCGAACGCGAGGACGCCGCCGCTCTATTGGCTGCGTTGCGCAGCGAACCGTTCGCGCAAGAACAGGCGGCAGAGCTGGTGCGGGCCCATACCGCGCGACGCGAAAGCTGGATGGAAACCGCGCTCAGCGCATGGCTCGAACGGGTTGCAGCGATGAGCCCGTCAGAACGGGCCGACTATGCCGATCGTCTGGAGCAGTCTTTTGCCGGCAAACGGCATCGTCACAAAAAGAACTAGCCGCGCGAGGCATAAAGCGCGACCGCCGCCGCGTTGGACACATTGAGCGAACCGAACGGTCCGGCCGCAGAGATGCGCACCAAGGCATCAACCGTCTCGCGGGTTTTGGCGCGCAGGCCCGGACCTTCGGCACCCAGCACCAGCGCGATGGCCCGGTCGGTTTTGCCAGCCACCGCCTCGGCCACAGTTTGCGCGCCGTCACCGTCAAGGCCCAGCACCAGAAACCCCATGCGTTGCAATTCAACGATAGTATCGGACAGGTTGCGAACCCGCACATAGGGCTGGCGTTCCAATGCGCCGCTGGCGGTTTTGGCCAAAGCACCGGTTTCAGGGGCGGCGTGATGGCGCGTGCCGATCACCGCACTGGCGCCCAGCACCTCGGCGCTGCGCAAAATCGCGCCCACATTGTGCGGATCGCTCACCCGGTCGAGCAAAATCACCCGAGGCGCGGGGGCTCCGATGCACATCTCGGCCAGGCTGCCCCATTTCAGCGGTTTGACTTCTAGCGCGGCACCCTGATGCACCGAACCCGGATCGATCGGCGCGCTGAACTTGCGCGCGTCCACAACTTCGGGCGCCATGCCCGATGCCGCAATCGCCTCGTCCAGCCGGGTTTGCGCGTTCAGCGTCACAATCAAGCGCAGTTTCGTGCGATTTGGGTTCATCAAAGCATCGCGCACCGCATGCAGACCAAACAGCCAAACTGTTTCGGCATCGCTGGCTTTGCGGGCCTGTTCTTTTTCGACAACCCACTTGGGCTTTTTCATCGTGCCTCACTCCGGCCAAGGATGCGTTCGCGCAGGTTGGATTTTCCTGTTGACGCCCGTCTGGGGCGCTTGTAATCACGCGCTCACGTCAAACGCAATGCGCGCGACGATGGGCGACAGGCCGCAAGGTGTGGCAGGGGACTGTAACTCCCTCGCGGAGACGCACGCCTGGTTCGATTCCAGGGTCGCCCACCATTCTCATCATCTCATTGAAAAATATGCACTTTTGCCATTCTGTGGGCGCAATAAGTGCCCATTTTCGGTATTTTGAACATGATTTTCGGCACCGACATGCCCCAGACCAAGCCAAAATACATGCTCATTGAGCACGACAGATACTTTTATCAGCGGAAGGTACCGGTGGCGCTCCAACCCGCCGTCGGACGCAAGAAATGGCGCGCGCCTAAGGGAAACAATTTTGACGACGCATACGACAATCTTCGCAAGATTAAGCTGGAGCACGACAGGCTGATATTGAACTTAGCTGACCCCGATCTGTTTCAAAAAGGAAAGACAGAAACCCGCCGCGAAATGGAATGCTGTCATGCGCGAGGTCTAAAAACTGACGCCGAGGAGTATTGGGAAGAAGTGGCTTGCGGCATTGAAAGTGGTGAATGGGAGAGGGTTCCTGAGTGGGAACATGCTGAGGGTTGGATTGAGGCAGTTGAGACCAAACGGGCAAACCCGGAAAATCGCGTGCTTCACGACTTCCCCATGGATGACGACGCGTACCACGATCTTTTGAAGGGCGTTTTGGAAAGCTGCTTCAAAAACGGCGACTTACCTCCATCCAACTCGGATCAACGCGACCAGTACGACACTGCCAAAATGATCTTTGAGCGCAAAACTGCACGAGTAGCGTGAGGCCCGAAATGGACCTGTCGCGGTTTGACGGTGCTCATATTGATAGCCTTTACCGCACCAAAGGAGACGAGCTATGCCTTGCCCGGCAGGTCATGCACAGCATGATCCCGAGAGGGGCCTGAAACGGACGGACGCATTCCGCTGAGCAGCGGGCTGACCCTTGCCCGGCAGTCGTCATTTGCGACGACTTGAGGGGCGCAAAC
>JBGCDD010000010.1:0-8702 GCA_045105075.1 Sedimentitalea sp. | reverse complement strand
CGGGGGGCGGGGCTGGCGGGGCCAGATCGATGTAGCGCGCAACCCATGCGGCGATCACGTCTGCGGTGTAATCGGCATCTGAGGCGGCGCTGATCAGGTGGTCTGCATTGTCGAGGGTGACAAAGCTTTTGGGGTGTTTGGCCGCGGTGAAAATCTGACTGGCGTTGTCGATGCTGACGGTTTCATCGCGTGGGGCGTGCAGCACCAAAAGTGCTGCGTTCAGCGTGCCAATTGCAGGCAGCAACTGGGTCGACTGGATGTCATCGACAAAGGATTGGCGCAGCGTAAACGGGCGTCCGCCCAGCGTGACCTGGGCTTCGCCTTCGGCTTTGATCTGGGGCAGAGCGGCGGCGAATGTGTGGGCCACATGGCCCGGATCCGCCGGGGCGCCGATGGTTACGACGGCTTTTAAGGTATTGATTTCGCTGGTGGCTTTTAGAACTGCCGCGCCGCCCAATGAATGACCGATGATCATGCTGGGGGCCATGTTGCGCCCTGACAAATAGCGCGCGGCCGCCACCAGATCAGCGACATTGGAGCTGAACGAGGTGTTGGCGAACTCGCCTTCGGAATGGCCAAGGCCGGTAAAATCAAAGCGCAAAACCGCAAAGCCCATACCGGCCAACCGCGCCGAAATACGACGTGCGGCGGGGATGTCTTTTGAGCAGGTAAAGCAATGGGCAAACAGCGCCGTGGCCAGCACCGGACCGTCGGGCAGATCGAGCCGTGCCGCAAGTTTGTTGCCGTCATGGCCGGGAAAAGTGATGCGTTCGGTGGGCATTTGGGCGACTCCTTGCTGACCGGACCAGAGTGATGATTTGCGCGGGCCTTGCCAAGGCATGTGTCATCGCTGTCACGCAGAGGTGACGGCGGCGTGCATTGACGTTAACGCGGTGTTCGCTGGTCATGGGCGCAGGGTGCGCGGGCAAAAGGGGCGCAGTTGTGCGCCTTTGCACGGGGTGAGCCGGACGCGCGCGCGCAGGATTTTCAAATCTGTACAAAATGCACAGTTAGATGTGAAATTCCCCTGCAGAAACAAGTGTTAACGCGCCATTAAGGTTGGACGCTGTTAACCTTTTGGGGGGACGAATGCGAGCTAGTGCCGAGCGGTTCTATCTGGGGTTGAAAATTAACCTTGGGTTTGATCTGGTGGTGGTGCGGTGCAGGGTGTGAGGACAGATTATGAAAAACAAAAAACCGGTGCGCCAGGGCATTTTGAAACATATGGACGTGGCGCGCGCGCATCTTGATTTTGCCGGCGCGCGGGTTTTGGAAATCGGCGGCGATCAATGGCAGGCCAGCGCGCAGATGATGATCGATGCGGGCGCGCGCCATGTCACCACGATCAACATTGTCAAAGGCTGGCCCGAGCATGAAGACGTGTCGCCGCAGCTGACCAAGATCAAGGCCAACGCCAACCATCTGAGCCAGCATTTTGAGCCGGACAGTTTTGACATCGCTTACGGCATCGCCGTGCTTGAACATGTGTCGCAGTCCTGGCTGATGCTGGATGAGCTGGCCAAAGTCGTGAAACCCGGTGGCATGTGTTATCTGCATGGCGGCCCGATCTGGACCTCGGGCAAGGGCCACCATCTGTTTACCAAATACGAGGGGCAGCAGTTTCGGTTTTCGGACAAAGACTGTCCGATCGAGAAATGGGAGCATCTGCTGGGGGACACCGATGCGTTGGCCAAGCGGATCGAAACACGCGGGCTGACGCCGGAGGCTGCGGCCTATCTGGCGGATTGGATTTACACGACGCCCGAGCAAAACCGTTACGGCTATGCCCGGCTGTGCGAGATTTTTGAGGCAGCCCCAATGCGCATTGTCAAACGTCTGGACAATGCCTTTGCGGCCCCTCCGCCAGAGGTTTTGCGCGCGCTGGCTGTGGCGCGTGGACCAAGCAAAGACCGATACGATGTGTCGGGCGTGACCTTTGTTTTGAAAAACGACGCAAACTGACACGCTAAAGTTGAGGGCCCTGAAAACGACACGGATTAACCTGTTTTAATGTGTCAATTGCGCCTCCAACCTGTTGGAAACAAACTGTTTCCCTGGGTTTGACTTTATCCGTTTGATCAAGTGGTTAACCAAGGCGGTCTGCGTCCTGTTAACCCGTATTTTGTATCAAAAGGATAATGTCACATGCCAAACGGCGGTTCGGTTACCGGCTATTTGTTCGCCGATTTTTCCTTTGGTAATGACAATGATCAGATGACGCCTGGCCAGAATGGTCCTTTTACACTGCCCGCAAACGCGCAAGCCTCGCTGGCTTTGGGAGCCCAAACCATCGACATCAATGTGCTAGATGATGACGAAGAGTTTGACGACGGGTTTCAGGATGATCCAAACGGGACGCCGCTGAACCAGATTTTGCGCGACGATATCCAGACAACTGATGCCAATGGGGACCCGGTTGTTGTGCTGGCCGGTGCGGTGCTGGAGGTCGAGTTCACGCTGACCGCGACCCCGATTGGTGGAGGCGCCGCGGTTGATCTGCTGTTTGTTGCGGCGGGTCCGGGCGAAAACCAGGGCGATCTGACGATGGTTGTGTCCAATGCGCCGTTGTTGCCGGGCACGACTTATTCGATTGCGTTCAAGAACGATGGCGGCGGCACGCCTTACGGGGAATTGGTGTGTTTTGCACGTGGTACGCTGATCCTCACACCAAACGGGCAGGTGCCGGTGGAAAACCTACGGTTGGGGGACGCGGTGTTGACGTTGGACAATGGCGTGCAACCTATCATCTGGAAAGCGAGCCGCACGGTGTTGTTTCCCGGCCTGGATGATCTGCCGGTGCGGGTGAAAGCCGACGCGTTTGGTGCAGGCCAGCCGTTTGCCGATTTGTGCGTGTCACCGCGCCATCACCTGCTGCAACGCGACGCGATCAACCGGCTGTTGTTTGACGCGCCCGAGGTTCTGATCGCCGCGCGCGAATGTGTGGATGGCCAAAACATCCGTCAGGATGCCAACGTGGCACTGGTCCAATTCCATCATTTCATGTTCGCCAGTCACGATCTGGTTTGGGCCAACGGATTGCCGGCCGAAAGCTTTTATCCAGGGGCGCAGTCTGGCTCAGCAAGCGCTGTGTGATCTGGTGGCGTTGTACCCGGAGTTGCAACAGCCCGACGCGCCCGCGCCCTTTGCCGCCGCGCGCCGCATCGTACGCGGATACGAGCGCAAGGTTGTTGGCAGTTACACCCAAGCGGAGCCAGAGCCTGTCAGCCGCCCATGAGGGCCGCATCAAAGGGGTATTTGGTCAGGTTCTCAAAGCCGGTTTCGGTGATCAACACCTGATCCTCGAGCTTGATCGTGAAATCGCCGCCCACTGCGCCCACCGCAGCTTCGACACAAAGCGTCATGCCGGGTTCCAGAGCGTAATCAAACGCGCCTGCAACCGCCTTGTCGGGATAAGCAACCAGCGGCCATTCATCGCACAAGCCAACGCCGTGCATCAAACAGCCGTATTTCTGCGCCATGAACTGGTCGTCAAGCTGGTGTGTGTTGGCGGTCAACTCGGGAATCGTGACGCCCGGGCGCAGCATCTCCATGTTGGTCATGATGTGCTCGTGGGCGTGCTGCATGGCATAGATCATATCGGCGCGCGGCTTTTGATCGCCAATCCACCAGCTGCGCGAAATATCGACGCAAATTCCGTAAGAGCCGACAAGATCGGTGTCAAATGAGATGATCTCGTTGGGTTGAGTGATGCGCCCGCTGCATTCTTGAAACCACGGATTGGTGCGTGGGCCAGATGATAACAGCCGCGTTTCGATCCATTCACCGCCGCGCCGGATGTTTTCTGCGTGCAAAATGGCCCAAATGTCATCTTCCGAGGTTTTGCCATTGCCCACATTGGCGCGGGCGAAATCCTCCATCGCGCGCACAGCGGTTTCACAGGAATGCGAGGCGCAACGCATGGCCTTGATTTCATCCACGGATTTGATCGAGCGGGCTTTTTCGGTGACCTCTTCGCCCTCCATCAGCTCAAACCCTTGGGCTTCCAGAGCGCGCGCGCCATGAAGCATGATCTTGTCGACTGCGAGGCGTTTGTTGGCGGGGGCGTGTTCGGCCAAAACCTCGCGCACTTCGTTGGCAAAGGCGTCTGCGGCAGGATCGCCTTTGTCGCCGGTGGAAAAGTAAAACATCGATGCGCCCGAGCGTTGCTCGCGCACAAGCGGATTGAACGTGCTCAGGAACGGGGCATTTTTATAGTCCCAAATGACCATGTAACCATCGGCACAGACCAAAACCGCTCGAAATGGATTGTGCATGTTCCAAATCTGCATATTGGTTGAATCCGTAGCGTACCGGATGTTGAGCGGATCAAACATCAACAACCCGCCATAGTCTCGTGCAACAATGTGATCGGTCAATCGCGCCAACCGGTAGGCGCGCATCGCTGGCAAATCGGGCAATGCCAAGCCCGCTGACTCCCATTCGTCATAGGCCAGCCGGGTTGGGCCAATTTCAATTCGGTCCTGGTCATTGGGTGTATTGTCGCCCAGAGTAGCGCCTCTGGCCGGGTCGATCTTTCGCATATCGCGGTAATGCGTGTTCATATCGAACCTCCGTTTCAACGCCAAGTTTCGAGGAGGCGTGTCAGCTTCGCCTGCTTGAATGCGACGTTTTGGGTTGTCGTTTTTCTACCTTGAACAGGGGCGCTGCCCCCGCCGCTCATCCTGAGCGGCTCCCCCGGGATATTTAGAGCAAGAGGAAAAACAGGATTAGGGCCGTTTTCCTCTTGCTCTAAATATCCCGGAGCGCGAGGCAGCGCCTCGCTATTTTGGCCTAGAGATTTTGCGTTTTGGTGAAACAGGTTCTTTGTTCGTGGCAATCCAATAACGAGAACGGAATTGCGCCACGTTAGCCCGTCAGATCAGAACGCTCAAATGACGCGACCGATTTCAGAATTTGAGCTATCGTTGATGCCAGCTGGTTCCTAGGTTGTGGCCTTGGATGTTTGCAATTTTGTGTAAGGCGCAAAAGAAAATACCCCGATGCCGAGGGCGCCGGGGTGTTGAGTTTAGGAACCAGAGTGGGAGGGACGCTGGATGGTTTTGCGTGGGGTGGGATCGGTGAGACGATCCTGAGCACCCCGACGCATTTTTTTGAGGGCCTTGTCCTCAGAGCGGCAATTGCGACACCACGCTGGCCAGTGCGCCTGTGCTTTGCAACATCACCAGCAACCCGGTGAGCGACAGAACATGGGTATTGAGGCGCAAATCTTCGCCTCTCGCCAGATTGACGGCGGCCATTGAAACAGCAACGGGCGCGCACAAGAAGGCGGTCATGCCCGTCATGCCCCAAATTGCCAGGCGGCGGATATCGCTGGGCGCTTCGGTTTCGCTGAGCTCGATCTGTTGTGGATGTCCATCGCTTCGCAAGGCCAGCGCCAGCTCTTCCTCGTCTGTCAGATCGATGAGGCCAATCTGGTCACGATAGGGCCGTCCACCGCCAATCCGCTCAACCGTGATAGGGCGGGCCGTTTCCGGTTTGGCGGCAAAACGGGGGTCTGCAACATCCATGATTTCCTGACGACCTCGCAGAGAACTTGGAGGGACTTGAGCGAAGGCCGCCAGGAAGAATTCGGGTGAAACGACGGTTTTTGGATCCAGCCATTCCAGGTGTTCGACGGGGTAAAGGTCCATCATGCGGTAAAGCATGATCACCATCAGCATGTGAGAGATCTGTTCGTCGTCACGGGCCGGATCGACCGGATGCAGGTCGATCTGCAAGCGGCGTTGCTGTGGATTCAGCGCTCCGGCGGTTTTGGCATAGACCGGTCCGACCGAGTCATGGGCTGTTGGCGCGGTGTCTTTGCCGGACGTCAGCGACAGTCTGATAAAGTAATGCGACGCGCTGATGCGAGCCGATTGCGTGCTGGAGACGCTGTGGCGTTCGACCGGATGGCCGTAGTCTTCTAATGTGGCGGCCGCTGCCCGTGCCAACCGGTCGAGCATTGTGTCATCCCATTGCGAGGTGACGAGACCACCGTGATACCTGCCTCTTTGGGTCACGGGATTTTCCTCTGTTTTCGTTTCGATGAGGTCAATCTAGACGTGGATATTGGAATAACTGTGTCTCAATCAGAGAAACAACGGGGCAATTCACCAAAAAGTTCAAGATTGGTCCACTTGCGGAAACAGACGTTTTTTAAGGGTTTTTTAACCATCGGGGGCGAAAGGCGGGCGCAATTGTGGCTTTGCTGGGGCTTGCAGGTGCTATCAGCCGTCAATCCGGGCAGCCATGATCGCAATTGCCTGTTGGTAAACAGTGGCGGCATTCCATTGTTTGATGGCAGCAAAATTGGGCTGGCCCTGTTGATAGCCTTTGCCCGGTTTCCAGCCTTTCTTGCGCAGGAAATGCGCGGTGGAGGCCATTGCGTCCGCTATATTATAGAAATCCACGCGCCCGTCGCCCGAAGCATCAACGCCGTATTGCAGCGCGTTGCCTGGTAAAAACTGGGTGTGGCCCAGTTCGCCGTGCTTGGCGCCGAGGGTTGCGGTGGTGATCGCGCCTTGATCAACCAGCTTGAGCGCGCCGATGGCGTGGGGCTGGAAGAAGGCGGAACGGCGGCAATCAAAGGTGAGCGTGACGATGGCCGAAACCACCTGACTGTCGCCCATATAGTTGCCAAAGGCGGTTTCCATGCCGTGAATCGCCAGCAGGATTCCCGAGGGCACGCCGTATTGACGTTCGAGCGTTGCATAAAAGTTGGGGTTGCGGGCTTTGCGTTTGCGGGCCTGGGCGACAATTGTCGGTGCACCGCGCACTTTCATGAATTTATCAAGCGTGTAGCGAAAGCTCTTCTGGTTGCGATCTGCGGCAATGGTGCGGGTGGCATAGCTGGCCTGCGCCAGTGCTTGCAGTCCGCGTTTCTTCACGCCGGATTTGCGGGCAACTTTGGCAAAGTCCTGTTTCCACTGGGCGAACCCGGCGCTGGTGTTGGAACAGCTCGCGGCGAGGGCGGGCAGGGGCAGGGCGAACAGCGCGGCCACCAAAAGCGGACGCAGGGGGCGCAGAAACATAATAACCTCATTGGCAACATTCGTGCCAAGGTTACCGCGCGGGCGCGCGATGTCAAAGCGCTAGTCTTGTGGCGGCGGTTGGCGTTGCGGTGCGCGGCGCAGGATCATGGCGTGTTTTTGATCGCCGTTGTATCCCAGAGCTTCGTAAAAGCCGCGCGCGCCCAATTCGGTACCGGTCAGCAGCATCAGCTTGTAGGCGTTATGCGCCCAGGCGGAATCGGCCAAATGTGTCATGACGGCGCGGCCAAACCCCTGTCCTTGATGGGCGCGCAGGGTGGCGACGTTTTCGACCAGCCCATAGGGGCGCGCGTCAAAGGTCATGTTGGGCAAAAGGTGCAGCGTGGCCATCGACACGATGTGACCCTGGTGCTGGGCGCCAAAAATCGTGGTTCCGGGATGGGCGAGAACCTGCTCAAACGCGGCCGCGTCGCCAAGTGGGGCCTCGCCGGTCAGTGTGCGGTAAAGCCGGCGCGCGTCGGGGAGGTCTTGCGGGGTCAGGGGGCGGATCATTTGGCGCGGTATGTGCCCGGCACGGGGTCAGGTCAAGTCTCAGTTGCTCAGGATCAGGCGCGCCAGGCTTGAGTCTGCTTCCAGTGCGGCGATGTCGTCTGCGCTCATCGTGGCGCGCATGGCGCTGGCCAGATAGGTCGACGGCTTTTCCACGCCTTCGGGCGCAATCGCATCAAGTTCGGCGGCGGTGACATAGCCCATGCTGGCAATCATAACCATCGGGAAAAGCCCGCGACCACGTGCGGAACCGCGTTTGCGTTTGGGTTTATAGACATCTGCATCTGGTCCCAGGGGCGCCATTTCAGCAGGCTTGCCGGCACGGGCTTCGATGCGTTTCAGGCGGCGCGCGAATTCGTCTTTCTGAGCCATTGGCGTCCTTCCTGATCGCGCGCGTTTGTGTTGCCGTGGCGGGACTATCGTTAACAATTGGGTCCGCATTGGGGCAAAGGCAGGGCGATTTGACGCGGAGTTCGCCCAGTGTGACCCAAGGGGGCGGGCTGGGCGACAACGGGATCAAAATGGCGGTGTTTCAACAAAAAAGGCGCCCGAATAAGGGGCGCCTTTTTCATTATTAAGGTCAGAGGCTTAGCAGCTGTAATACATCTGGAATTCGACGGGATGCGGCGTGTGCTCGTACATCTCGATTTCTTCCATCTTAAGCTCGCAGTAACCGTCAATCTGGCTTTTGGTGAACACGTCACCGGCCAGCAGGAAGTCCATGTCTTTTTGCAGCTCTTCGAGCGCTTCGCGCAAGCTGCCGCAGACTGTTGGGATATCGGCCAGCTCTTCTGCGGGCAGATCATAGAGGTTCTTGTCCATCGCCTCGCCGGGGTCGATTTTGTTGGTGATGCCGTCAAGACCGGCCATCAACAGAGCGGCAAAGCACAGGTAAGGGTTGGCCGCGGGGTCGGGGAAACGGGCCTCGACGCGCTTGGCTTTGGGGCTTTCGGTCCATGGAATACGAACACAACCCGAGCGGTTACGCGCGGGATAGGCGCGCAGAACAGGGGCCTCGAAGCCCGGGATCAAACGCTTGTAGCTGTTTGTCGATGGGTTCGTGATCGCGTTGAGCGATTTGGCGTGCTTGAGGATACCACCGATGAAGTACAGGGCTTCTTGCGACAGATCAGCGTATTTATCGCCTGCGAACAACGGCTTGCC
>JBGCDD010000009.1:0-13901 GCA_045105075.1 Sedimentitalea sp. | reverse complement strand
CCTGGGCCTCGGCCGCGGCCAGTTCTGTGTTCAGCCGTTCGACCTGCAATTTGCGGTCGTAAAACCGCTCGATGATGTAGTTGAACACTCCGTAAACCACGATCATCGACAGGAACACCAAATAGGCCCCGGCAATCACCGGAATGCCAATGGGGTTTTCCAGCACCAGATCAAAGGCCAGCTTGAGCCAGCCAAAGGTGAAATAAACAATCAGCGCAGGCGCCCAAAGCAGCGACAGAGTGCGCAGCAACCAGGACACATCGTCCTTGTCGCGCCCGTTGCGAATGGCATTGGAAATGGCGCGCGCGTTGAACAGGATCATCGCAATGTTCAGCAACAACGTGACCAGACCCAGCAGGCCAGTCAGGATCGCATAGACGTTGTAGTTGAGCCCGAAATCCGCAATCCAAGAGCTGAACATCGCCACAAAAACCGAGAACCCGGCAAGGATCGACGCCCAGTAATGGAGCCGCTTTGCGTCCCGGTCCGAGAACTTGGGAATCCTGTACTGGCTGAGGAACGGCGACAGGATCATGCGCCACAGATCAGACACCGTGCGTGCCGCAAAATACCCGGCATAGATCGCGGCAATGGTGATCTGCACCGATATGTCATCAACGCCACCAAAAATCAGCGCTCCGGTGCCATACGCCACGGCCATGGAAAACAATGTCCCGCCAACGCCCATGATGAAACGAAACACCAAAAACGGCATTTTCTCGGCGTAACCTTGCGGGTTTTCCTTGATCCGCCCAACCACGAAATTGCGCACGATGCGCTTGCCGTAGATCTCGGTGGTGACAAAGCGCGAAAACAAAAACAACCCCATCGACCACAGCAGCACCTCGACATAGGTCATGATGCGCCCGTCCGGGCTGGTGGCGCGCAGAATATAGGCGACCTCGGCCAGTGAATTGGGCAGCGCGTCCAACCGTTCGCGCAGGCGCTCGCGAAAGCGCGACACTTCGGACTGAGTGCGCATCAACATCGACGCGCCCTCCATCGGATTGACCTCGGTTTCAGGCGTTGGCCCGGGTTGGGTGGCGACCAGATTGCCGGCACTGTCGATAATCACAACACTGACGCCCTGCGCTGCGGCCTCGGCGATGGCGGCGGCCAGATCATTTTGCGCCGGTTCGCCCGTGACAGCCGACCCGGTAACTGTAGACAGTGACACCTGAGCCCCGATTGGCACGCTGAGGCACAAAACCATGATCATGGCCAACGCCAGCCTGTTCAAAAAGTCTGTCATTTGAGTGTTTTGCCCCGGTCACGTGATTTTGAACAACGCTATAGAATGGCGTTGGCCCGCGCAATGCGGCCCGTGCAAATTGCGCCGTGCAAAAGCGGGGCGCGGGTGTCACACTCGGGTGAGACCTTCAGAAGGGTGTTTTCAAGCGGTCTTAACTTTTATAGGAACGGTTTTAACGCAGGCCACAGACGACAAGAGGCACTCATATGGCGGCGCAGACGCACCAGTATTTTCCCGTCTTCGGCGCTGCCCGATCTGATCAGGGCGTGATTGCGTGAGCGTGGCGCGCGACACCGGCCAAAAACCCGCCCGCGCTGCACGGGTCATGCTGTACAGCCACGACACCTTTGGCCTTGGGCATTTGCGCCGCTCGCGCGCGCTGGCGCAGGCGATCACCTCGGCCTATCCGCAATCTTCGGCGCTCATTCTGACCGGCTCGCCGGTGGCGGGGCGCTTTGATTTCCCGCGCCGTGTTGATCATGTGCGCCTGCCCGGTGTCACCAAGCGGCGCGATGGCAGCTATGTCAGCCAGACGCTAGGCATGGACATCGAGGAAACCACCGAACTGCGCGCCGGCCTGATCCGATCCACGGTCGAGCAATACGAGCCTGACGTTCTGATCGTTGACAAGGAACCCACGGGCTTTCGCGGCGAATTGCTGGGCACGCTCGAAGATCTTTTGGACGGCGGGCGCACGCGTATGGTTTTGGGCCTGCGCGATGTGCTTGATGAACCCCAGGTTTTGGCCGCCGAGTGGGAGCGCAAAGGCGCTCTGGCTGCGACCGAGCTGTTTTACGATGACATCTGGGTTTACGGTCTGGGTTCGGTTTACGACCCGACCGAAGGGCTGGCGCTGAGCAAAGCCGCCCGCGCCCGCCTGCACTGGACCGGCTATCTGCGCCGCGATTTGGGCATCGTGGACACCCCGCCCCCGCAACCCTACGTGCTGGTCACCCCCGGCGGCGGCGGTGATGGGCAGGCGATGGTCGATCTGGTGTTGAAAGCCTACGAACAAGACCCTGATCTGAACCCGCGCGCGATATTGGTTTATGGCCCGTTTCTGTCGGGCGACAAACGGGCGGTGTTTGAACGCCGGGTGGCGGCGCTGAACGGGCGGGTAACGGCGGTGGGCTTTGAATCGCGCATTGAAACCCTGTTTGCCGGCGCGCAGGGCGTGATTTGCATGGGCGGGTACAACACATTCTGCGAGGTTCTGTCTTTTGACAAACGCGCCGTGATTGTGCCGCGCACCGTGCCCCGGTTGGAACAATACATCCGCGCCAGCCGAGCGGAATCGTTGGGGCTGGTGGCCATGCTGGATGAATGGCGCGACGGGTTGACGCCCGAGGCGATGATCCGCGCGATCCGCAATTTGCCCAACCAACCGCTGCCTTCGCAAGCCATGCCCGATGGGCTGTTGGATGGGCTGGATTACGTCACCACCCGCATCTCTGCCCTGTTGAACCGACGCGCCGATCAGGCCGCAGAATGAGCGTGCCACTCGCGGTTGTGGTCAAAGGTTGGCCGCGACTGTCTGAAACCTTTATCGCCCAGGAGCTGGTCGCGCTGGAACAGGCCGGGCATCGTTTTGACATCTGGTCGCTGCGCCACCCCACTGACCCCGCAACGCACCCTTTGCACGACCAGTTGCGCGCGCGTGTGCGGTATTTGCCGGAATATCTGCAAGACGATATGGCCCGGGTGAACCGCGCGCAAACCGCCGCGCGCCGCCTGCCGGGTTACGCGGCAGCCTATCGGATCTGGGCTGCGGATTATGCCCGCGACCGGACCCTGAACCGGGTGCGCCGCTTTGGTCAAGCCTGCGTGATGGCCACTGAACTGCCGTCTGAGACGCGCGGGATCTATGCGCATTTTCTGCACACACCGTCCTCGGTGGCGCGTTACGGCGCGATCATGCGCGGGCTGCCCTGGGCGTTTTCGGCCCATGCCAAAGACATCTGGACCTCACCCGAATGGGAGATCCGCGAAAAACTGGTGGATCATGGTGCAACGTTCGGCGCCACTTGCACGGGCTACGGCGCGCAGGAATTACGCCGTTTGGGCGATGATCCGGATCAGATTGACCTGATTTATCACGGGCTTGATCTGACCCGCTTTCCTGACCCGCCCGCACGCGCCATACGCGCTCCGGACGCCCCGTTCCACATGGTGTCAGTTGGGCGGTTGGTGGAAAAGAAAGGCTTTGATCGGCTTTTGGACGCCTTTGCGCTGCTGCCGCGTGATCTTGACTGGCGTTGGAGCCATATCGGCGGCGGCGCTCTTGAGGATGCCTTGCGCGCGCAGGCCGATCACTTGGGGCTTGGCGCGCGTCTGACCTGGCACGGCGCGCAACCCCAGCCCACCGTGATCGCCGCCTTGCGCGACGCCGATCTGTTTGTGCTGCCCAGCCGCATCGCCGCCGATGGCGACCGTGACGGGTTGCCCAATGTGCTGATGGAGGCCGCCTCGCAAGGTCTGGCGATCCTGTCCACACCGGTGGCCGCGATCCCCGAGTTCATTCAGCACGGCGAACATGGCCTGCTGAGCGCCGATGCGCCCGCCGATCTGGCCCGCGCGATGACGGACGTGGCGCGCCAGCCGGCCGCCGCCGCGCGCCGTGCCGACGCCGCGCTGGCGCGGTTGCGCGCCGACTTCACCATGCCGCCCGGCATCGCCCGCCTGTCCGCGCGACTGACCGCTCTGATCGGGCCGACCTGATGCGCATCGCCTTTTACGCGCCGATGAAGCCGCCGACCCACCCCACGCCTTCGGGCGATCGCACCCTGGCGCGCGCACTGCTGGGCGCATTGAACGCGCGCCTTGTGTCAGATCTGCGGGTCTATGATGGCTTGGGTGACGACGGCGTTCAGAGCGATCTGTTTGCCAAGGCCGCCGGTGAATGCGACCGCTTGTGCACAGAGTTGGCCGGTGAGATCGATATTTGGGTGAGTTATCACAACTATTACAAAGCGCCCGATCTGTTGGGCCCCCATGTCGCGGCGCGGCTGGGCCTGCCCTATGTTCTGATCGAGGCCAGCCGGGCGCGCAAACGGTTAAACGGGCCCTGGGCGCGTTTTGCCAACGCCGCCGAAGCCGCCACTGATGCCGCCGCTTTGGTGTTTTATCTCACCGCACAGGATCATGCCGCGCTGGAGCGTGACCGACCTGATCACCAATGCCTGCTTCACCTTGCGCCGTTTTTGGCCTGCGATGATCTGCCCGCTGCCAGCCAAGGAACACAGATTTTGGCCGCTGGGATGATGCGCGGCGCTGACAAATTGGCGTCGTACCGGCTGATCGCGAAAACCTTGCGCAAATACGACCAACCGTTCCGCCTTGAGATTGCCGGTGACGGGCCCGCGCACGCCGAGGTCCGTGCAATGATGGCCCCCTTTGGGGATCAGGTGCGCTTTGTCGGGGCTTTGGACGGGGCGCAGATGGCACAGGCCTATGCCCGCGCCGGTGTGTTGTTTTGGCCCGGCGTCAACGAGGCCTTTGGAATGGTCTATCTAGAGGCCGCCGCCCATGGGTTGGCCGTGCTGGCACAGGATCGCCCCGGCGTGCGAGATGTGGCGCCGGGTGGGGTCGACGTGGCCACTGGCCCGGACGGCATGGCGGCGGCGCTGGCGCGGTTGCTGAACGACGCGCCATTTCGCGCGACGCAAGCGCTGGCCGGGCGCGCGCGTGTGGCCCAGACCCACTTGCTCGGGGCCGCGCGCGCCACGTTGCACACTGGCCTCGCGCGTGTTTTGGCATGATCAGACTGGCCCTGTTGCGCCACGGCGTCACCCCTTGGAACCGCGCCGGGCGCATTCAAGGACGCAGCGATATCGCCCTGGAAGACACCGCGCGCGCGGATTTGGCCCTGTTGCGCCTACCCGCGCCGTGGGACCGGGCTGCGCTGTGGTCGAGCCCTCTGAAACGCGCCGCACAAACCGCGCAACTGGTGGGCCAACGCACCGCACGGCTTGATCCTGCATTGCTTGAAATGAACTGGGGCGATTGGGAAGGCTTGCGCGGCAAGGATCTTGAGGCGGATCCCGCGTCGGGCTTTGCCGCAATTGAACACTGGGGGTGGTCCTATCGCCCGCCGGGCGGCGAAAGCCCGCAGGATGTGGCGCACCGCCTTGATCCATGGCTGAACCGGTTGCAGGAAAATGCCGTGGCCGTGTGCCATATTGGCGTGATGCGGGTGCTGCTGGCCCGCGCGCATGGCTGGAATTTTGCCGGCCCCGCGCCCTTTGCCATCAAACGCAACCGGCTTTACTGTCTCACTTGGGATGGCAGCGAATTGACACCGGAGGGCGATCCGGTGCGGCTGACGCCGGGAGGACCCGCATGCGCGTGATGATCGTGGTGACGCATTTGTTGGGCACCGGGCATCTGGCCCGCGCCACAGCCATTGCCCGCGCGTTTGTCAATGCCGGCCATGACGTGCGGCTGGTGACCGGGGGCGCCCCTGTGCCGTGGATGGTTGATCCAGCTGTGCCCATGATGCAATTGCCGCCGCTGCGCTCGGACGGAACCAATTTCACGCAACTGCTGGATGATCAGGACCAGATCGCCGACCCCGATTATCTGGCCCGACGCGCCGCCCAGCTGTGCACCATCACCGGCAAATTTGCGCCACAAATTCTGATCACCGAGCTGTTTCCCTTTGGCCGACGTGTGCTGCGCAACGAATTCATCGCGCTGCTGGAAACCGCAAGTGCCGGCAACGCTGTCATTCTGGCCTCGGTGCGCGATATCCTGGCGCCGCCGTCCAAACCGGCCCGCGCACAGCAAAGCGAAACTCTGGTCGAGATCTACTATGATGGGGTGCTGGTCCATTCTGACCCCTCGGTCACCCGGCTGGAAGACAGCTGGCCGGTGTCAAAATGGCTGAAATCGCGGCTGATCTATACCGGATTTGTCACGCCCGCGGCCACCACCCCGCCCAGCAACGCACTGGCGCGCGGTGACATCGTGGTCAGCGCCGGGGGCGGCGATGTGGGCACCGCGCTTTTTGAGGCGGCAATCGAGGCCTCCGAGGCGTCCCGGGACCTGAACTGGCGTGTGCTGGTCGGGGGCCAAGACGCCAACGCGCGGATCCAAACGCTGCCCAACAACAGCCCGGCGCTGATTGAACCGGTGCGGCCAGATTTCCGCAGCTTGTTGTCTCAGGCCGGTGCCTCGGTCAGCCTGTGTGGATACAACACCGCACTTGATGTGCTTCAGGCCGGCGTGCCCGCCGTGTTTGCTCCTTTTGAAGAGGGCGGCGAAGTCGAACAGACCCTGCGCGCGCGCAGCCTCAGCGCGCTACCCGGCATCGCCGTGTTGCCAACATCAGATCTGAACCCCGAGCACTTGCTGGAAACTGTGCGCGCTGTTATCGCCGCACCCGCCCGCGCACCGCGCCAAACCGGGTTTGACGGCGCGGTTCAAACGGTGGCAAAGGCTGTGGCCTTGGCCGCGGGGGCCGCGTGATGCAGGTGATGTCGCGTCTCGAAGCCGAACTTGACCGCTGGGGCGACGCTGATCTGACCTTGCCGATCTGGTGGCGCGATGATGATGCGATTGCCCCCACGCCGGCGCTGGATCGCCTTGACGAAATGGCGCGCGAAACCGGGCTTGATGTGCATTTGGCGATCATCCCGGCCCCCGCCACGCCCGACCTTGGAACCTATCTGTCCGACAAGCCGCATTTTCATCCGGTTGTGCATGGCTGGGCCCACGACAATCACGCGCCACAGGGCCAAAAGAACGCCGAATTCGGGGCCCATCGCCCAGTGCAGGCGCTGTGTTCTGATGCCGCGCGTGGATTGGAAAGCCTGGAAAACACGCTCAAACGCGCGCCCGTTGCGATGTTTGTGCCGCCTTGGAACCGGATATCACCCGATCTGGTCGCCGCGCTGGCCGGGCTGGGTTATGGCGCTGTGTCGACCTATGGCCCCCGCACAAAAGCGGCGCCGGGGTTGATGCAGGTCAACACCCATATTGACCCGATCTATTGGCGCGGCGGGCGCGGTTTACTGGATCCTGCGTTGCAAATCAACGCCTTGGTCACCCATCTGGCCGAGCGACGCGCCGGGCGCGCAGATGCAGGTGAACCGCTGGGGTTGCTGACCCACCATCTGGTGCACGATGACGCGATCTGGAGCTTCGTTTACCATCTGATCCAAACTCTGATGCGTGGGCCAGTGCAAATCTGGTCAGCGCAAAAGGCGATCAAAAAGGATACTCTGACATGAGCAGACTAGAGTCGATGTTGCGCCGTCTGGCCGCTCAACGCGACGGATTGAACTGGGCCGCAGCCCAGATTGCAGATCACCCCGGCGACGTGCTGGATCTGGGGCTGGGCAACGGGCGCACCTATGATCACCTGCGCGAAACCCTGCCGGATCGGCGCATCTGGGTGATCGACCGGGTGCTGCAATGCCACCCGTCCTGCGAACCTCCGGCAGCTGATTTCCTGGAAGGCGAAGCCGAAGCGATGTTGCACAAACTGGCCAAAATCGACGCGAAAATCGTGCTGGCCCATTATGATTTTGGCTCCGGCATCAAAGATCAGGACGTGGCCGAAGCCGCCCGGCTAAGCCCGGCTCTGGGTGCTGTTTTGGCGCCCGGCGCGTTGATCGTGTCGGGTCAGCCACTGGTCGGGTTTGCCGCGCTGAGCGGTCCGGACACGATCGCGCCGGATCGCTATCTGTTTTACCGGGTCTAAATGGGGCAGGATATGTGGTCACGCTACGCGATTTATTATGCCCCGCCCACCGATGCCCCCTGGCGCATATCGTGCACGGACTGGCTGGGCTGGAATGTCGAGACCGGGCAGGAAACACGGCCGACGAACCCACCTGCGAACTGGGATGACATCACCCGGACACCGCGCAAATATGGGTTGCACGGCACTTTGAAACCGCCGTTTCGCCTGGCCGATGGAACCTCTCAGAACGCGCTTGAGGCCGCTTGCGCCACACTGGCCGCAGCCCAGCCGCAATTGCATCTGGGCGCGTTGCGCCTGCGTCGGTTGGGTCGGTTTCTGGCGCTGTGTCCGACGGGCGATCAAGGCGGATTGCCCGCGTTGGCCGCCGCCTGCGTGCGCGATCTTGATCACTTTCGCGCGCCTGCCCTTGATGGCGAACTGACCCGCCGGCGCGCCGCCGGGTTGAGCCCACGACAAGAGGCGCATTTGCTGCAGTGGGGGTATCCGCATGTGATGGAGGATTTCACCTTTCACATCACTCTGAGCACGCGGTTGGCAAAAACCCAGATCGACGCGGTTCAAACCCATTTGCAAGCGCAGCTCGGCCCGATCCTGCCAGACCCGTTTCGCATCAATGACATTGCGTTGGTCGGCGAGGCGGAAGACGGGCGGTTTCATCTGATCCGCCGCTTTGCCTTGGCCTGATCTTGCATCATATAACGCCCATTTGGCCTGCGCCGCGTCCTGGCGGCGAGCCTGACCGCGGAAAAATAACTGATCATTTGCGTTGTGCGTCGCCCAACAAGCAAGGCGGGTCGCAAAAGACACGCCTTCCACCTTGAGCAGGCTTGCAGCCACCGAAATCCCGTTCTGCCTGACCAAAGTTTGATCAGGATGCGCCAAGGATTTGGCCTGCCCCTGATCGTCATAATAGAGGCGAAGACGCTTGTTCATGGTCACAACAAAGGATCAAATTCAGAACACCGCACAAGGCAAGATCTTCGAGCTGTCGCACAAGGTGCTGTTTGCCTACGTAGCGACCCTTTCAAACTGTCCGTTAAGCGCAGGCAGGGTTGGCAACTCGGCAAACGTAGACACCATTTGGACCATGATCTGATGGCGCAGAACAACAACCGAACCTTGCGTCGGAGAGGCCGTTGGGTCATGGCCTCTCGGCACTCGGGAAAAGCACACAGATCAACAACGCGTCGCATCCAAGCCCGCACCGAACGTCAGGCAAACCGGACAAAAGACTGCACGTTGACACGCGTTGGCCGAGCCATTCACTTGGTTAAGGTCGCGTTGACATGCGGCGCACCGATGTTGATCTGTGTGATTTGACGTGCTGGATTCGCCAGATGCGCGGCCTGCTTTCTAGCAAATGTGACCTAAATTCAGCGCACTCGCAGTGGCCACACGTTCGGCGACCGAGCAGATTGCAAACAGATCCATCTGGTAAATCCGCGTCACCAAAAATGAATTCAGATCACAAACTCCAGAGACTTCACACTCAGAAGTTACGGCAAAATCGCTTTGGCGCCCTGAGGGTTGATACGGTCATGAAGGACTGGCATTTGGCCGATCAGAGCGCGGTTTTTAGTGTGGCGGACCAACACCCATGCATCCCGGATCAGCGGCATTTGCAGTTTTTAATAATTCAAAGCAATGCCTTGCACGATCCCATATCTTTCGCAGTCTTCCTCGCGAATGTGATGAACTGCGGCCTTCACAGTGTCGCAGGAGTGGCGCGCTGGTGATGATGCAACGCTGCTCAATCTTTGTACTGGATCAGCCGACGCTTGCTGCGGGGCCACGCTCCGACAACATCAATAATCGTCGCGGTTTGGGCTGCTCCTTCGCACCGAGGGGCTGGTGGCGCCCGGCACACAGGTCTATATCCGACCCAATTGGCTTACCAAGGGATTGCCCATGTCATTTGACCGCTCGCTCAAAATTGCCCCGTCCATTCTGGCCGCCGATTTTGCCAATTTTGGCGCAGAATGTGCCGCCGTGGAATCTCAGGGTGCAGATTGGGTGCATGTCGATGTGATGGATGGGCATTTCGTGCCCAATATCAGCTTTGGCCCGGCCACCTGTGCCGCGATCCGCCCCCATATTGCGGGTGTGATGGATGTGCATTTGATGATCGCGCCCGTGGATCCCTACATCGAGGCCTTTGCGCAAGCCGGCGCAGATGTGATCACAGCGCATCTTGAGGCAGGCCCGCACCCGCACCGCACCATGCAGGCCATTCGCGCCAGCGGTGCCAAGGCAGGTTTGGCCCTAAACCCAGGCACACCAGCTGCAGCCGTAGAGGATTTGCTGGATTTGACCGATCTGATCTGTGTGATGACCGTAAACCCGGGATTTGGTGGACAAAGATTCATCGACATGTCGGCCAAAATCCGCACGTTGCGCGCAATGATTGGCGACCGCCCTGTTCACATCGAAATCGACGGCGGTGTGGACAAAGTTACAGCCCCATTGGTTGCCCAGGCCGGAGCAGATGTGTTGGTCGCAGGATCAGCCGTATTCAAAGGCGGTTCGGTCAGTAACCCCGCCCCTTACGGCGAAAACATCCGTGCTATCCGCGCTGCGGCACTTGGGGTTTATGCCTGACCAGACGTTCGCAAACCCTCCAAACCTATGGTGCAAAAGGTTCTTTTTGAACCGAAACCCTGCGCGACTTATGTGCAGCTGATACTGTGACCAAGCGCCATTTGCCCATTATGAAAAAAAGTTTCCTGTGTATTGAGGGAACTATTTTTGTCTGTTAGCGTCTGAGTCGAAACGGGTTTTTTGCTTATCGGAGACGTTTTTCATGTGTGGAATTGTGGGTCTGTTTTTGAAGGACGCGTCGCTGGAGCCTGATTTGGGTGACATGCTGAGCGATATGCTGGTGACAATGACGGATCGCGGCCCCGACAGTGCCGGGATTGCGATTTACGGTTCGGAATCTGAAGGTTACGCTAAGCTGACGGTGCAATCCGACCACCCGGATGTCGCTTTTGACGGGCTCGACAAGGCGCTGCGCAAGCGGATCAAAGGCAAGGTCGAATTGCAAACCAAAGACACCCACGCCGTTCTGACGATCAAAAGCAATCAAATCGAAGCGGCGCGTACAGTGCTGGCAGAGATCGCGCCACAAGTGCGCGTGATGAGCAGCGGCGCCTGTTTAGAGATCTATAAGGAAGTCGGCCTGCCCAAAAATGTGGCGCAACGCTTTGATATCAGGCAGATGAGTGGCACACATGGGATCGGCCACACCCGCATGGCGACCGAATCCGCCGTCACCACGATGGGCGCGCACCCGTTCAACACCGGCGCGGATCAGTGTTTGGTGCACAACGGATCACTGTCCAATCATAACGCGCTGCGGCGCAAACTGCGCCGGCTGGGCGTGCACATCGAAACCGAAAACGACACCGAAGTGGGCGCGGCCTATCTGACCTGGAAAATGCAGACCGGATCGACCCTAGGCGAGGCTTTGCAAAGCGCGCTGGATGATCTGGACGGCTTTTTTACCTTTGTGGTCGGCACCAAAGATGGCTTTGGCGTACTGCGTGACCCCATTGCCTGCAAGCCCGCTGTCATGGCGGAGACCGAGCAATATGTGGCGTTTGGCTCGGAATATCGCGCTTTGGTGAACCTGCCGGGCATCGACACCGCGCGGGTCTGGGAGCCGGAGCCTGCAACCGTTTACTTCTGGTCGCACGCACACGCCCCGACCGCCCAAGAGAAGGCCGCCTGAGATGCATGTCTTTGATCTGGAAACCGACGGGCTGCGCGCGCTGAACGCGACCCTGCAGGCGCAGAGTGAAACCACCAATCAGACCCATTGGGAGATCGTCAATCCGCGCGGCAGCCATGCCATTGCGGTTGGGCTGGACGCGCCGATCGAGGTCAATGTCAAAGGCTCGACCGGATATTATTGCGCCGGCATGAACAAACAGGCGACAGTGCACATCCACGGCTCGGCCGGGCCCGGCACGGGCGAAAACATGATGTCGGGCACGGTGATCGTGGACGGCGATGCCAGTCAATATGCCGGCGCCACCGGCAATGGCGGCACGCTGGTGATCAAGGGCAATGCCTCGTCGCGCTGCGGCATCTCGATGAAGGGCATCGACATCATTGTGCACGGCAATATCGGTCATATGTCGGCGTTCATGGCGCAATCGGGCAATCTTGTGGTCTGCGGCGATGCGGGCGATGCCCTGGGCGATTCGATCTATGAGGCGCGCCTGTTCGTGCGCGGTTCGGTCAAATCGCTGGGCGCGGATTGCATCGAAAAAGAGATGCGCCCAGAGCATTTGACCCAGCTGCAGGAGCTGCTGGATCGCGGCGGCTGTGCGGCCAAAGCCACCGAGTTCAAACGCTATGGATCGGCCCGTCACCTTTATAACTTCTCCATCGATAATGCTTATTGAACCCGCCCAAGGCAGGGTGCTTACTAGACCCGCCTCCGGCAGGACGCATATTAACCCCGCCACACGCGGGACACCTCTTGAGGGCCAGACATGAAAGACGACCCCACCGGCGTGCCACGCACGACGCCCGTTCAATCGGCCACGTTCACCACCGCAGTGAACGCCGAAATCCGTCGTGCGGCGGCCACCGGCATTTATGACATTCGCGGCGGCGGGGCCAAACGCCGCCTGCCCCATTTTGACGATCTGCTGTTCCTGGGCGCCTCCATGTCGCGCTATCCGTTGGAAGGCTACCGCGAGAAATGTGAAACTTCGGTTACTCTGGGCACCCGTTTTGCAAACAATCCGATCCATCTCGACATTCCGGTGACCATTGCGGGCATGTCGTTTGGCGCGCTGTCGGGCCCAGCCAAAGAGGCGTTGGGCCGAGGTGCGACGCTGGCGGGCACCTCGACCACCACCGGAGATGGCGGCATGACCGAGGAAGAACGCGGCCATTCCAACAAGCTGGTCTATCAATATCTGCCCAGCCGTTATGGCATGAACCCAGATGATCTGCGCCGCGCGGATGCGATTGAAATTGTCGTCGGCCAGGGTGCAAAACCCGGCGGTGGTGGGATGTTGCTGGGCCAGAAAATCAGCGACCGCGTCGCCAAAATGCGCAACCTTCCCAAAGGGATAGACCAGCGCAGCGCCTGCCGTCACCCGGACTGGACCGGCCCGGACGACTTGGAAATCAAAATCCTGGAGCTGCGTGAAATCACTGGCTGGAACGTCCCGATCTATGTCAAGATCGGCGGTGCGCGGCCCTATTTTGACACCACGCTGGCGGTCAAGGCGGGCGCTGATGTGGTGGTGCTGGACGGCATGCAAGGCGGCACCGCGGCCACCCAGGATGTGTTCATCGAACATGTGGGCCAGCCCATTTTGGCCTGCATCCGCGAGGCCGTGCGCGCGCTGCAAGACCTTGATATGCACCGCGAAGTACAACTGATTGTCTCGGGCGGGATCCGCAACGGCGCCGATGTGGCCAAAGCCATGGCCATGGGCGCGGATGCGGTCGCCATCGGCACCGCCGCGCTGATCGCGCTTGGCGACAATGACCCGAAATACGAGGCCGAGTACAACGCCCTTGGCACCACGGCGGGCGCTTATGATGACTGGCACGAAGGCCAGGACCCCGCCGGCATCACCACGCAAGACCCTGATTTGATGGCCCGTTTTGACCCGATCGAAGGGGGGCGGCGGCTGAACAATTACCTCAAGGTGATGACGCTTGAGGCCCAGACCATCGCGCGCGCCTGCGGCAAAAGCCATTTGCACAACCTGGAACCCGAAGACCTTTGCGCGCTGACCCTGGAGGCCGCCGCCATGGCCAAAATCCCGATGGCCGGCACCGATTGGTACCCCGGCAAGCCCGGCACCTCTTACTGATCCGAAACACGGAGCCCGATATGACCCAAGATCTCGCCACTTTTGCCCGCGAAAACGGCATCAAGTACTTCATGATCTCGTTCACCGACCTGTTTGGCGG
>JBGCDD010000008.1:0-6586 GCA_045105075.1 Sedimentitalea sp. | reverse complement strand
CCTCCAAAGCTACGACTGTGTCGCGCGCAGATCGCGAAAAGGCCAAGATCTGGATCGAAGGTGCTTTGCGCATGATTGTTCAGAACGGTGTTTCTGCCGTCAAGGTCGAGCCCCTTGCGCGCACATTGAAAGTGTCAAAGGGCAGCTTTTATTGGTTCTTCCGCGATATCGACGATCTGCTGATGCGCAGCCTTGATCACTGGAAAGAAACGCTGAACGACACGGTCTATGAGGACATCCGAACCTTCCAGGCTCCGCCCCGTGCGCGGTTGTTTTTGCTGGTTGATCGTGTGCTGGCGCAGCGGATGGGCCGGTTTGACGCGGCAATCCGCGCATGGGCCATGACCGATCCGCGCGTGCAGGCCTTTGTCACATGCGTGGACGCAGAGCGGCTTGAGCTTTTGACGGAAGTGTTCGCAGACAGCTTTGCACCCGCTCAGGCGCGCCAGCGTGCGCATCTGTTTTACCGCGCTTTTATCGCGGAATCCTATCTGGCGATTTATCCAGGACGCATGACCAAGGGCGTGTATCTCAAGGAGCTCATCGTCGATCTTTTAGGGCCGGATATGAACCGCAACCCAAGGCAAACGGACTAGGAAAATGGACGCAGCACAGGTCAAGGACATCGCCAAAAGCCTTGGGGCTGATCTGGTCGGGATCGCCTCGGCTGAGGGTCTCAACGCCAACCCGCCCGATCCTAAAGTGCCCCAAACCCCTGATCGCATCTCGCCGCATTGCAAGTCGGTGATTGTGATTGCCAGCCGCATTCCCGTCGCCGTCTTTCGCGCCACATCTGGGGCGGCAGTGCAATATATGGACATGCTCGTTCTGCGCCGGATGGACCGGATCGCGGCCAAACTGTCAGCCATAATGGAAAACGCAGGCCACCCCACCTTTGTGACCGCCGCGCAGGAAACCGATTGGGATTACAAACGCGCCAGCTATGGCCGCCTGTCCACGCGCCATTTGGGGGTCGAGGCGGGCCTCGGCACGTTGGGGCTCGACGTCAACATCCTCACACCAGAGTTCGGGCCGCGCGTCTATCTGACCGGGATCCTCACCGAGTTAGAGCTGGAACCGGATGGGCGGATGAGCGAACAGGTCTGCATCGGGGAAAGCTGTTCGCGCTGTCTGCATTCTTGCCCGACGGACGCGGTTGAACACTTTAACCTCAACAAACGGGCCTGTGCGAAGGCCGCGCAAGAATTTGGCTTTATGACTTCGCTTGCGATGTTTGAAAGCATGATTGATGCGGATGACACCGGCAAAAAGGACTGGATCGCCAGTCGGGATATGTTCGGGTTTTGGCAGGGCATGTTGCGGGTCGTGGGATCGTTTGGTGACTGCCCGCGGTGCCTCGCGGTTTGTCCTGTTGGCAATGACTATCACGCCCATCTGGCCAAAGCACATAAGGTTATCCCCGAAAAGACCCCTGAAAAAGTCGCCAAAGGCAAGGCCTTCAAAGCCGCGCGCGAGAACGGCGAACCCGCAACGGGTCTGTCAGATTACAACATCCGCTGGGTCGGCGAAGATGGTTATCAGGGCATCGTGGCCCGCCAGCTCAGGTCATATCGCACCGAGCAGCAGGCCCGCGCCAAAGCGCATGAAGAGGATCAGGAACCATGACTTTTGCCTTTCAGACGCCGCTGACGCCCGAGATGGTCAAGTCAAAGGCCAAAGAGCTGGGCGTTGATCTGGTGGGCATTGCCGATGGCGCGGTGATGAACGCCAACCCGCCGAACCCGCGTATGCCCCAGACCCCCGACCGGATCACCGAACACGACGCCGATCGTTGCATCGTGCTGGCCAAACGCTACAGCATCGGCACGACACGCCTGCCGCGCGTGGATGAGCGGCACAAATACTACAATGACGAATTGACCCTGACAGAGCTTGAGACAGCATCGCTTGAATTGGTGCTGTGGCTCGAGGATATGGGGTATCCCGCCCTGATTGTACCGCCGACGCATGTTGATCCCTGGATGTACTTCGGCGAGCCCGATCAGCGCAAAGAGACCATTCTGTCGCTGACCCATGCCGCTGTTGAGGCAGGGCTGGGCACGCTGGGCATGGCCGAACAATTGATCACACCCGAATACGGTCCTCGCGTGATGCTGTCTGCGGTGCTGACGTCGGCGCCGGTCGAACCCGATACGAAACGACAGGATGCGTTGTGCCTTGGCCCCACCTGCGGGCGCTGCGTGCAGACATGCCCGGTTGATGCCGTCGGCCATTTTGAACGCGATTGGAAGGTCTGCGAAACCAAAAGCTCTCCGCATGGGTTTCACGCATTGGCGGACCACTTGGGCAAGATCGTGGATGAGCCCGATCTCGAAAAGAAAAAGGCGATGCTGCGCAGCAAGGATCAGTTCTTTATCTGGCAGTCGATGCTGCGCGGGGCAGGGGTGGTGACAGGGTGCCGGCGCTGTCAGGATGTTTGCCCCGTCGGATCGGATTATGCCCGTCTCAAGGACGCGCTGGACCAGATTCCCGAAGCGACACCAGAAAAGGCCCAACAGTTGGTGACGTATGCAAACGCCGAAGCTGAGGCGACTCTTCCCCCTGCTTTTGAGGCATCCAAACGGTGGATAGGCACGCTTCAAAAACCCGATTGAAACGGCGCGCGAAAAACGTTCATCATTTTCCGGATACCAGGACATCGTCGGCCGAAACGCAGCACAGTTTCTATGGTAGGCTCGGCATTCAGAGGTCGTGACGGACGGTGACAGCTGGGCTGTCTTTCAAACCGTGCATCATCTGAAGCTGGAAACCCTATAGCCTTTTCCTTTTGGTCAGGGCGCACTGGGGTATCACGCCATTTTCAATCCGAATTCGTTTTCAAAACAGACCACCAAGACCCTGGTTAGCATCAAACCCACCAAACGCGGCGCTTTTCACCAATCTGTGACATGCCAATTTCGAGCCAATATGGGGTATACAATTATCTACCATCTGGTAGGTAGCCATCACAATCACAACCAGAGAAAGCCAACAAATGAAAATCTATGATGTTGAAGGATTCCCGAATCCAGCCCGCGTGCGTATCGCTCTGGCTGAAAAAGGCGCATCCGACAAAGTCGAATTTGTACCGGTGGACGTCATGGGGGGCGAGCACCGAACAGACGCTTTCAAAGCGAAAAACCCTGATGCGACTGTGCCTTGCCTCGAGCTTGCTGACGGGTCGTGCATCTCGCACTGCACGGCAATTACAGAATACATCGACGCCACATTTGAGGGGCCATCACTGACGGGCAAAACAGCGCGGGAGCGTGCCCAGATTTCGATGATGAACCTGCGCGCGGAAAGCGGTTTGCTGAATGCAGTTGGCGCGTATTTCCATCACGCGACGTCTGGCCTTGGCCGCGATCTTGAGACGTATCAAAACGCCGATTGGGGCAACAAGCAGCGCGATGTGGCGGCTGGCACGATGGAATATCTCGACAATGTCCTGGCCGACAACGCATACCTTGCTGGCGATGATTTCTCGATGGCAGACATCACTGCTTTTGCGGGTCTGGCGTTTGCAGATTTTGCATCGCTCGACATTCCTGCGTCTTTGGCAAATCTCACCGCCTGGCGCGCCAAGGTCGCGGCACGGCCGTCAATCGCGGGTTAACCTACCGCCACTCAAGACGAAAAGGACTTTGAACATGGAATTGAACTCTGATTTTAGCGCGCGCGTCGTTGCGCATTCGGACCAACTTGAGTGGCAAGCGTCTCCGATGAAAGGTGTGGATCGCCGGATGCTGGACCGGATCGGTGGCGAGGTCGCGCGGGCGACCTCCATCGTGCGATATGCGCCCGGCAGCCACTTTTCCGAGCACACGCATACAGGTGGCGAAGAGTTTATTGTTCTCGACGGTGTGTTTCAGGACGAACATGGGGATTTTCCCGAAGGCACCTATGTTCGCAACCCGCCAACAACGGCCCACACGCCGGGATCCGAGCCGGGATGCACTATCTTTGTGAAGCTCTGGCAGTTCGACATGGAGGACCGCAATCAATTCCGCAAAGATATGGCCCAAGAATTGGCGGCCCCTATTGACGGTGTTGCTACAGCTTTGCTGCACCGCGACGTGCGCGAAACCGTGACCTACCACCACCTTGAAGCGGGTGCCACTCTGACGGCATCAGATGCTGGCGGGATCGAGGTTCTGATGATTGCCGGCTCTGTGACAGAGCGCGGTGTGGAGCTGTCCAAGGGATCCTGGCTGCGGCTGCCGGAAGGTCACGCGCTAAGCGTCGTTGCTGGTGCGGATGGTGCAAAGATCTGGATGAAGTCTGGTCACCTGCGTTATGCAACGCCACCAACGGTCTGATGGGCACCGCAAAACCAATAGCGATCATCGCCGGCTCGGGCCCGATCTCGCGCTCTGCACCAGCTTGATCCGGCCAAAATGATGACCCCGACAGACATTGCCGCGGCCAATTGGCAACTGGCACACCCACCAAAATCCACCCGGACGCATACGATGGATCTGCGCCCGGCATCGCAAGGGTTCTGAAATGAACACAGATATCCTCATTGTCGGCGGCGGTCTTGCCGGTCTGAGCCTTGCAGATCACCTGCAGCGTCAGGGCCGCGATTTCGCGCTGGTTGAGGCCCGCAGCCGCCTTGGGGGCCGGATCAAAACCGAGGTTCTGGAGGATGGCTATTTCGACATGGGCCCGGCTTGGTTCTGGCCAGGCCAACCGCGCATCGCCGCATTGATCCACCGGCTGGGCTTGCAGAAATTTGATCAGCACTGCGCGGGCATTCTCACCTTCGAGGACGAAAAGGGGCAAGTGCAACGCGGGCGCGGCCACGCGTCAATGCAGGGGTCTTACCGGCTCAACGGTGGGCTTGGTGCGTTGATTGCGGCTCTGGCCGACCAACTACCGCCCCACAGTGTCCACTTGAACACGGCCCTGACCGGTCTTGAGCAAATCGAGGCGGGCGTGCGTGCCACATTGAACGATGGCCGACGTATCACCGCACAAAAGATCGTGCTGGCCCTGCCGCCACGGGTCATTGCGGCCCAGATTGAATTCACCCCGGTTCTGCCAAAAACCGCGATGCAATCCATGGCCGACATCCCGACTTGGATGGCAGGACAAGCCAAGGCCATCGCCGTCTATGATACTGCATTCTGGCGTGAAGAAGGGTTGTCTGGTGATGCGATGAGCCGTTGCGGCCCAATGGTTGAAATTCACGACGCCTCGCCGGCACAGGGCGGTCCTTACGCATTGTTTGGCTTTGTCGGGCTACCACCGACCGCGCGCAAAGATGAAGGCCAGTTGCGCGACGCTCTTTTGGCGCAATTCCAACGCTTGTTCGGCCCAAAGGCCGCAAATCCCAGACAGCTTTACGTCAAAGACTGGGCGTTTGACCAAAATACAGCGACCCCGTTGGATCAGGCCCCGCTTTATGCGCATCCCCAATATGGCCTGCCGCATGCCCTCAAAGGTGTTTGGGATAACAGAGTGGTGTTTGGCGGCACCGAAGTCGCCCCGCAGTTTGGCGGGTATCTGGAGGGCGCACTGGAAGCGGGCGAAAATGTGGTCCATAGTCTTGGCGGATAAAGGACGTCCTATGCCGACTGATACCAAAACAGCGTTGCTCAATTCCGCCGAAAAAGCCGCAAGAACGCGCGGTTTTGACGGCTTCAGCTACGCCGATCTGGCTCAGGATGTTGGCATTCGCAAGGCAAGCATCCATCACCATTTCTCGACAAAAGCCGCTTTGTCAGTGGCTTTGATGAAACGCTATCACCAAACGCTAAAGGCCGCTTGTGCCGAGATTGACGCGGCGCACCTGTCCGGTGCTGCACGCGTCAGCGCGTTGGTTGATGTCTATCACGACGCGCTGCAAGGCGGGACAAGCCTGTGTCTTTGTGTGTCATTCTCGACCAGCCGTGAAAGCCTGCCCGCCGAAGTGATTCAGGAAATCAGCATCTTTCGCCAAATGATGTTGGGCTGGCTCGGTGCCGCCTTTGCCACTGGCAAAAAAGACGGGTCGATCGCGGCTGTGGCGGATCCCGGTGTCGAAGCGGCCGCGATGCTGGCGCTGTTGGAAGGCGCGCAGCTTGCGGCACGTGCAGAAGAGAACCCAAAGCTGTTTCACAATGCGATTGCGGTGTTCAAAGCCCGGTTGAGATGATCAGACGACCTGCCCGCCAATTCTTGAGACGGCTCAAAAGCTGGCCACTGCCCGGCAGGCGATTGCGTAACAAAGTGCTGAGAAGAGGGGCTTTCTCCAGCGCAACCGATATCGTCTGAGACACTATTTCAGACAACAGCTCCCTTCTGACGGGGCTATTTTTGATCCGCGGCGCGGCGAAAAATGCTTGCCTGGAATCAGCTTTTCAGCGATCACAAGCGCATAGGTCGGCGATGGCGTCGCCAGCACATTGTGCAAGACCTTTTTCCCCTTCCTGAACGCCGGGATCTTGCTTGACCGGTGTTTCGGTGAGGGAGGTCTACGCCCCTTCAAAATGCGACCGGTCGGCGCCTTTGAAGGAGCCTATGATGAACCGTCCACAGAACTACCGCTTTCACCAGGGGGATCGCACCCTCCCGTTTGCATCCGCTGAATATGACGCCCGTC
>JBGCDD010000007.1:0-4103 GCA_045105075.1 Sedimentitalea sp. | reverse complement strand
AAATTACGTGAGGAGTGTGGCGTTTTCGGCGTTGTCGGCGTGACCGATGCATCCAACTTTGTCGCCCTCGGCCTGCACGCGCTGCAACATCGCGGACAAGAGGCCGGTGGCATTGTCACCCACGATCCCGTCAACGGCTTTAACCAGCAGCGCCGCATGGGGCTGGTGCGTGATAACTTTACGTCTGCATCCATGATGGAACGCCTGCCCGGCACAATCGGCATCGGGCACGTGCGCTATTCCACGGCAGGGTCCAAAGGCCAAACCGCGATGCGCGACGTCCAGCCGTTCTTTGGCGAATTTTCCATGGGCGGTGCCGCGATTGCCCATAATGGCAACATCACCAACGCCTTGTCTTTGCGCCGCGAACTGATTGAACGCGGATCAATTTTCCAAAGCTCATCCGACAGCGAATGCATCATCCACCTGATGGCGCGGTCCATGGGCCGCAACATCCCCGACCGCATGGAAGAGGCGTTGCGCAAAGTCGAAGGCGCGTTTTCAATAGTCGCCATGACCCGCACCAAGCTGATCGGCTGTCGTGATCCTTTGGGCGTGCGCCCGCTGGTTCTGGGCAAGGTCGGTGACGGCTGGGCGCTGGCTTCTGAGACATGCGCGCTTGATATCATCGGCGCCGAATTTGTCCGCGAGATTGAGCCGGGTGAAATGGTCGTCGTGACCGAAAAGGGCGTGGCCAGCCACTTTCCTTTCCGTCCCAATGCGTCGCGTTTTTGCATTTTTGAACATGTCTATTTCAGCCGCCCCGACAGCATCCTGAATGGCCGCTCGGTCTATGAGACGCGCGAAAACATTGGCCGTGAGCTGGCGAAAGAGGCCCCGGTTGAGGCCGATCTTGTCTGCCCAGTGCCGGACAGCGGCACGCCTGCGGCCATCGGCTATTCACTGCAAGCGGGTATTCCCTATGCGATGGGCATCATCCGCAACCAGTATATGGGCCGGACGTTTATTGAACCCTCGGAAAGCATCCGCAACATGGGTGTGCGTCTGAAACTGAACGTCAACCGTGCGCTGATCAAAGGCAAACGGGTAATCTTGGTCGATGACAGCGTGGTGCGCGGCACCACCAGCCGCAAGATCAAGGAAATGATCCTTGATGCCGGTGCGGCCGAGGTGCATTTCCGCATCGCTTCTCCGCCGACGTCATGGCCCTGCTTTTACGGCGTCGACACGCCACAGCGCGAAAAGCTGTTGGCTGCGACCATGTCCGAGGAAGAAATGCGCGATCACTTGGGCGTCGACAGCCTGAAGTTTATTTCGCTCAACGGGCTTTATCGCGCAGTTGGCGAAGCAAAGGGCCGCGATCCAAACAAGCCTGCCTATTGTGATGCGTGTTTCTCGGGTGAATATCCGGTTGCACCGTCCGATATGATCGAACAGGGCTTTCAGGCCAAAACAGCCGCCGAATAGGCCGCGTTTCACACCGATGTGAACGAAATGGCACGCGAACGCGACGTCTTGGCGCAGATTTCGGGCGCGGGAGGGCTTTTGCCCCGCGTGTTTTTCTGTGATCAGCAGCGCAAAGAAAACATATCGTTAGCAGTGAATTTGATGGCCGAACCTGATCCCGCCCTTGCAGGTGCAAAAGCAACAATGTCCGACGCGCTTGAATTGAACGCCTTGTCGGTCATTGGCGTGATCGATGGCCATAACGGTACCGCAGCCCTTTTGCGGTCTGCACGCGGCCAGATCGCCCGTGTCAGCACAGGTGAAACGATCTTTGGCATCACAGTCAACGGCATCGGCGAAGATCGCATCGTAATGACCGACCGCTGGGGGCGCACCCAATCTTTGGCGTTGCCACGCGGCTAAGCCTTGACGTGGGGCCCAGTTCGTCACATCACCCACCCCATGACAAAAACTGTATTGATCACCGGCGCGTCGCGCGGACTTGGGGCGGCCTTTGCCGAAGCACTCGCCCCTACACATCACGTGATCGCGGTCGCCAAGACCGTGGGCGCGCTTGAGGAACTCGACGACAAAATCCAATCGCTCGGCGGCCAAGCGACCCTCGCGCCAATGGATATTGGCGTAGACGCCGCGATGCAGCAGCTGTGCCGTGGCATTTTCGACCGCTGGGGCAGCCTTGATCTTTGGTTGCACACCGCAGTGCATGCAGCCCCCTTGGCGCCTGCAGGTCATATCGGGCCCAAGGATCTGGCCAAATCAATGACCATCAACATCGAGGCTACATCACGTCTGATCGCCTATGTGAGCCCGCTTTTGGGGCAATCTGGCAAGGCTGTGTTCTTTGATGATCCCCACGGCGGCGACCAGTTCTTTGGCGCCTATGGTGCGACCAAGACCGCGCAAATCGCTCTGGCGCGCAGCTGGCAGTCTGAGAGCGCCAAAACCGGCCCAACCGTCCAAATCCTGACCCCTGCCCCGATGCCGACCGCCACCCGCGGGCGGTTCTATCCCGGCGAAGATCGCAGCCAACTGGCCGATCCCACGGCCGAGGCCGCGCGGATGCTGCCCGAAATCATCGCATAACCCCCCCGATTGTTGCGGATGGCGCACGCACGCCCACAACATGCAGGTGGAGAGCGCCATATGCTTGCCGCGCGTGCGCCCGCGCCCTAGAGGTGGCATAAGCAACAGCGGGGCGGCGTCATGCGCATTTTGATCACCAACGACGATGGCATAAACGCGCCAGGGCTCAAGGTTCTGACCGATATTGCGGGTGAAATCGCAGGGCCTGAAGGCGAGGTCTGGACTGTCGCGCCCGCGTTTGAACAATCTGGCGTCGGCCACTGTATCAGCTACACCCATCCCACCATGATTGCCCAGCTTGGCGAACGCCGTTTTGCAGCCGAAGGATCGCCCGCCGACTGTGTGATTGCAGGGCTGTATGATGTAATGACAGATCACCGCCCCGATCTGATCCTGTCGGGTGTGAACCGTGGCAACAATGCCGCCGAAAACACGCTCTATTCCGGCACCATCGGTGCCTGCATCGAGGCCGCGTTGCAAGGCGTGCGCTCGATCGCCATGTCGCAATTCTATGGGCCTGAAAACAAAGACCTTGCCAACCCGTTTGAAGCGGCAGCCAGCCACGGTGCGGCCACCGTGCGTGCATTGTTGAATGACGCGCTTTGGGATGACGGGGCCGACTATAAGCCCTTTTATAACGTAAACTTCCCCCCCGTGGCCGCCGCCGATGTCAAAGGCATCGCCGCCACAACCCAAGGGTTTCGCCGCGACACACATTTCCACGCCGAAGCACAAACATCGCCCACAGGGCGCCGTTTCCTGTGGATCCGCGGCGGGCCACAACACATGCCCACCGCCGCTGGCTCGGACGCGGCAGCGAACCTTGATGGCTATGTCTCGGTCACGCCGATGCGCGCCGATCTGACAGATCGCAAGATGCTTGCCACATTGAAAGACACCCTGTCGTGACATTTGACGCGCCAACAAAGATGCAGTTTCTTTATGCGTTGCGCAGCAAGGGTGTCACCGACGCGCGCGTGCTGACGGCAATGGAACAGGTCGACCGCGCCGACTACATCAAAGGCACGTTCGCCGATCGCGCCTATGAGGACATGCCCCTGCCGATTGCATGCGGCCAAACAATTAGCCAGCCGTCGGTCGTGGGGCTAATGACCCAAGCCTTGCAAATCAGCCCGCGCGACAAGGTTCTCGAAATCGGCACAGGGTCTGGCTATCAGGCTGCAATCCTCAGCGAACTCGCGCGGCGGGTCTATACCGTTGATCGCTACCGCAGCCTTGTGCATGCCGCCCGCGATGTCTTTGCGGCCAATGACATCACCAACATCACGACGTTTACCGCCGACGGCAGTCGCGGGTCTGCCGAACAGGCGCCCTTTGACCGCATATTGCTGACGGCCGCTGCCGAAGACCCCCCCAGCACATTGCTGGCCCAATTGCGGGTGGGCGGCATCATGGTGCTGCCGGTTGGCCAATCGGATGCGGTACAAAGCCTGATCCGCGTCACACGGCTTGAACAGGGCTATGATTACGATGAATTGCGCAGCGTGCGGTTTGTGCCCTTGCTAGAAGGGCTCGGACAAGAGTAAACTGCACCCAAATATAGAGCACGACCCCAAATAAAGGGGCGGCCT
>JBGCDD010000006.1:0-6243 GCA_045105075.1 Sedimentitalea sp. | reverse complement strand
GTCAGGGCTGTGCACATAGATCCAATTGTCCGGGAATGGATCAGTGTGATCCAACACCAGCGTGACGATCAGAAAATCGAGATACTTTAGCTTGGCGGCGGCCGCGACGACGGGAGCAGGGGGGCGCGGCTCAAAGGCGTTGATCAGAGCGCGAACAGCCATCGAGTTGATAAAGTGGTCCGCCGCCACCGTCTCTGTTTGGCCATCGCCGGTCTTGCGTTCAATGCCGGTTACGTGGTTGCCGTCGCGGTGCACTTTGGTCACGGGGGCGTTCATCACCACCTGGCCGTCGCGTTTTTCGATCTCTTCAACCGTGCGTTCCCACATTTGGCCAGGGCCGAGGCGCGGGTACTGAAATTCTTCAATCAGGCTTGCGGAGTCGTTCGCACCTGTCAGAGCATTCCACACGATCTTGCTTAACGACAGATCTTTGATGCGCTGAGCCGCCCAATCGGCCCGGATCGATGTTGGTTTGATGCCCCATACCTTTTCCGTATAGCTGCTGAAAAAATGCATGTAGAGCCGTCCGCCGAACCGGTTCATGACCCATTCTTCAAAATTATTCTCTTGCTTGTGCGGCATGACCTTCCATTTGAGATAGCTCAGCACGATCCGCAGACTTTCGTAAATGCCGATCTGGGTCAGCGCATTGGTCAGTTTCAGCGGATAGGAAAAGAATTTGTTGCGGTAGTAGATACGGCTAAGGCGCGGAACGGTGATAAATTCTTCCCCCAGCACGTCTTTCCACATCTGTTCGACTTCGGGGACTTTGGTGAAAAACCGATGACCACCAATGTCAAACCGGTACCCATTATGGCTTTCCGTGCGCGCAATTCCCCCGACCAAATCACCGGCTTCAAAGACAGTGACATCGTGTTTGTTACTGCACTTCAACAACTCATAAGCTGCGGTCAAACCTGCGGGACCACCCCCGATGATGGCGACAGTTTCATTTACCATGGTCGGCACAGCCCTCAGTTTTCAAACGCTATTGCGCAGTGCTCGTTTTCGAAGGACCCAAACGTCGCTCCACACCCACGCCATTCGCCGGGGTATTGTGGGGTGTGGTGCAACACTGTGTCGGAAATCTGTTAATTTCGCGCACTTGATCCATCTTCGTCATAATTTTATCTCTTTTCAGGAAGATTATTTCGCATCACGGGCAAGCTGGTTATGCGTCAGCACCGCAATTTACTCTGGAAACTTTCTCGACCTCATGAAATCAGTCTCGATCATCGTCCCGACATTCAACAGACCTAAGCAATTGCGCGCCTGCCTGACGTCTCTTGCCGCGTTGGAAGGGGGTCCGTATCCGACGTACATTGTAGATGACGGCGGCCAAGTCGCGCTGGAGCCGATTGTGCAGGACTTTGGCGCCCATGTGCATCTGGTCAAACGCGACAACGGTGGCCCAGGTGCGGCGCGCAACACAGGGGTGGCCGCGTGCGAAACAGAATTGGTGTGCTTTACCGATGATGATTGCGCGCCCAACCCGAATTGGGTGCAGACCTTGGTCAAAACCCAAAACGGCGCACCGATGCGGCTGGTCGGCGGTCGGATTGAAAACGCGCTGACCCAAAACGTCTTTTCGGCGGCCAGCCAATCGCTTTCGACCTATCTTTATGAGTATTACCAAAGTGACGAAAACCCGATGTCATTTTTTACGACCAACAACATGTGCTGCCGCCGTGAAGATTTCCTTTCGATTGATGGATTTGACGCAGCATTTCGCATTGCGTCGGAAGATCGCGATTATTCGCTCAGGTGGAAAGATGCCGGCGGTACGATGTTGTACGAACCCGGCGCGCTGGTGATGCATTCGCATGATTTGTCTTTTGCGTCCTTCTGGAAACAGCATCGCAATTATGGTCGAGGCGCACGGTATCTGCATCGCGCGCTTGACGCCCGAAAAGATGCGCGACCCAAAGTGGAACATGCCGGGTTTTACACGGGCCTGCTGACGCATCCGTTGAAACGTTCCGGGCACGCACGATTGGGACAGTCTTTTTTGATGGGCCTCAGTCAGGTTGCAATGGTTTCGGGCTACTACGCCGAAGTGCGCAAAGAGCGCGCAGGCAGACATCGCAATGAGTAGACAACCATCGCTTTCGCAGCAAATGCTGCTGATTGGCGCTGTGTCGGTCGTGCTGGCCTGGCCGATGCTGTTGGTGTCAGCGCCGCTGATCTATTTTGATACGCTGTCCTATCTTGGCATGGGCGAGCAAACTCTGGCGCTTGCCAAATCGATGATGTTTCCAACCGCTGAGTCCGGCGGAGGGGGCGCTGCCGAGACGGTCGCCTCTGGCGTTAGGCTGGTCCGGGCCGTGTCGTATTCGGTCTTTGTGTATGTGACATCGCAGACGCCGCTGGGGCTGATCCTGCCGGTTCTGGGCCAAACCGCGCTGACATTGGGAATGCTGCTTCCGTTCGTTCGGGACTGGACCTGGAACACCGCGTCCCTTGCCGCGCTTGGTCTGCTGGTCGGGTTCAGCACGCTGCCGTGGATCGCGTCTTATGCGATGCCTGATATTCTGGCCGCCGGAGTGATCATCTGGGCTGGTTTCTTGATGCGGGGCGTTGATGCGTTTGGCTGGCGCACGATCGCCGCAATGACCCTGATTGCAACGTTCGCGGTCAGCGCGCATTACGGCCACATCCCGCTGGCGTTTGCATTGACGGCTTTTGTGCTGCTGGTGCGCGCTGTGCAACGACGTGTCAGTCTGCGTTTGGTGATGCTGGGGCCAATTCCGATTGTCGCGTCGCTGATTGTTAATCTGTCGGCCAGCGCAATTGCACTGGACCAGCCCAGTTTTGCACCAAAAAGGCTTCCTATACTGCTCGCCAGATCGCTTGAGGACGGTCCAGCCGCATGGTTTCTGCACGACCATTGTGACAGCACAGATTTTGCCATGTGCGATCTATTTGCAGACAACGTCCCAGAGAATATTACCGAATTCCTGTGGGCGCCCGATGGCATCCGCAGCCTGTCCGCCGCAGATCTGGATGCGATCCGGTCTGAAGAAAAGGCGTTTCTGATCGCGACCTTCAAAGCCTATCCTATTGCGCAGACTTGGTCACTTGTTGGCAATGGGTTGCGCCAGATCATCACTGTTGGCACCGGAGAATTGCGCCCGATTGACCCGAATGACGGCTCGGTTGGCGACATCACGCCAGATCAATCCGTGGTCCTGAACAATTTTGACTGGATCACCAAGGTGGGCACTTTGCTGGCCTGTGTTGCGGTGCTGATGCTCTGGGCGCGCGGACAGTTGAACAGGGCCGAGCGTGATCTGGCGTTGGTCATCGTCGTCGGGCTATTGGTCAATGCGGTCATCTTTGGCGGCCTGTCCGCCCCGGTTGACCGCTATCAATCGCGCGTTGTTTGGTTGATCCCTGCATTATTGCTGTTGCGCGCCTTGCGCAAAACGCCTGCGACATGAGCCTTCGGTCTGCCTTTGCGTGGAAAATCCTGCAATTCATTGCGATATTTGCGGTCGAGCTGGGAGGTCTTGCCATCCTTGCGCGGGTTCTGACACCACTGGACATGGGCATATTTGCCGCCGCTTTTGCCCTGCTCAGATTTGGCCAGTTCATTGGCAACTTTGGCCTCTATAATGTGATCCTGCGTCAGGATGTGCTGGACCTGACGTTTCGCCGCCAAATTGTCGGGCTGACGGCGACGGCCTGCATTTTGGTCACCGCTGTTTACATCATCGCGCTACTGATTTGGGATTTCGGGGCGCCCGAAGCGACGCTGATCTGGCTGCTGCCTGTGATCCCGCTTATTGCGATTTCCATGCCGGCCAGCGCGCTGATCATCCGCGAGATGCGTTTCAAGACGCAATTTCGACTGCGTCTGGTGGCGGCAGTTCTGTTTCCACTTTGCGCCGTACCTCTGGCCTATGCGGGGTTGGGCCCGATCAGTTTGGCGATTGGCACATTGGTGTCCTCGACCGTCTATGCCGTCATGGTGGTTTGGGCGACGGGCCGGACATTTCTGGTGCGCCCGAGCCTGCGCGTGGGCCTGCCGATGCTGCAGTTTGCATCGACCCTGTTTGTGCTGAACGGCGTGCGCGAAGCCCGCGAGGCCACAATCACGTTGCTGATTGGGCGTTTGGCGGGCTTGGGTATGTTGGGTCAATACAACCGCGCGGTTGAACTGGAGGCGAAATCGAACCAGATCATCTCGGAAACAATCATGCCCGTGCTGACCCCGCATCTGTTCAATCAGGCGCGCCAAAGCAAAGACCATTTGCGCGCCGAAGTGTTACGGTCGCTTGAATACATCACCGCCATTGCGTGGCCGCTGGGGTGTGTTGTTGTCTTCCTTGGCCCGGCCCTTGTGGCCCTTGTGTTGGGCGATCAATGGACCCTGGCGGGGCAGATATTTTCAATTCTGGGATACGCTCTGGCAATACAGTCTTTTGGCGCCATCGCGTCGACCGCTGCCGTGGCTTTGAAGTGTGAAAGACGCTTGCTGGCGATTGCGGTTGTGAACCTGCTGGCGTCGCTGGGCGTGGTTGTGGTGCTGGCGGCCCAAGATATCATCGCGACGTTGTTTGCGCTGGTTCTGGTCCAATATGCAGTGGTTGCCGTGCAATTCTGGGTCATCGCGGCACCGCTTGCGCTTGCGCCCACACAGATCGCGCAGCGGGTGTGGCGCAGTTTTGGTGTTACCGCATGTGTCGCATTCGCCGTTTGGGGGATGGGCCAGTTCAGCGCCGGGTCTTCAGCCTTTGTGGTCGTTTTGCTGGGGCTGATCGCAAGTGTTGCGCTTTGGCTGGTCGGCTTGTGCCTGACCCGGCATCCGCTGTTGGCCGAGGTCAGAACTTTGCTGTGCAACCTTTGGCGCCCCAAAAATGTGGCTGATCCTGAGGTTTAAACGCCTCGAAACTGTCAAGCGATCCGGTGCGCGCGATCACGTCTTGGCAAAACGCATCCCAGTTCGAAACTTTGGCGGCCGTGCTTTTTTCTTTGTCTTGTTTCATAGCCCCCATATCGCCAAACAGCTCGCGCCCTTTCACCTTGTGGATGGCACGTTTCACACTTGATTTGACAAGGTGTGTTCTGTTGACAGATGTCTCAAACCCGGCGACGTGCAATTCTGCGACCAAACGGTTCAAAAGATGGGGGACACTGGCCATCACATCGTCTTCGTAACTCAGCATGCCAAAGGGGCGATTGTCGGCTTTAAGACGCTGTTGCAGGCGCAAAAACCAATCGGAATTGATCCCCCACCAGGTCAGAAAGCTTTCGGCCTGCAGTTCGGGCTTCATCTGGGTCGTGTCTATGGTCACCCATTTTTCGATTGATCGCGCTTTCATCAGCGAAATGAACGAGTCAATCGGGCGGCGCATCAGGAACACAAACAGGGTGCCGGGCCGGTCGTAAAACAGTCGATTGAAGTCATCGCCCAGCACATGCCCGGGAAAGGACTTGTAAAAAACAGCCCGGTCTTCGGGCTTGGCCAGCGTTTCGAGAATTTGCAGGGTTTCTTCCTTGTTTTCGCGCACCCATTTGGACAATCGCGGATCGGTGTGGTCGGTATAATCGACGCCATGCAAAGCGCGGAATTTCGCCAATTCATCGGCTTGCGCCCAAGCAACCCCTTGCATGTCCAACCATTCGTTGCGCACCACATAAAGCTGTTCCAGCGCAGCGGCGATGCGAATCAGATGTGTTGTGCCGGATCGTGCGGTCGATACCAGGGAAATGCGGGGCAACGACACAGCGTCTTGTTTTGGTTTTGATAACATTTTGGGTGCCTCCTTCACGATCCGGTTCTCAGAACTTTTCGGGTGAGAACGCGCATGTGCGTGAACGCCCAGCCAATCACAATCTGCAAAGGCCGGGGCAGATAGCTGGCCACGGCAACGCCCACCATGATCGCAGCATTCTGGCGTTTGAACAGCTCCAGCCCACCCACCTGCCAGGCTTTCTTCATGAACACACGCATTTGTGCGATGTCTCCGGCGTTATAGGCCAGCGAGGCCACATATTCATACTGGTGCGCCCAGGCCGATTTGGCCACTTTGCCCCAGGCCTTGGGATGGTCGCGGGCGAGCCGGTCCGCCACCCGAGTCCAGCCTTCGTGCATCTTGTGCCACTGGCCTGTGGTCTGGGTGGTGTGACGGCGATATTGGGCGAGGGTGTCACCGATGGCATAAAGATTGTGGTCTCGCTGACCGGCAATCCGCAACCAAAGGTCAAAGTCTTCGTAGGTGACAAGGCTTTCATCAAAAC
>JBGCDD010000005.1:0-57222 GCA_045105075.1 Sedimentitalea sp. | reverse complement strand
GCCAAACCCAAGGGCTGCAAAGGTGCGCCCGGTTGCGCTTTTGATTGGCAGGGCAATGGCGCTCATGCCGGGCACTGGGATACTGGGGTTCAGCGCATATCCGCGGGTTTCAAAATCCGCCGCAAGCTCTTCGGCCTGGGCGGGGGTGTAATTGAAATCGGCCATCCATGCCTCATTGGCCTGTGCCGCAGCCTGGCGCTTGGCCTTGGGTGTCGCCGCATAGAGGGCCTGGCCAGTGGCCCCGACGCCAAGCGGCACCCGTGTGCCAGCTTCCAGGGTCAGCGTTCGGATGGGAAAGGCCCCCAGCTCAACCCGCGCGCAGATCGAAACAGCGCCTTCGGGGATCGACAAGAACACCGTGTCTTCGCTGACCTTGGCGAGCCGTTGCATGGCCCGGCCGGACAAAGAAGCCGTGCTGCTCAGGCTGGCGCTGCGGGCCAGTTTGGCCATGGCGGCCCCCAGAAAATAGCGCCGGGTGTCGGGTTCTTGGTAGACGAAATGCACGCTTTGCAAGCTTTGCAGGGTGCGATGAGAGGTGGTCTTGGTGAAGTCGGTCTGCGCGATCACCTGCGACAAGGACGCGCCCAATGGGGCGTTGGCCAAAACATCAAGAACGGCCTTCGCGCGGTGAATTGACCCCATGGTCAGGATCTCGTTCATGTTTTCCCTCCCAATAGTTCCTTTTATCGGAACCTGTTTTCCGATAAAAGGAACCAGCGGCATCTCTAAGTCAATCTTTTTCGAAAGAAGCCCCCATGTTTCCAAATCTCGTCACGCTGGATTCGATCACCGACGCGACAGCGCAAATGGCAGGTCAGGTGGGCATTTCGGGCTCGCACGGCGGGCATCTTGCAGCGGCCATTGCGTCTCGGTCCGGGCTGCGCGCTGTTGTGCTGAATGACGCGGGCATCGGGCTGAGCGGCGCTGGCATCGCGGGCCTGAAAGCATTGGACACGGTCGGGATGGCAGGCGTGTCGGTCACAGCATCAAGCGCTGAAATCGGGTCCGCCACAGACGCAATGGAAAACGGCATCGTCGGCTTTGTCAACGAAACCGCGCGCGTTTTGGGCATGGTCGCAGGTTTGGCTTTGCACGAACAAATCACGGCCTTGCTTCAGGCTCCGCCCCCGTCGGGGATATTGCCAAAAGTAGTTGAGGCCCGCCAATGCATCGATATTGCGGGCAAAACTGTCTTGTGCGTCGACAGCGCGTCTTTGATCACCCCGGCAGATGCAGGCAGATTGATTGTCACCGGTTCGCACGGCGGGTTGATCGGCGGCGACCCTGCGCGCGCCTGCAAAGCAGATGCCGGGCTGGTCGCCTATAACGACGCCGGTGGGGGCAAGAACGACATCGGCTTTTCGCGCCTTCCTGCATTGCAACAACGCGGGATTGCGGCCGTGACACTTGATCATGAAACCTGCCGGATCGGCGATGCCGTTTCGGGGCTGATGTCTGGGGTGATATCGCGCTGTAACGCCCCGGCGCGCGCGCTTGGCTTGGACATTGGGCAAAACGTCAAAAATATCTTGGGCCGTCTGGGATGAAACAGCGCGCTCAGATCAAAATCACCTGATACTTGGCCCAATGCGCTGATGATCCAACGCATTACGGACCCCATTTTTTGGATTGGTTGCGCAAAATCAAGAGCTTGCAACACACCGTGATCTTGCCGCTACGGCATTTAAACGGGCGGGCTCGTGCTGGCTTTTGGGCCGGTTGCAAAGCATTGCGGTGCGTGGCGCAGGGAACGAGGCTGGTCTCAATGGCCCATCAGGGTGCGGAACCTTTCGCAAAATGCGGGCCAAATCGCGAAAATCGTGCTTGAGGTCTAAATTAGTGCGTTTAGAGTTCACCGGCTTTACCAAAGCGTGTGCTGGGGGCGGCGGCGATCATCCGTGCCCTGGCGTAGAACCAACTGGGAGACGCGTATGAACGGCCCTCTTGACGGATTTCGCATTCTTGACCTGACCTCGATGATCTCGGGACCGATGAGCACGATGATCCTGGCTGATCAGGGCGCCGAAGTCATAAAAGTTGAACACCCTGAGGGCGGCGATCACACGCGGCACGTGTCCAAGCAGCGGGGCGGGTTTTCGTCCTCGTTTCTCAATAACAATCGCAACAAACGCTCGGTGACGCTGAATCTGAAAGACAAGGACGGTGTTGCTGCCTGCCTTAAACTGGCGGCGCGCTCAGATGTCTTTGTTCAGAACTTTCGCCCCGGTGTGGCCGAACGCATTGGCCTGGGCGAAGCGGCAGTTCGCGCGGTGCGCCCTGACATTGTTTACGTCTCGATTGCGGGTTTTGGGTTTGAAGGGCCCTGGGCCGATAAGCCAGTTTTTGACCCGTTGATTCAGGCCCTGTCAGGTTTGACCACAGTGCAAGGCGGCGGTGATGATCGCCAGCCACGTTTGGTGCGCACGATCTTGCCCGACAAGCTGACGGCGGTGCAGGCCAGTCAGGCGGTGACGGCCGCGTTACTGGCGCGCGCCCGCACGGGGCAAGGGCAAACGGTAACATTGTCGATGCTGGACACGTTGATCAGTTTCCTGTGGGGCTCAGACATGTCCGAGCACACATTTGTCGGCGACGAACCGGATCAAGACGCGCCACAAAGCTGGATTGATCTGATTTACACAACCAAGGACGGCTACATTTCTGTCGCGGCGATGACCAACAAAAGCTGGGAAAACCTGGCAACTGCGCTGGATCGCACCGCATGGTTGCAAGACCCGCGCTTTGCCACGGCGGCGTTGCGGGATGTGAACAAGAACCTGCGTCTGGAATTGACCCAGGAGGCGCTGAGGCATCAGACAACCGACTATTGGATGGCGCGTCTGAGCGAATTTGATGTGCCGTGCGCGCGGATCTTGACGCGGGGTGAGATGATCACCCACCCGCAAGTTCAGGCAAACCAGATTGTGATTGAAACCGATCACCCGCAATCGGGCCGCCTGCGTCAGGCGCGCCCGGCGGCGCGGTTTGTCGGATACTCAGACTTTGACCCAAGCCCGGCCCAAAAATTGGGTCAGGAGACAATCGCAGTGTTATCCGAAGCAGGATACGACGACGAGGACATTGCCGCGATGATCGCCAGCGGTGCCGCCACAGATGGACAGGACCCCAGCCCATGATTGATTTTTACTATTCCCCCACGCCCAATGGCTGGAAGGTCGCGATCTTGTTGGAAGAACTGGGCGTTGATTTCACCACGCATTTGATGCGCTTGGGCGAGGGTGATCAGTTCAAACCCGAATTTCTTGAGATCAGCCCAAACGCCAAGATGCCCGCGATCTTTGATCATGAAACCGGCACCTCTGTTTTTGAATCTGGCGCAATCCTTTGGTATCTGGCCGAAAAGTCCGGGCGGTTTTTGCCGCAGGATCCGGGGCTCAGGCTTGAAATCATGCAATGGTTGTTTTGGCAGGTTGGCAATCAGGGGCCAATGGCGGGCCAGTTGAGCCATTTTGTCAACTACGCACCCGAGGGGCAAACATATGGCGCTGACCGTTATCGCGGCGAATATGAACGCAACATTGCGGTGCTTGAGCGACGGTTGGAGGGGCGCGAGTGGATCGTCGGTGACTATTCGATTGCTGACATGTTGGCCTTTCCATGGGTGTTCATCGCCAAACCGCTGACCTCGTCATTGGACGATTTTCCCAATGTCACCGCATGGCGCAAACGCATCAAAGAACGGCCTGCGGTTATGCGTGCGATCAATCTGCACAAGGCCAAACAGAACCGAGGCGAGCAGAACGCGCAAAACAACAAGGTGCTTTACAATCAATCCGCTGCGCATTTGTTGGACCGCTAAACCAGGCGTTGCGAGCCGGGTGCGATCCTAAAATTCCGCAGACAAAATGCGCAAAATGGAAGGTTTGATGAACAGATTTGGACATCTCGAAGGGCTGCCCACCGGTCTGTTCCGGTTCATCGCTTTGGACGTTGAAACAGCGGGAAAATCGATTGGCGGCATTTGCCAGATCGGTTTGTGTTTTGTCGGCCAAACAGGTGAGTTGCAGACCTTTTCCGTCCTGGTTGACCCCGAAGAACCGTTTGAGCCGTTCAACACTCAGTTGCATGGAATCGGCGCCAAAACAGTCGCGCAGGCCGCAACCTTTCCAACGGTTTACGCCGCATTGTACGAGGTGCTGAACACGCACAGCCTCGTGCAGCACAGCACATTTGACGAAAAAGCAATGACGGCTGCCTGCGCGCGCTATGACCTGCCGATGATCTCATCGCATTGGACCAACAGCGTCACCATCGCGCGCCAGGCCTGGCCTGCGTTGAAGGGGGCAGGCGGGCATGGGCTTGCGAACCTCAAAACCCATCTGGGGTTGCAATTTCATCACCATGACGCAGGCGAGGACGCGCGCGCCGCCGCAACCGTGATCCTGCACGCCGAACAGATTCTGGGCGCACCACTGTCTCATCTGACGCCCAAACGGCAGTTGGCGTTTCAATTTGACGATCCCAAGCCGGTTTTTCCCTGATCCAACCTGTTTGGCACACTGCCTTACGGGCCCGTTTAACCTGCGATGCGAGCCTCAAGGTCGGACCTCAAAGCGGCGGCTAAATGGATAGCGTTCGACTTCTGTTTTGAGGGGGCTGGTGAAAAAAAACGGCGACGGCGCGCGGTCCGGGCGACATCAATGGCCCAGGGCACGTCAGCGCATCCTGCGCGAGATTGATGGGCTGGTCTGCGACACCTCAGCGCCCTTGCGACAGCGGCAAGCGAGCTACGGTGTTCTGATGGTCATGGCCAATCACGGTTGCAAAGCCGGACTGCCAATTTTGGATGCGGGCAGAGCGGGCCTGGTGTTGAATGGCGATAGGTCGGCGCATGCAAGCCCGTCAGGTGCTAAAGATGTTCCAACCAGTTTTTGCGACCAGCATTTCCAAAGCCATTTTGCCCAATTTTGAATTGCCATTTGAATCCAGACCGGGCGACCAAACGGCAATGGCGGCCCGACCCGGAACAATCACCAATATGCCGCCCCCGACGCCGCTTTTGCCGGGCAAGCCAACCGTAAATGCGAATTCGCCGGATCCATCATAGTGTCCGCACGTCATCATCAAGGCGTTGATCCGTTGCACCCGCAGCTTTGGCACGACCTGAAGGCCAGATTGCGGATTGAGACCGCCATTGGCCAGGAACAGCCCCGCGCGCGCCAATTGTATGCAAGACATCGCGATTGCGCATTGATTGAAATACGTGGTCAATGTTGCGTCTACCGGGTGATCCAAATTGCCAAAAGACCGCATGTAATTGGCAAGCGCGGCATTGCGAAAACCGGTCTGTGCCTCTGAGACCGCCACATCCTTGTCGATCATGATAGTGTTGTCTTGCGCCAGCGTCCTGACAAACTGCAAAATCTCTTGAATGGCGTCGCTCGGGCTTTGCGCGGCCAAAACCGTATCGGCCACAACAATTGCGCCTGCGTTGATAAACGGGTTACGCGGTATGCCGTTTTCATGTTCAAGCTGGACAATGGAATTGAACGCGGAGCCTGACGGTTCTTTGCCAACCCGCGCCCACAAATCATCGCCGAATTGCCCCAGCGCCATGGTCAAGGTAAAGACTTTGGATATGCTTTGAATCGAAAATGCGGTGTCCGCACAGCCACTTGAGAAAACCTGCCCGTCCAGTGTTGCGATCGCCATACCGAATTGCTGATTGTCCTGTTTGGCCAGTTCCGGAATGTAATTGGCGACTTTTCCGCGATCCGTTTCGCGCATGACGGCGTCATTGATGTCTTCGAGCAAGGATTGCAGATCGTCCATGGGATGGGCCTTTGTCGCAAACTGGAGCAATGGGGTGCCAAGCGCCGGCGCGCCGCTCAACGCACCTTGCAAGTGCTGCCGGGTAAATCAAGAGCGGCTTGGCGGCTCGGGTCGATGAATGGATCGACCTGTGGCCCTTTCGGAAGAGCCTTGCGGGAACATTCGCGGCTCCTACGACGGGCTTGGACCTTTAGTCACCCTTGGATGTGCCCGCGTCCCGTCCGACAAACCGATGCAAAGCACGATTTCGTCTGCGCGCGGGGCGTCGGGCACGGACAGGGTCATCGTGTCGATGTGATCAAATGACCAGGGCTCATCCTTGTGCCCCAGCGGCAGATCAATGCACCCTCCCAACAGGGCGACCTTGTGGTTAGAGGGCATCAGGGATTTGCCACCGCCAATGGCGGCGCGCACGGGTTTGCCAAGCGCCGGGTGCAGCACGGCGGCGCCATGCTCCATCGCGCCCGCAGACCCGACCAGTGCGGCTTTGCCATAGCACACGGGCGGCGCGCCAAGCATGTTCACAAGCTCTGTCGCGAGTGATTGACCAAGCCCGGCGCTCAGCTCAAACAGCGCTGAAAGATCCTGTTGATCGATCCCGGCAAAGGGGTTGCGCAAGACCGCCATCGCGGCGACGCGGATGATCGGATCACAGGGCTTGCCCATTTCATCGCCAGTGATGATTTCCCTAATGAAAATCGTTTTGCGGATATCCATGATCAGACTTTCGTGTCCTGGCCTGCAAGAGGCGTGGATTTATAGTGCTGAAACGCGACCCCAAGTGGAACGACACAGGCAAACAAGACGATGGCAAGCCATATCGGGCCTTGTACGTCGCCCGTTGCATCCAAAAGCGCACCGGCCACAGGCGGTGTGATCAGCATAATGGCGTAGTAGATGGTAAAGAAAACACCCATGCCAAAGGCGCGAACCGCGGGTCGCAGGGCCTGTCCGGCCATTGCCATGATCACCCCGGCAGGGGCCATTCCAATCAGGCCGAACAGCAGGCTGGCACCATATCCGGCTCCGGGCCGACCCAAAAGCAAAAGCGCGGTGATCGCACCGCCCATGCAGATGCTCAAAACGACAGTCCGCCCCCCAAAACGATCCACGATCTGGCCACAGGCTGCACCTGACACGATCATGAGCCAACTGCCGATGCTGATGATACCAGCGGCCGCGATGGCAGAGTGTCCAAGGCCCTCGAGCAGTTTTGGCCCAAACGAAAGATAGGTGACATAGGCGGCATTGAACACGCCCCACGCTGTTGCCGCGCAGAAAACCAGACGCCACTCCTGACTGGTTAACGATGGTGTCGATGCGCCTTTTGCGGGCGGCACGTCATGAGGCGTCTGATACATCACGAAAACCCCCAGAGCCGCCACCAGACAATAGGCAGAGGCGGCCAGAAACGGGGACTGCCAGCCATAATTTTGGGCAAGCCAGGCATGACCGACCTGGCCCATGGCGATCCCGAAGGGCCAGCTCATGACAAGAATGCTCATGGCGGTGGCGATTTCGCGCCCCTCAAACCAATCCGCAACCATTTTGGTAAAGTAAAGTGTCGTGAACAGAAATCCGACGCCGGCAAGTGCACGGCCCAGCCCAATCATCCAGCTGTCGGTTGCAACACCGGACAGAACTCCGCCCAGAGCCAGCGCACCCAATCCCAGCACCACCATCAAGCGGTCCGAAACGTAGCGCCCCCAATAGCCCGCAGGCAGCGCCAGAACCAGTCCGGGCGCCATGAACAGGCCAATCAGAACCCCGATCCCCGCATAGTCAAGCCCGAAGGCGACGACCAGATCGTCGCCCACGGATGCCACCGTTTGAAACTGAAACCCAAGTCCGATGCGGGCCAGAAAAAGCAGCGCGAGGATGCGCCAGCGCATTACGCCCAACCAAGTCCGCGCAGAGCGTGAACGTCATTCCAGATTTTGGTCATGTGCACGATTTTGTCGCCATCAAATCGCATGACATAGGCATAGTCAGAGACCACCGATTTTCCGGTTGGTGCAACTGGCCCGCCTTCACCTGTTTGGGTGCCGTGAAATTCGGCCGACGCCACGGCGGTGCTGCGGGCGGCGTCCCAGGCAAAAGCCGTCAGCACATAGCGCCCGTCGGGAACCGGCGTAAGCAGGCCCTTCATCCAATCGGCATAGGCCGCCAGTGTTTTGATTTCGCCCAGTGCATCGGCCTGACAGGAAAAGGTTGCGTCTTGGCTGCACCATTGGTGGCACGCCTCCCAGCCTTTGCCGGTTTCGCAGGCATCAAAAAACAACTGTGCGGTTTCGTAATGTGACATTTCTGGTCTCCATTTTGATGATCTGAGGGGGCAGCTTAGTGCACAAACCCGCAGCCTGAATATCCTGCAATTGCATCAAAACGGTCGTTTTGCATGCTGTACTCTGTCTACTGCATTTGCGGGATTGCGCGGTTCGCTTTGGGTGCCCACACTGAAACCAGATGATGTATCAGCGGAGCTTTATCGTGTCAGAACAGATCGATCTCAGCCCACGGGAATTGCAGATCGCACAGTCTTATGCGGGCGGGGCGACCTATCAAAAGATCGCCGACACATTGTGCATTGCGCCCTCGACCGTGCGCACGCATCTGGCGACGATCTATCGAAAGCTGGGAGTGTCCTCAAAACTGGAGCTGGCAACCCATTTGGGGGGCAAGACAGCACAGCCCCGCAGCCAGTCTGAAATGGCGTCGGTGGTTTCAGAACTGGCGCTGAGCCTGGAAGAAGCAATCAGCCGCGAAAAAGCTCTGAGCGAAGTGTTGCGGATCATCAGCGCGGGGCAGGGTGACCTGGATGCTGTGATGCCTCTGATCCTCAGCTACGCGCTTGAGCTGTGTGATGCCGAATTTGGGATCCTGTTCGAATACCGCCAGAATGGTGCGTTTTTTGCCAACTATTCTTTGGGAATTCCGCAACCGTTCAAAACATGGCTGGACGATCAGGGCGTGTTTGGCGTCAGCGCGCGCACAGGTCTTGGGCGGATGAATGAGTTGCGAAAAGTGATCAATATCATCGACGTCAAATCCGAGGATATTTACCAGACCAGAGATCCGTTGCGCCATGCCACCGCAGATCTCGGCGGGGCCCGTTCATTTGTGGCCATCCCGATGCTGGCTGGTGAAACATTGGTTGGAGCGTTTACGATCTATCGCCAAACTGTGCGCCCGTTTTCCGACGATACCACCCGGCTTGCACAAATGTTTGCCGCCCAAAGTGTGATTGCGCTGGAAAACGCCCGTATGATCCGGGCCATGCAAAACGCAAATCCGCAATCCTGAACGCCCGCCTTTGCGCGCGGTCTTGCAAAAGGCGAATTGGGTGTGACCCGTCGCCCGGACCAAGCCCGATTTATTGAAATGTCGCCGTGTCCTTGACGCCGGAGCGTTTGGGTTAACTTTGGGCTTGGGAAAACGCCTGAACGCCGGCCTCGGCGACCTCAAGGTCCTGCGCCGGAGAGCCGGAACTGACGCCGATGCCGCCAACCACGTCGCCTTTGGACACCACAGGCAGGCCGCCCGCCACCGCCACCATGCGCCCGCCCAAAGTCGAGGAAATCCCATGCGCTGGCTTGCCGGGCTGATTGACTTCGCCCAACACATGGGTGCCCTTTTGGATGCCCGTCGCGGTAAAGCTCTTGTCGATGGCCAGCGTGATGCTGGTGATCTTGCCGCCGTCCATACGTTCAAACGCGATCAGGTTGCCGCTTTCGTCGGTGATCGCGATGCACATGGGCACGCCGATGTCTTGGGCCTTGGCACGCGCGCCGGCAATCAGCACCTGTGCGTCGTCTATGTCCAGTCGTGTCAGTGTCAGCATCACGTGCTCCTGCTTGTCCTTCGCCGTATCACCATCGCAACCAACGGGGCAAGCCACAGCGCGATTGTGATGAGACCCAAAGTTGCGGCAATTGGACGAGAGAAAAACCCAAGTGGGTCGCCATCGGCTTTGATCATCGAGGCCATGAAATTGTCTTCGACCATGTTGCCCAGCACGATGCCCAAAATGGCCGGCGCGACCGGAAAGCCGTTTTCTTCCATCAGGTAAGCCAAGATCCCGAGGATCAGCATCACTGTGATGCCAAAGACCGTGTTGTTGATCGCAAACGCGCCGACCATACAGAATATCAGGATGATCGGCATCAAGACACGCCGTGGAATGCGCAGAATGTGGCGGGACAGTTTTATCGCGCCAAATCCAAGCGGCAACAGGGCCAGATTGGCCAGGAAAAAGGCGATGAAAACCGCATAGATCAGTTCGGGGTTCATAATGAACACCATCGGGCCGGGGTTCATCCCCTTCATGTAAAGCACGCCAATAACGATCGCGGTTATCGAGTCGCCTGGGATGCCGAACACAATGGCTGGCACCCAGGCGCCGGCCAGGCTTGCGTTGTTGGCCGAGCCCGCATCGACCAAACCCTCGGGGTGGCCGGTGCCGAATTTTTCGGGTTCTTTGGAGCGTTTTTTGGACACGGCATAGGCAATCCACGCGGCGATATCGGCGCCAGCGCCGGGCAAAACCCCCACCACCGCGCCAATCGCAGAGCCGCGCGCGACATTGAATTTGTACGTCTTCAGCGTCGCCCCAAGCCCGGCAAAGACCCGGCCCGCTGGCTGTGGTGGCACCTCAAGCACGGTGCGGTTGGACGCTGCATAGCGCAGCACCTCGGATATCGCGAACATGCCGATCATCGCGGGAATAAAGCTGACGCCGCCCATCAGCTCGACACTGCCAAAGGTAAATCGCGGATGCCCTGCGGTGCCGTCAATGCCAATTGTTGCAATGAAAAGACCAATGAACAGCGACACAAAGCCCTTTAGGGTCGAACCGGTCGAGATGATAACCGCGCAGGACAATCCAAGACAGGCCAGCCAGAAATACTCAAAGGACGAAAACTGCAAGGCAAACTCGGCCAGTCTGGGGGCGCTGAGGGACAAAACAATGCTGCCTGTCAGGCCACCAATAACCGAAGTGACCAAGGCAATGCCAAGCGCGCGCTCGGCCATGCCTTTTTTCGTCATCGCATAGGTTTCATCGCAATATGCGGCCGACGCAGGCGTGCCGGGGATGCGCAGCAATGCGCCGGGTATGTCGCCTGCAAAAATCGCTGTTGCGACGGTTGTTACGATGGCTGCAATGGCCGGCACCGGGTCCATGAAAAACGTGAACGGAATCAACAGGGCTGTTGCCATTGTCGCCGTCAGTCCGGGGATTGCGCCAACAAACAATCCAAAAACCGCCGCCAGCAGCATCACGCCCAAGGTCTGTGGGTCGGCGATCAGATAGAAAGATTTTTGCAACACCTCCATAGCGCGGGCCTACCAGGCAACGGGCAAAAGGATGCCCCAGGGAAGCGGTACCAAAAGCAGCTTGGCAAACAGGGTGTGGATGACAAACGTGGTGACGACCGCGACAACGATGCTGGTGATCCAACCCGACCCAAACCGGATCAGCAACAGCGTGAGGATCAGCAAAGAGGTCGGGATGAACCCCAGCGCTTTGGATGCCAAAACGTAAAACAGGACCGAGCCCAAAAGCGCAATGACGTTGATCACATTGCCTTTGTCCTGGGCCCAATCGCCAATGGTGACCATCGGCACCGTCGCGCGCTGGGGCAAGCCCTGAAAAATCAGGATTATGCCGCACACCATCAAACCAATGCCGATCAGTGTCGGAAACAGGTCGGGACCATAGTTTTGCCCATGCAGGCGCGGGAAGGACATGGCGTAGGCGATCTCGGCCAAGGCGAACAAGATCAAAAGAGCGCCAGGCACGACGTTGTTAAAACGCATGTTTCTCTCCCATCAGATCAGCTGGGTCCGGGGCCGTAACAGGGACCAGAGCAAAGCCGCCCCGGTTCCCGTCGTGTTTTGGATTATTTTGCCAAACCAACGGCTTGCATGACGGTGCCCAAAGCGGCATCGCTGTTTTCCATCCAGGTTGCGAACTCGGCGCCCGGTTTCCACACCAGGCCAAAACCGCGGCCCTTCATGAACTCCTGGAATTCATCAGAGTTCCAGACCACCTCGAGCGCAGCCGAGATCTTGGCGGTTGCCTCATCAGGCATGCCGGCTGGTCCCGCAACACCGCGCCATGCGGCCATCTGCCAATCGGACCCGGTGGCTTCTTTCAATGTGGGCACGGCTGCAAAGGCGCCCAAACGCTCTTCGCCCATCACGGCCAGGGACTTCACCCGACCGGCTGCGATCAGGGCCGAGGCTTCGACAACCGAGCTTGTGACCACGTCAACGCCGCCTGCGACCAGCTCCTGAAGACCCGGAGCCGCGCCTTTGGACGGCACCCAAGGTGCGCCATCCGCACCTGCGCCGGCGTCATTCAACATGCCCGCAAGTGCGAGGTGCCAAATGCCACCTTGCCCGGTGCCCGAGCCCTTGAATTTGCCCGGATTGGCTTTGACCGCGTCGATGAAATCGCCTGCGGTTTCCCACTCACTGTCCGCGCGCACCTGAATGCCGGCCGCGTCATAGTTGTAAAGCGCAATGGGCGTGTAATCTTTGCCGGTCAGTTCGGTCAGACCAGCCCAGTGCATCATGCCGATTTCAACTGTGACAACGCCGATTGTGTAGCCGTCAGGCTCGGCGGTTGCGATGGCAGAATGTCCAACCACGCCGCTGCCGCCCGTGCGATTGACCACGTTGACCGGCTGGCCCAGCTCGTCTTGCAACAAGCCCGCGATCATCCGTCCTGTGGCGTCGGTTCCACCCCCCGCGCCCCATGGCACAATCAACGTCAGCGGACGTTCAGGATATTCTGCATCGGCGGCCATGGGCCAGGCCAGAATGCTTGCGCCCGCCAGCGCAGCACTCAGAGCAAAGGTGCTGAGCGATTTCAGCTGTTTCATTTTGGATCCTCCCAGATCGTTCGTTTTACGCCTTGGATGCGGCGCCTTGTCCTTCAGCCATTGATTTCATGTTGGCCGAGAGTCTCGTGTTTGCGACGATAGTTACACCTGAAATACTAGAACACCAGCCTTGTGTTTTGTCGACATTGCGGTGCGCGCGGGAAACTCCACAAGGTCTGACAAAACTGCGAAGAGTTGGATGTGAGGGGCAAAGATCAGCGCAACACAAACCACAGGCTGGGGGTTTTCGCCCCGCGACGTGGCCAACTCTGGCGGATGACCGCACCTGGACGCGTCGGTTTTTGCAACCGGCCGACTTTGGTTTGGGCCTTTTCGTTGCGCTTGGTGTGTCCTGTTGGGTCCTTTTGTTATCGTGCAAACCGTATGGCCGTTGCGGTGGGCAAGGTCAGACGCCGATGCCAAAAGCAGTTTGGTTTGAACGGAACTCTTACCTGTAAGGTAATTGCTGGTGCTACGATATGGCAGTTAGCTGGCGTCAGGCATCACCACCCAAAGGTCAAAAATGGCGGCCCGAACACCGCAAAGACGACAATCAAAACGCCGATGGAAGGTGCTGATATTGTTGCCTGTTGTCGGCCAAACCAGGCGTCCGGCGCAGAACACCTTAAACAGAAATGGAGACACATCATGACCCAATTGCGTTTTGTGCTGATCGCGATGATTTTGATCATCGCTGCCTTTACCGCCGCGGCTGTTGCGGACGGTGGGTTCGATCTTATCACGCCATTTTTTGCGCCGATCCTGGGTTTGACCTGGCAGGGACAGTTCAATGTTGATTTCAGTTTTTATTTGGTTTTGTCGGGCATCTGGATGGCGTGGCGCGGTGGGTTTTCGGGCGGCAGTATCGCTTTGGGGCTGCTCGCTCCGCCCTTGGGGATGTTGTTTTTTGCGCCCTACCTGATCTATCTCGTTGCTGCGAGCGGCCGGAATCCCCGCCGTCTTTTGTTGGGCGTGCACGCGACGGGGTGAAACCTCTTTTTGCTGCCAAAAGCCACCACCGTTACGCGTTCCTCGATCTGGTCCTCTGACATCCGTCGCAGCGGCGGGCGTGGGCTTGGTGGCTTCATCGCCCTGGCCACATGTTTTGCGCCGCGCCATGCAACACCTGTCCTTCATTGTTCACCTCACCCGAACGCTCCGGTCGGAAATCAGCCGGTTATCAGACGCATGCGAGCGCAATATTATCACCTCCACAAACGGGTTTGAGCACCCAACATCGTTTTGGAGGGAAAACCCATGTCGATCAAACACCCCCTGGGCATGGCCTGGCTGGCTGTCATTGCGGGCCGAGGGGCTGTTTTGGCAAAAGTCGCCGCGTTTCAGGCGTCTGCCTCGGCAAACTGGACAAGCGTTGGCACACAGTTTCGCGCTCTGTTGAGCCCATCGCGGTGCCTGATCAGTATCATTGGCTCCGGTTTCGCGATCGTCGCCATTCCACCAACTTATTTGTAAGGGCGATCATGGGACAAGGTTTAGACAACGTGCGCGGCATCTATCTGGAAGGGATCGCCGGGGGCAACGCGCGTGAGGCCGTGCTGAAATACACCGGCCAAACACTCAACAGGTGTGGCTGACAGGGCCGAAGGGTTCTTGGCCTTCTTTGAGCCGATTGTTGCGCGGAACCCTGTGCTTGACATCGTGATTCTGCGGATTTTTGAGGACGGTCCTTGGGTGTTTTGCAGCGCCTATCAATCGCTGAATGAGGGGGCCACGCAATGGGTCACGATGGATCTGTTCTATACCGATCCCGCCGGGCTGATCCTGGAACATTGGGACACAATTTCTCCCTTCGTCGCAGAAACCGCATCTGGTGCGCCAATCGGTGCAGCGAGAGCGGGCTATCAGGCTTGGCTGTCCTCGCCCGATTTCGGGGCTTACGAAATGCTGTTCCAGTTGATCGGGCAGGGGGATTTCGTTGCGACATATGGCAAAAGACGCATTGGTGAAAACAGTGTCGCAGTGTTTGATCTTTACCGTGTTGCGGATGGCAAAATCGCCGAACATTGGATGAACGAAGAAGAGATCAGCCCGCGCGATGCGTGGGGGAATTCCGGCAAATTCTGAAGGTGGTCTTGCAAAAGGTCAGGGCAATCTCTATTTCTGATTAAATTAGTAAGATATAGGAATACGCTAGATATGACAGTTCTTGCCAAAGTGAAAAAGGCGCCTGACGCCGTGTCTAGGCGTCCCGGTGCGCGGGTTCTGGTGGTCAAAGAGGCTTGGTATCTGACGCCCAACATGATCCGGGTGACCTTTGCCGGCCCCGAATTGGCCGGTTTTCCAGAAGGGCGCGAGGGCGGCAATTGCAAGTTGATGTTCCCCGATCCGGACGAAACAAAACAGCGCTTTGGGCAGCGTCTGTCCGGTGGCCCTGCGCCTGTCAAGCGCACCTATACCGTTCGCAAATTTGACGCAGACACCCAAGAGTTGAGCATTGATTTCGTCGCCCATGGCGATAACGGGCCTGCGTCGCGTTGGGCCAGTCACGCAAAACCGGGCGACTTTCTGGGTTTTGCCGGACCAAGCACGCCAAAGCTCGCCCATTTTGATGCAGACTGGTATCTGGTGGCCGCAGATCCGTCAGCGATCCCGGTGGCGGCGGCCGCGCTCGAGGCGATGCCGCGGGATGCCAAAGGCATTGCAATTTTTGAGGTAACGTCGCAAGCAGACCGCCAAGAGATTGATATGCCTGCGGGAATCCAAGCCCATTGGGTGGTACACCCGGATCCGCTGACCGCCTCTGATGCCCAGGAAACCTTTGTCCGCGCGCTAGACTGGCCCGAAGGACGGGTGCAGACCTGCATTGCTGGCGAGTCGGGCGTGATCCGTGCGCTGCGCGGCTTTTTGGCCAACGACAAGAAGATCCCGCGCGCTGATACCTATATTTCGGGCTATTGGAAAATCGGTTTGATCGAAGACGAGCATCAAATGATGAAACGCGCCGAGGGCTGATCGGGGCAAATGCCCGTGCCGCGGTGTTGAGTGTTCAATCGCGCTGCGCAAAATCGATCTCAAACACGGCGCCTGCGTCGCTGGGCAAACAGGCGAGTGTGGCGTCGTAATTGGCCAGAATAGCCGCCACAATCGACAGGCCCATGCCAGTGCCACCCTGATCGCGCCGGGTGGTGAAAAACGGCGTGGTGACGCGCGCCACATCGCGGTTGTCGATCCCGTCGCCGTCATCGCAAATGCGAAGCACCGAGTTGGCATAGCTTATCGTCAGCACCTGCGCGCCATGGGCGGCTGAGTTCTGCGCCATATGCAACAGGATCATTTCACCATGTTCGGTCGAAATCGGCACTGTGGTGTCCGGCGCGGCGTCCAGCACCACGCGCAGCCCGTCAAGCCGGGGCAGCATCTGCGCCAGTGTACCGGGGGCTGTGTCTTGCCGGGTGCGCATGCGCGTGGCTTGGCGCAACCGGCTGAGCAAGCGGTCCATGCGGCGCCCTTCAACTTCGATGTTGCTGAGCAGTTTTGCGCGGTTTTCGGGATCCAGCCCATCGCCTTGCAGCAGCTCGGCCGCACCGACAATCACCGTCACGGGCGACTTCAGCTCGTGTGTCACGTGATCGGCATAGGTCGAAACCTCCTGGTTGCGTTTGGACAATGTGCCCGCCATCGACGCGACGCTGTCTCCAAGTTCAGCCAGTTCGCGCAACCCGTAATGCACCGTCGATGGCGCAATCGGTAGACGTTCGGCGGCCACCGCGCGCGAGGCATCGCGCAAGGCATGGATCGGCCCAGAGATCAGGCGCAACAACAGCAGGCCAATCAGCGTCGCACCGATCGCCGTGGTCACCAGCATGGTCATCAACGCATGACGTTCCTGAAACAGGAATTTGCCCAGATTGAGAGGCGTGCGCGACAGGTAGATCGCGCCGATCACACGGTCTTGCACGATCACCGGATAGGTGACGAACACGCGAAACCCGGTGTCGCGGCTCAACGACGAAAACGGGTGCGGGTCGTAATCATCACCGCGCGATCTGAGCGCTGCGCCAATCCGACCCATCAGCACGGTTTGGACTTCGGGCAATGCGGCCAGCGACGGCGCGCCCGGCGCATTCAGCTCGCGCCCGGTGTGATCCAGAAACACCACACCCGCCAAAGTCGTACGCCGGGCGCCGCGGGCAATCTTTAACAAAGCAGGCACAATCGCCGCGTGGCGGGGATCAACCGGCGTGCTCACAGCAACGCCATCAGGGCGGGTTTCCAACACAGAATTGGCACGCACATTCAGCTGAGACCGCACGGGGTGCAGATTGGCGTTCCAATGGCGCACCATCGCGCCATCCAGCGGAACGCCGAGTGGTGGTCCGGGTTGGCTCAGAAACTGTTCGCCGTAGAATTCCGCAAAGATCGCGCCCTGCTGGATCAGCGATTGTTCGGTTTCGCGCACGAATTGGTTGGACGTCAGCCGCACCGCCAGCAACGCCACCAGCGGCACTGAAATCAAAGCGATGCAAATCACAGCGACAACCATTGCCATTGACGGGCGCCACTTTTTGGGGACGGGGGTCACAGGCTGCACGCGCCCAGTTTCACACCAACACCGTGCACCGTTGTGATGATATCATCGCAGCCCAGCTTGGCGGCTTTGGTTCGGATGTTGCGCACATGGCTGTCGACCGTGCGCCCCGACAGTGTGGAATTTGCGCCGTAAACGCCGTCAATCAGATGATTGCGATCAAAGACATGATCGGGGCGTTCCAGCAATTGACGCAGCAGCGAAAACTCGGTCGCAGTCAGGGCCATTTCGCTGGACCCCACCCGACAGCTGTGACGGGCAGGGTCCATTTCCAGCTGGCCATAGCTTAGGGTCGTTTCTTGGTCCGGTTTGCCGCGCGCCAGAATGGCCTTGATCCGCAAGATCAGCTCGCGCGGGCTAAACGGTTTGGCAACAAAGTCATCGCCGCCCAGTTGAAAGCCCAGAACCCGATCAACTTCGTCATCCTGAGCTGTCAGAAACAGGATCGGCACGTTCGATCTGGCGCGGATTTCCTTGCAGCACTCAAAACCGTCCATCTGCGGCATGCCGATATCAAGCACCACAAGGTCAATGGTCTCGCGTCCCAGCTGGGTCTGGGCGAACTGCCCATCGGCCGCCTCGCGGGTTTCATATCCGGCGGCGCTGGCAGCAATGCGCACAACATCGCGGATATGAGGGTCGTCATCGGTGATCAGAATACGGGCGGCCATGGGATTTCTTTGCAATTTGAAGGGGGTTTGTCCAGTCAGCGTCTGCGCCGGCGCAGGCCGATCAGGGTCATCACTGCGAGGTTGAGAAAGCCAAGGATGGCTTCCGGCTCGGGCGAAGAAGACCCTGCGAAACCCGACCCATAGGCGGTCTGGGGCACGCCTGACACCATCGGCAACGCCACGCCTACCACTTTGACCTCTTGTCCGGGGGTGTTCACGGTGCGCTCGGACACGGCGACAAAGGACGTGTTTCGTGTCTGGAGTGAAAAATCCAACCCCAGTCGGGTGATCTCGTCATTGGCACGCTGTGGGGTCTGGCCGATGGCGACCTGCCGGGTGAGGGCCGCAATTCGGGTGCGCGCCCAGATCAAAGGCAGGGCCGCATCGTCTTTGGCGTCTGTCAGGATCAGCTTTACCGGCATTTCGGCCACACGTCCCTGCACCAGGCCTTTGAGCGTGATGTCATGCGCCCCCGTTCCGGTGTGGCGGGCATAGATGCGCAGGCTGTTGCCGGCAAACAGGTCGGGAAAGCGCGATGGGGTGACATCGCTGACCTCAAGATCGCCCCAATCAACGGTGATGTCCGTCAACACCGGGGATTTCAGATTGGCGGCAAGCATTTGCGCGACGTCATTGGCCTCTTCATCCACCCCAATATAGCGCGCATAACCGCGCCCCTCATCTGCCATTGCATCCAGCAGATAGCGGTTCACCGCATTGCCGATGCCAAACGCATAGATCCGCGCCTGGCCGATTTGATCAGAAATGGTGTTCAGCACCCGCGCTTCATTGCCGATGTAGCCATCACTCAGAAAAACCACGATGCGCAATGTGTCTTTCGGTTGCTGGGTGCCAAAGGCGGTGCGAATGGCGTTGTCAATCTCGGTGCCGCCGCCGGTGCGCAGCTGGTCCACATAGGCGCGCGCTTTGCGGATATTGCCGGGGGTGGCGGGGGTTGAACCGCCCGCGAACGTCTGGGTGTGGTTGGCAAAGGGAATGATGCGAAAGTAATCATCCGGGCGCAATTCGCGCAGTGCAGTGTCCATGAACTGTTTGCTGGCCTGCATCGGCAAGCCGCCCATTGATCCCGAGGTGTCCAGCACAAAGACCAGCTCGCGCGGGGTGATGGTGGCCGCGTCCGCCACGGCGGGTGGTTCAACCATCAGCGACAGAAAGCCGCCGCGCTCATCGGTGTGCGACAGGCTTGCGGCTTCGAGTTTTTCGCCGCCGAGATGAAACCCTATGACCAGATCCCGGTTGTCCAGCACGCGGCCCTGTTCGAACTGTGCCGTCAACCCATTTTCACCGGTTTGAATGGTCAGCGGGTGGGTGGTGCTGCCAAAATCATGCACTGACACGGCGCTGGTCAGGGTAAGGTCAAGCGACACCCGCTCGGAGGTCACCGTGTCGGGCAGATCAAGCCCGGCGACCTTTGGATAGGCTGGCACATCGGCGACGGTCCAGGTGTTGGCGGGCTGATTGGGCGCGTCGTTGACCAAATCAATCGCGGGCGTCGGCTCGTTTTGATAGCGCGGCCCGACGATCAAAGGGATCACCAGCTGGTGCTGACCGTCCAGCTTTGGCACCATCTGCACATAGCGCAGGGTCACTGTGATCGGCAATCCGGGCATCAGATTGGCGATGCGCTGGGTGAACATGTTAGGGCGGTGCTGGGTCAAAAGCGCGGCCGCTTTGCCGTCTTGTTTGGCCTGGGAGAATTCGGCTTCGGCGGCGGCCTTTTCACGAATCTTTGCGCGAATGACCTCGTCACCGACCCGCATTTGCATGCCAAAAACCGCTGCATTTTGGTTCAGTGGGAACAGGTATTCGGCCTCAAGCGGCAGATGGGCATCGTTGATAAAGCGCTGGGTGATCGCAACAGTGGCCATGTCGCCCTGGATGTCGACACTGATGTTACTGTCAAGCAGGGGCAGTTCGTAAGGCGTGCCGGCCAGATCGGCGACAACGCGCCCGGCGATGTCCTGCGCCATTGTCGCAACGGCGCTGCCGAGACAGAAAATCGGGGTCAGGAAAAGAAAAAGTCGCATATTGGTCCTCATTTGGTTTTTACAGATCAAGCGCGGCCAGAGCGGCCCGCTCGAAGGTGATGCGGTCGGGGTCGGAAAGGGATTTCAGGGTGATGCGTTGAACGGATTGCCAGCTTTGCGAGGCGCCGTTCAGCCAGCTCCAGACAGCCTCGCCGACGCTGGCGGTTTGCTGGCCGTCATCAGACACGAAACTCACGGCGACGGTCCAAACACGTCCGTCCGGACCGGTGGCTTCATAAATTGAGCTGGGTACAGGATCGTAACGGGTGCCCAGAAAGCGCACGGCATAGCCCATGCCCAAAAGGCAGGTGGCCGGCGAATGCAGGTGGCGCAAAGGCGAGGCGGTGCGCACAATGTTCAGCCCCATTGGCCCGTACTGAACCTTTTGTGCGGTGCCGCCGTAGGTGGTAAAAAAACGCTCCTCGGTCGGGCTGAGCGCGATGGTCTGCGCGCGTGCCCCCAGCAGCTGCGCTGGCAGGTCAGCTGCGACAACGGCGGCGGAGATATCAACCGGCGTTTTGGGCGCGTTCACAATCGCCAAGGCGGCCAGGATTGCCAGCGCGGCCACCGGGATCTGCAGCACGCGCGGCACTGTGATGTATTGCATGCGCGCTGGGCGAAAAGCCTGGGGTTTGGGGCGATAGAACAGCAAGACAGGCAGGGCAGAAACGAACAGAGTGAACAGGCCGATGGCGGTGTGTAGCACCGGCTCCATGGTGTCGACACCAACGCCAAGCCCGGCCGCCAACAGGCTGATGCGCAGCGCATTGCCCAGAATAGCCACGATCAGTACGACCATTCCGCCGGCCAAAGCGGGCCCCAGACTGGAGCGGTAAATGACGTTGAGAAAGGTCCAAAGGCTGGCCATTAAGATCAGCCCAGAGGCACCCGAGCAGGGCAGATCGACCAGCACATCGACGCCATTGACGCGCAGGCGCACGCCCTCGCAAAGCAGATCGCCAAAGAGGGGCGACAGCATCGCGCACGCCACTTCTGCCGAGATCATTTGCAGTGGAAAGCCCGCCACCCGCTGCAGAATCGGCGCCAGCGGCAATGCAAACAGGAAAAACACCGCCATCCAGCCCGGTGACAGTGCCAATTTGCGCTGATCGAGGCGCAGCACGCTGGCAAGGGCGAAGACATCCAGCGCCAAAGCCAGCGCACTGAGCACGTTGATGGCCAGAAGCTGACCGGCCAGTCGGATCAACGCGGCCAAAAGAAAAAGAACAAAAACGCGCCCGGTTCGGGGTGGCCCCTGGGGATGAGAGCTGTTCAGGGACAGCCCGACCAGCACTGCCAGCGCAAGACAGAAGAGTGCGCCGTAGGACTGGTAGGAGGGGTCGTACCAGCTGGTCATAAGCCAGCGAATGGGATCGATCGCCAACAGAGCTGATGCGACCGTTAGGCCAATCCAAAGCGGGGTATTGCGTTTTTGTTCCATGCTGCCTTGTCGCGCCATGTGGTGCAGACGAGGCGGTGAAGCTGTGCAGAATTTGTGCAGCGTTGTGGTGGGTGGGTCAGTGCCAGCGGTGTTTTGGGATGCTGCAGTTGTGGCGCGTTCTGGTTTGGACGTGACGACGACGTCGGGGGCTTATCGGGGGCTCTGCCCCCGGACCCCCGGGATATTTTTGGCAAGAGGAAAAGGCGACCGGGGATTGGGAACGTCGGCGGTGGGTATTTTCGAGATAAGCTTTTTGGCTGGCAGCCGTTTTTGCTTTTGAAGATGGTGCGACGCGTTATTCTACTAGATACGACAAGCTCTGGGTGAGCTAATCCTGTGGTTTGAAGGTGTTCAACGATGCTGTTGGCTGACCTTTGGGCCGGAGCCGTGCGATCGCTTGGTATGCTGCCGTCTCGGAGCTATTGTTTGTCAAGGCCGGTTTGTACAGGATCTGAGGATCAGTAGGTTTCGGCGTAGGCCGCGCATTTGGCTTTGATGTCCATTTCGGCGGTGTGGGCGATTTCGGCTTCTTTGTGGGCGCGGTAAACCGGTGCGAAATCGGCGCCGAACCACCCTGTGACGGTCTTGTTTGAGCCAAAGGCGTCCAAGGCTTCGCCCAGGGATGTCGGCAAGCGCACGTAGCCGCGAGCGGCCAGATCTGACGCGCTCAATAGTGACAGGTCGTCTTGGGTGGCTTCGGGTGCGTCGAGCCCGTCCTGGATGCCCTGGCATCCGGCATGCACAACGGCCGCAAGGGCAAGGTGCGGGCTGGCAGCGGCGTCTGCGGCCCGGTATTCCAGATTGAATTGCCGCGCGATGCCTGTGGGATCTTTGGCGGTGACCGGGCAGATGCGCAGCGATGCTTCGCGGTCGCGGAACCCAAGGTTGTTGTAGGCCGCCGACCAGCGGTGCGGGGTGAGGCGTTCATAGGACACCACGGAGGGTGCGGTCAGCGCGAGGATGCTCGGCAGGTATTTCAGCACGCCGCCCGCAAAGGCGCCGGCCAGCTTTGACATGCCGCAAGCGCCGTTCACATCATAGGTTAGGGGGGCGCCGTTGTCGTCCTGAAAGCTGAGGTGGATGTGTACGCCGTTGCCGACTGACGCGGTGTCTTGAATGGGCGTGAACGTAGCCTCTTGGGCCTGCGCGCGCGCGGCTGAGCGGGTCAGTTCGCGCACCATTGTGGCCGCGTCCGCCGATCGCAACCCAAGTTCGGGGGCGATGACAACTTCGAACTGGTTGGGACCGTATTCTTTCATGATGCTGTCGGGATTGAGCCCGACGGCGCGCAACGCACCCATCACGGATTCGAGCAATTGTCGTTGGGATTCAAAGCCGGAACGGCCAAAACCTTCATTGGCCAGACCGGCGCCCTTGAGCTGAAATTCATGTTCGAATGCGGAAAACAGCCGGGCGCCTGACAAGCTGTAAAGCCGATCCAGGGCGGTGCGCAGAATGTGGCGTGTGCAAAACGACCACGGCGCGCCTTCGAGTGTTACGATGTCGCCCAGCATGAAATGTTGCGACGACCCAGTGCCGAAGTCGATATTTGCCTCGGCGTTTGGGTCAGGCACCAGCAGCAGATCGCCAAGCGCGCCAAACGGGCTGTCGGCGATGCTATCAAAGCAGGTGATTTGCACATTTGTGGGCACCCAGCCAACACCGCGCGACAGGCGCTTTTCGAGTTGATCGGCAGGAAAGGCCTTGCCGCGGACCTTGCCGGCAATGTCGCAAGTGGCAGCAAAGATAAGGGGCATGGGCGTCATTGAGGGGTCTCCTTGTCGGTGATGCGCAGCCGGTCCCAGGCCTCGATCCGGGTGCGGGTCTGGTCCCAGTTGTCTTCGGCGATCTTGGTTACGATCGCTTCGGTGACGGCCAATGCGGCGGAATAGGTGTCCCACAAAGTGCCCGAGCCGATCGGCACTGGCAACACGTGCGAGGCGTGGCGCGCGGCCGGAGAAATCCATTTGTCGGTCATCACGATGATGCGCGCGCCGCGTTCGGCGTTGGCTTTTTGTGCCAGCTCGGTCAGCGCGGATTGATAGCGGCGAAAATCAACCATGAAGAAAATATCGCCTTGTTTCATGCGCAACAGGTATTCGGGCCAGCTTTCGGGGTTCAGCGGCAAATGGTAGACGCCGCTGCGCGATTGGCGCAAATGGAACGAAAGATGCGCGGCGATTGTATCGCTGATCCGCCCGCCCAGCACATAGACCCGGCGCTTGGGGTCTGACAGCATGGCGCAAATGCGGGCGAACTGATCATCGGTGATCGCGTCCCCGGCAATGGCCATTTGGGCGCTGGCTTTGGCCAGGAAATCACGCAGATAACTGCCTTCAACGTGGCGACCACCGGCGTGCACTTCGACCGGGCTGCGTTCGCCTTCCTTCAGTTCCGAAATCAGCTGGCGCTGAAAGTCTTGATACCCGCTCAGCCCGATCTTTGTCATGAACCGCGAAATTGACGGCGCTGACACTTCTGATTGTCGCGCCAGATCCTGGATCGAGGACAGGCCCGCATAGGGGTAGTCGGCCAGAATGGCGGCAGCGAGTTTGCGCTCGCCTGCGGTTAACCCCTCCGAGGCGGTTTCAATGCGGTCTTTGACCAGCGGCAGGCTCATGGTGTCCTCGTGATTTGCGCTCAGTGTTGGGTGAAATGAAATTTTCAGTCAATAGAAATTGATTGACTCTGAAAATTTTTGTTCGCCCTAATGGAGTAGATGTGGGGATGTCATGGCGACTCGGGAAAACGCGAAACGGGGTGTTGTGTGACGGGCGGGGCGTTGGTCCAACCGGCGCTGTTGTCGCCGGATGATCCTGCGCCGGTGGAATGGTGCAATCGCGCCAGCGCGTCGGCGATCTTGTTGCTGTGTGAACATGCGGGGCAGGCGGTGCCCCAGGCGCTGGCGGGTTTGGGCGTGGCGCCGGACATATTGCAACGTCACATCGGATGGGACATTGGCGCCGAGGCATTGGCGCGCGCCATTTCCGACCATCTGAACGCGCCGCTGATCCTGCAGCGCTACAGTCGGTTGGTGATCGATTGCAACCGCCCACCCGGCACGCCCCAATCCATTCCAACCGTCAGCGATGGTGTTGAGGTGCCGGGCAATGTGGATTTGAATGCAGCACAACACGATCTGCGCCGCCGGGCGATGTTTGATCCTATGAACGCCGCGATCATCAGTGGTTTTGAAACCCATCCCCGTCGGGCGGCGTTTTCGATCCATTCCTTCACCCGCGACTTTGGCGGCCAGACCCGCATTTGGGATGCCGGTTTTCTAACCCGCAAAGATGAAAAAACCGCGCGCCAACTGCTTGATCATATTGCCAAAGCTGCGCCACAGATGCGGCTGGGCCTGAATGAACCCTACCAGATCGATGACACCAGCGATTGGTTTATTCCGCACCATGCGGAGCCACGCGGCGTGGCCCATACGCTGATCGAAGTCTGCAATGATCAGTTGCAAAACCCGGCGGGCATCGCGCTTTGGGCCGGTCTTTTGGCCAATGCCATCACCGCCACGCTGGAGGAAACACCATGACCCTGTCCCGTGATATCGCGTTGCAACCGGATCAATCTGCGCTGTTGTTCATCGACGTGCAGAACTTTGCCGCGCACCGGCAAGGCGCTGAGTTTGCCGAGCTGACAGATGATGAATTTACCGACCATTACGGCTGGTTCTTTGAGGAAATGGCGACCCGCGTGATCCCCAATATGCAGGCGATCCAAACCGCGTGCCGGGCCGCGGACATTGAGGTGATGTACACCACAATCGAAAGCCTCACGTTGGACGGGCGCGACCGCTCGCTTGATTACAAAATCACCGGGTTTAACGTGCCCAAAGGGTCTTGGGACGGCAAAGTCATCGACCAGATCGCGCCGGTCGGGGACGAGATCGTTTTGCCCAAATCTTCCTCATCGGTGTTTGTATCGACCCATATCGATTATGTTTTGCGCAATCTGGGCGTCAAACAGCTGGTGATTTCGGGCATCCTCACGGATCAATGTGTGGAAAGCGCGCTGCGCGATGCGTGCGATCTGGGCTACCTTGTGACACAGGTCACCGACGCCTGCCTGACCTACACGACGGCGCGACAGCAAAGCTCGCTCGCGGCGATCAAAGGATACTGCCGCCAAATCACCACTGCTGATCTGCTTGCTGAATTGGAGACATCCCATGGATAAAGCGTTGAAGGCCGTGCTGGACGCAATTGATACCGATCGTGATCACGTGGTTTCGCTGACCCAGGATCTGGTGCGCATTCCGTCGGTGAACCCAAAGTTTCAACCCCAGCAGGGCCTCAACCGGGAATCCGACGTGCAGGACCGGATCGAGCAGGAATTGCGACCCTTGGACTTTGCAATCGAGCGGTTTGAAACCTTTGAAAACCGCCCCAACGTGGTCGCCGATTTGCCCGGCAGTGATGACAAAAGCCTGATCCTGTGCGGCCATGTCGATGTGGTGCCGGTGGGCAATGCTGACGCCTGGGACCGCGATCCCTTTGGCGGGCAGTTGGATCAGGGCCGCATCTGGGGGCGCGGCGCGGTGGATATGAAGGGCGGCGTTGCGGCTTGTATCTCGGCGGCGCGCGCAATCCGCAAAGCGGGTGTCGAGCTTGAAGGGCGGCTGTCGGTTCACACGGTTGTGGACGAAGAGGCCGGTGGTTTTGGCGCCATCGACGTGGTGAACCGCGGCCATCTGGCCACCCATGCCATCATCGCCGAGCCGACCTGGGGCAATGTGATCCCGGCCGAGGGTGGGCTGGACTGGACCAGGGTCACGCTGTTTGGCAAGCAAAGCCACGCGGGCTGGCGTTACAACATGATCTGGCCGCAGCACGACACGCCCGACCGGCTGGAACCGGGCGTCAACGCGATTGAACTGGCGCAGCGGTTCATTGCGGCGCTGCGCGACTTTGAATCTGCCCGCTGTCGCGCCAACAATCACCCGCTGTTGCCGCCCGGATTGGCCACGATCAACCCCGGCACCATTATGGGTGGCGCGGGTATGGGCCCGGATGGCAACCCGGCGGTGATGACCAACGCGGCGATGATGTCAGACGTGTGCACGATCGTGCTGGATTACAAATTCATGCCGCAAGAAGACTTCGCCGACATCAAGGCCGAATTCGAAGCCTTCGTGCATCATTTCGCGCAGATGGATCCGTGGATGCGGGACAATCCGCCCAAGATCGAATGGAGCCTGTGGGGGTTGCATTTCCCGCCAATGGACACGCCGGTTGATCATCCACTGACCCAGACCGCACTGGCGCGCGCCACGCAATTGCAGACCAAAGCGCCGCAAATAAAGGGCTTTGAGGCCGTCACAGACGCGGCCCACTACGCGGGCAAGGGCGTGGTGCCGATCATCTATGGTCCCTCGGGCGATGGTTTTCACGGCGACAATGAATGCGTCGAGATCGAAAGCCTGATCGAGACGACCAAGGTCATCGCGGCCACAGCGCTTGATATGTGCGGCGTCAAATCGTGAGTGACCTCAGCCATATCACGCTGTCTTGTGGCCAGATCGCCTATCGCGAAACCTCGGGGGCGGGTTTGGCGGTTTTGATGATCCACGGAAATTCGACCTGCCACCGCGTGTTTGACAACCAGATGGATGGTGCGATTGGCGCCGCGCATCGCTGCATTGCCTTTGATCTGCCGGGGCACGGCGCATCAAATGATGCCAATGATCCGGATCGCACCTACAACACCCCCGGCTATGCGGCCGTGGCGATTGAGTTGATGCAAGCGCTGGGCATCGCGCGGTATGCGGTGTTGGGCTGGTCGCTGGGCGGGCATATCGCGCTGGACATGATGGCGCAGACCGACGCGCTGAGCGGTGTGATGATCACAGGCTCGCCGCCAATCACCCAGGGAAAAGGCGCGATGGGACAGGGGTTTACCGGCGATATTGAACATTCTATCGCCTCCAAACAGATCCTGAGCGCTGACGAGATCGACATATTTGCGCACAACACCTGTGGGCCAAACGCGCCCTATGATCCGTTCCTGAAACAGGCGGTGATGCGCTGTGATGGGCGCGCGCGGTCGCTGATGATCGCCAAGCTGGCGTGTGGCGTCGGGCCCAACCAACAGGAATTGGCGGTGAATGCGCCGGTGCCGCTGGCCATCGTCAACGGTGCTGATGACACCTTTATCCAGCACGATTTCATCGCCGCTTTGCCCTACCGCGCGCTTTGGGGCGACAAAGTCCACGACATCGAGGGGATCGGGCACGCGCCGTTTTGGGAAGCGCCTGACCGCTTTGGCCCCTACCTCACCCGCTTTCTTGCCGATCTGGCCTAACCGAACCATCCAACGGGAGACAACAGAATGAACAGAGCAAAGACTTTACTCGCCGCAGCCTCGACTATCGCGCTGATGTCTGGTGCCGCGTGGGCGGACGTTGTCAAAATCGGCGTCTTGGCCCCGGTCTCCGGCGCACAGGCGGCGGACGGGCAGGAGATGGTGAACGGCGCGCAAATGGCTGTTGACGAGCTGAACGCCGCAGGTGGCATTGCCGGGCATACTTTTGAACTGGTTGTCGGCGATGTGGTGGACGGCGCCGCAGACAAGGTCACCACGGCCGCCGAGCGGTTGCTGGGCCAGCGCGACATGGGCGCGATCATGACGGGCTATGCGTCGGGGTCGAACTTTGAAATCGAACTTATGGCCGAACAAGAGATGATTTATCTGGTGTCGGCCAATTCATCGCAAACCGAAGGCATCATTTCGCCCAACCCGGATGATTTTCCCACGGTCTGGTCTTTGACGCCGTCTTTTGCCGGCTACGACACCGAAATCGTGCCGGTGATTGATGGCTTGTCCGCCGATGGAAAATTGGATCTGCCCAACAAGAAAGTCGCGCTGATCGCCTCGGATAACCCTTATTCCAAGGGCATTGCCGACGGTATGGTCACCGCATTCGAGGGTGCGGGTTGGGAGGTCACCACAAATGATCTGCTGCCCTTTGGCGAAATCAACGACTGGCGGGGCTTTCTGTCAACGGTGCGTCAGGATCCGCCTGCGGTGATCATCAACACTGATTATCAGTCGGCAAATGCCGCACTTTTTGTGTCGCAATTCAACGAAGATCCGACCGACAGCCTGGTGTTCATCCAATACGCGCCCTCGGTGCCGGAATTCATAGAGCTGACCAAGGATCAATCCTCGGGCATCGTCTACAATCTGCTGGGCGGGGTGCTGAACACGCCGACCAACCCGCGCGCCGCTGAGGTGATCGCCAAATACGAGACCGCCTTTGGCAATGCGCCCGGCACCTATGGCGCGGCCCTTTATGAGCAGGTGTTGATCTATGCCAACGCGCTGGCCGAAGTTGGCGACCCCTCTGACCGGTTGGCGATAGGCCAGGCCATCGGTGCCAGCACCACGCAAACGGCGATGGGCGCAGTTCAGTTTGATCCGGCCACCCATCTGGCTGTGCAATCCAATGACGGCATCCCGCTGCAGTTCTATCAGATCCAGGATGGCAAGCGGGCGCTGTTTTACCCGCCGGTCTATGCCACCGGTGAGTTCGTTGAACCGGCTTGGATGAAGTGACTTTACGGCGGGCCGCACGATGGTGTGCGGTCTGGACCCTTGTGCCCGAAGAGCGTGCTCATGTCTGTCAATATCCTTGAAATCAACGCTGTCACCAAAACCTTTGGCGGCCTGAAAGCGGTGAACGACGTCAGCTTTGCCGTGGCGCCGGGTGAATTTCTGGGCATCGCGGGGCCAAATGGGTCGGGCAAAAGCACGCTTTTCAACATCATCACGCGCATCCCCTTTGGTCCCAGCGCGGGCGAGGTGGTTTTTGATGGGCAGCGCATTGACCGGATGGCCGCGCACAAAATCGCAGGCCTTGGTCTGGCGCGCACGTTTCAAAAAGACGTGGAGTTTCCCGATCTCAACGCCATTGAAACAGTGTCTTTGGCGGCGCGGTACGGGCGCGGCGTTGATGTGCAAAACCTGCACGACGCCGCGATGGCGCAATTGGAAACGGTCGCCTTTGATCCGGCCCGCGCGGCGCGTCCGACAACCGATCTGTCGGTCTATGAGCGCAAGCAACTGATGATCGCCTCGGCCTTGGTGATGTCGCCAAAAGTGCTGATGCTGGACGAACCCGCCTCCGGGCTGACCCGGCCGGAAATTGCCGCACTTGACGCGTTGTTGCGCAAAATCAACGGGTCGGGTGTGACGGTCTTGTTGATCGAACATGTGCTCAGCCTGCTTTTGTCGGTGTCCCAACGCCTGATCGTGTTGAACCATGGCAGCGTTTTGGCACAGGGCGATCCACAAACCGTGATCCGCGATCCGCGCGTGGTTGAGGCTTATCTGGGCGAGCGTGCCGCATGACGCGGGTGCTCGAGGTCGATGGCATCCACGCAGGCTACGGCTCGGTTTCGGTGCTGCGCGGGGTGTCATTGCAGGTCGCGGCGGGCGAAAACGTCGGGCTTTTTGGCCCCAACGGGCATGGTAAGACAACGTTGCTGCGGGTGCTGTCGGGGTTGATGCGCCCCAGTGCCGGGACCTGCCGGTTTCAGGGTGATGACATCACCCAGGCCCGCCCCAGCGCTATCGTGGCGCGCGGGCTGGTGCATTCGCAACAGGGCAATGCGCTGTTTGGCGATATGGGCGTGGGCGAAACGCTGGAAATGGCCGCGTTCACCAAGCCTGCGCGCGCCAAAGCCCGGCCAAATCTGGCCTATGTCTATGATCTTTTCCCACGTCTGGCAGAACGCCGGCGCCAGCGCGCCAAAACCCTGTCAGGGGGCGAGCGGCAGATGTTGTCGATTGGCGCCGCGCTGATGTGCGCGCCGCGATTGTTGTTGCTGGACGAGCCGACATTGGGCCTGTCGCCCAAGCTGAAACAAGAGCTTGCAGCCGCGTTACAGGCGATTTCGAGCAACATCCCATTGGTGGTGGTCGAACAGGATGTCGAGTTGTTGTTGTCGCTGTCGGACCGGCTGTATCTGATCGAACATGGCGACGTGGCGCGCGAAATCGGGCGTGACAACGCACCAGATCACCGCGAAATCATGGAGATGTATTTCGGGGCGCAACCGGCATGAGCGAGACCCTGATCTCAACGGTTTTATCGGGCGTCGTGTTGGGTTCGCTCTATGCTTTGATGGCCAGCGGGCTCAGTCTGGTGTGGACGACGTTGGGCGTGTTCAACTTTGCCCACGGCGCGCTGATGATGATCGGGGCCTTTGTCGCCTGGACCGTCAGCGAAGGCTTGGGGCTGGGCCTGATGGCGGGGCTGGTTGCGGGCGTTGGCGCCGCAGCGCTTTTGGGCGTGATCATCGAATACCTGCTGGTGCGCCCGTTTTATGGCAAGCCGAACATGCTGTTGATCACGGTGATGACCACGCTGGCGGCGATGATCATTCTGGAGAAATCCGCCCAGATCATCTGGGGCGCGCGGTTAAAACAACTGCCACGCATGGTCGAAGGCGACGTGTCGATTTTTGGCTCGGTGATTTCGGCGCATGAGGCTCTGATCGTGGTGATCGCGCCGCTGATCCTGCTCGGGCTTTGGGGTTTTGCCACCCGCACGGCCACCGGGCGCAGCCTGCGTGCCGTCGGCCAAAATCAGGACGCAGCCGCGTTGTTGGGCATCAACGTGCCGTTGACCTTTGCGCTGGCTTTTGGCCTCGGCGCGGCCCTTGCAGGGTTGACCGGCGTGCTGCTGGCCGGGGTGCGCTTTGTCACGCCCAGCCTAGGGGTCGAACCGTTGGTCAAGGCGATGATCGTGGTGATTTTTGGCGGTCTCGGCTCGCTTGGCGCGACGGTGGGTGCGGCCTTTGTCATCGGGCTGTCCGAGGCGTTTTTGATCCTTGCGCTTGGCCTGTATTGGACCCCGTTTGTGTTGTTTTCAGGATTGATTTTTGTGCTGATCCTGCGGCCCAACGGCCTGTTCGGGAGGGCCTGAGATGCGCGTGACCCTGGCCCTGATCTTTGCTCTGGTTGTGTTGGCGTTGGTGCCTACGGTCGTGCTCGACAGCTATACGCGCCATCTATTCATTCTGGCCTTTGTCTATGGCATCATCGCCTCGAACTGGGATCTGTCGCTGGGTTATGGCGGTCTGTTCAATTTCGGCCATCTGACGTTTTTCGCGGTCGGGGTTTATACGGCTGCGATTGGCGCGAAAACCTTTGGCCTCAACCCCTGGCTGGCGATTCCGCTGGGCGGTGTGACGGCGGCTCTGGCGGCTATGATCGTGGCGTTGCCGGTGGCGCGGCTAAAGGGGATATACGTGGTGCTGGTCACCTTTGCGTTCAGCCAATTGGTGTTGCAATTGATCCTGAGCCAAAGCCAGATCACTGGCGGAGCCGGCGGCATGGTGCGCATTCCACCGCTTGAAATTGGCGACTATCGCTTCATCCGCGACTATAAATTCGGCTATTACTACGTGGCTTTGGGGCTGTTGGCGGTGTCGACGGTATACCTGCTGTGGCTGACCAAGTCGCCTTTTGGCAAGTCGTTGTTGGCAGTGCGCGACAACGAAGATTACGCCCGCGCGCGGGGCATCTCGGTGGCGCGCCAGCGGGTGTTTGCGCTGGTGCTCAGCGCGATCTTCCCCGGCATTGCAGGTGGTTTCTTTGCGATCTATTTGCGCGTGGCAGCCCCGGATGTGCTCAGCTTCGGCACCCTCAGCCTTGCCTTGTCGATGGTGTTGATCGGGGGCACTGCCACGATCTATGGGCCGATCATTGCCGCCATTGTGCTGACCTTCGCCACCGAGGCGATGGCGGGCATCCGCGGCATGGAAGAGGCGCGTTTCATCATTGTCGCCGTTGGCATGATCCTGATCTTGCGTTTTGCACCGGGCGGGTTGGCGCGCATCGTTCAAATGGTGGGGGGGCGCAAAAATGCTTGAACTGTCGGGCATTGGCAAAACCTTCGGCGGGGTGCGCGCGGTGCACGATGTCACGATGGCGCTGGATCCATCGCAGGTGCGGGGTTTGATCGGCCCCAACGGCGCGGGCAAGTCGACATTGGTCAACCTGATCTCGGGCCTGTTGGCGCCCACTGCCGGCACCATGGCGCTGGACGGCGCGCTTTTGAACGGATTGAAGTCCGACAAACGCGCGGCCCTCGGCATTGCGCGCACCTTTCAGAACCTGAGGATTTTTCCCAGCCTGACGGTCGAGCAAAACATCGACGTGGCGCGCTATTCGGGGCGGGGCACCGCGCTGACGCAGGCGGCCATCGACGAATTTGGCCTGCGCTCGAAACTGACATTGCCGGCCAATGCTCTGGCTTATGGCGATCAGCGCCGCCTTGAGATCGTGCGCGCCCTTGCGTTGGCCCCGCGCGTTTTGATGCTGGATGAACCCGCCGCCGGGATGAACGAACAAGAGACACAAGCCCTTGGTCAATCGCTGCGATGGGTGCGCGCGCAGGCCGATTGTGCGCTGCTGGTCATCGATCACGATCTGAAATTCATCATGACCCTGTGTGACCAGATCACGGTGCTGAACATGGGCGAAGTTCTGGCCCAGGGACCACCCGAGGCGATCGTCAAAAACCCCAAAGTTATCGAGGCCTATCTGGGCCAAGACCACGACACCACCGCATGACAACCAACACTGGAGAGTGACCATGAAAAAGATCCTGATGACAACCCTGAGCGCGATGGCTCTTGCGGCCCCGGCTTTGGCCGAAGACACGATCAAAATTGGCATGGGCGTGCCGATGACCGGCGACTATGCGCCTTACGCGGAATGGCAAGGCGCGCGCTGTATGGCCGAGATGATCAACGCCGAGGGCGGCGTGAACGGTATGAAGCTGGAAATTCTGGTGCAGGATTCCGGGTCCGACACCCAAACCGCGATCTCGCTGGCGCAAAAGTTCCTGGATGAAGGCGCTGTGATGCTGGGCACAATCCCGTTTTCCGACACCATGATCCCGGTGGCGCAAGTGGCGCAAAGTTACGGCGTGTCGATCTTTCAGCCGCAATCGACCCAGGTTGAAATGCACGCGGGCATCGTGAACAACTTTTTCACCGGCGTGTCGCCCGATCCGTTCACCGCAACGGCTGCCGCGAATTATGCCTTGGAAAAAGGCGTCAAGAACGTGGTTTTGATGACCTCTGACGAGGGCGGCAGCTGGTCGGCCAAAACGCCGCTTTGGTTTGGCGACGTGGTTGAGGCGGGCGGCGGCAAGGTGCTGAGCAAGCTGAACTTCAGCTTTGGCACCTCGGACTGGTCGCCCCAGATCGCCGAGATGAAAGCGCTGGGCGAAACTGTGGACGCGGTTTACATCTCGTCGATCATGCCGGACGTGGGCGTGCTGGTGCGCCAGTTGCGCAGCGCCGGAATTGATGCATGGGTTGTGGGTTCGGACGGGTTTGATGACCCGTCGCTTGATGCCATTGGCACCGATGATCCGACGCTTTTGGACAAGGTGTTCTTTGCCACGCTGGCGCCCAGCCATGCCGACAGCGCTGTGGTCAAGTTCATGGCTGATTGCAAAGGCTTGGGTATCGACGTGCCGGGCCTGTTCCCGGCCACTGGCGCGGACACGGTCAAGGCCGTGGCCTGGGCGGTGGAACGGTCGGGCAGCACAGATCCGGCCACCATTGCCGACACGATCCGCGCCGCTGACAGCATTCCGGTGATGTCGGTCGACAGCATTTCGTTCAAGGACACGGGCACATATGCGCAGCGCACCATCCCGGTGATCGGCTTTGCAGGCGGCAAGCGCGTGCTGATTTCCAATGTGGTGCCGGCCAACACACCGATGGACTGGAAATAGGTCAACAGGGGCGGGGTCTTAGGGGCCCCGCCTGCTGATAAACTCATGTTGAAAATCGACAATCTCAAGGTCTTTCACGGCCCCATCCAAGCGGTGCACGGCATTTCGCTGCGCGTCGGGCAGGGCCAATGCGTCGCTCTTTTGGGGCCCAACGGGGCGGGCAAAACCTCGACCATCTCTGCGATTTGCGGTGTGGCGACCTGCACCGGAGTGATCCAGCTTGAGGGCGCGGATCTGGCCGCCCAAAGCGTCGAGGCGCGGGTGCGCAGCGGTGTTTCTGTCTCGCCCGAGGGGCGGCGGGTATTCTCGAACCTGAGCGTCGAGGAAAACCTGATCCTGGGTGGCGCCATTCGCGCCGATGCGGGGGCCGTAAAGGGCGAAATCGCCAGCTGGTTTGACACCTTTCCCATTCTTGGCGAACGGCGCGCACAGCCCGCTGGCACCCTATCGGGCGGCGAGCAGCAAATGCTCGCGATTGCGCGCGCGCTGATGTCAAAGCCAAAAATCCTGCTGTTGGACGAACCCAGCCTTGGCCTGGCTCCGATGATTGTGGCGCAGATCTTTGCCATGATCCAAACCCTTAAGGCGCAAGGCATGACGATCCTGCTGGTCGAGCAAAACGCGGCCCAGGCGCTGCGCCTGTCGGACTATGCCTATCTGATGAACAACGGTCGAATCCACGCCGAAGGCACCGGCGAAACACTGGGCCAAAGCGATGCGCTGATGGCCGAACTGACGGGAATTGCCTGAGATGGAATATGCCGCACAGCAGACCATGAACGCGCTGGCCTTTGGCGCAGAATACGCGCTGTTGGCGCTGGGTTTGGCGATTGTGTTTTCGATCATGGGACTGGTGAATTTTGCCCATGGCGAAGTGATCGCGGTGGGCGGCTACACCATGGTGGCCTTTGCCGCGCTGGTCACAGCCAACCCTTTGATCATCATTTTGGGCGCGGTGGTGGCGGCTGTTTTGGCCTCTCTCACGCTGGAGCGGGTGGCCTTTCGGCCGGTGCGATACGCTGATCCGACAACCGGCTTGCTGACCGCGTTTGGCGTGTCGATCATATTGCAAAACCTGTTCTTGTTGCTGGTCTCGCCCCGGCCCATTGCGGTCACATCGCTCTATTTCCTTGATTGGCCGATGCAGATGTTTGGCATCCGGGTGTCTTCGCTTCAGGTGTTTGAATCGGTGACGACGGTGGTGGTGATTATCGCGCTGATGCTGTTTTTGCGGCGCACCACGCTGGGGCTGGCGATGCGCGCGGCCTCGCTTGATTTCGAAATGGTGCGGCTGATGGGCATCAAAGCCAACCGCGTCTTTGCCATGGCGTTCATGGTGTCAGGATTGCTGGCCGGGCTGGCGTGCATTTTCATCATGGCGCGCCGCGGCTCGGTTGATCCGCATCTGGGGTTCAATCCGGTTCTGAAAGCGTTTGTGGCCTGCGTGGTCGGCGGCTTTGGCAGCTTGCCCGGCGCGGTGCTGGGCGGCTTTTTGCTGGGGGCGGTCGAGGTTGGCATGCTGGTGCTGTTGCCACAGGAATATGGCGGCATGAAAGACGCTTTTGTGTTCGCCATCATCGCGCTTGTGCTGGTGTGGCGCCCCAACGGCATCCTCAGCCCGGCCGTTGAAAAGGGTGACAAGCTATGACCCTGTCGCGCAGTCAAAAGCGCGGGCTGGTCGGGGCTGCGATGCTGGCCGTGGTGCTGATTGCCATTGCGGTGGCGGCCAGTTGGTATGGTTCGCGCTATCAGCTGCGGCTGGTTTACGGTGCTTACGTGAACCTGCTGGTGGTGCTGGGATTGCAAGTGTTCATGGGCAATGCGCGCATCACAAACCTGAGCCACAGCGCCTTTATGGGCATCGGTGCTTATGCGGCCGCAATCTGTGTGACACCGGTGGCGATGAAGGCCATCGCCTTGCCCGAGGCGCCCTGGGGGCTCAATGCTTTTGCGCTGCACCCGGTGCCTTCGGCGCTGATTGCCGTTGTCATTACCGGGGTTTTTGCCTTTCTGACCGGGCTGTTGATCGTGCGTATGACCGCGACCGGTGCGACCATTGCCTCGCTGGCGGTGCTGGTGATCGTACATTCGATCTTTCTGTTTCGCACCGATATTTTCAAAGGCAATCAGGCGTTTTTCGGCATTCCGCAGGTGTTTTCGCTGACTTCGATCGTGGTGCTGTCGGTGGTGGTGGTGATTGCGGTGCGCGGGTTTCGCGAAAGCCGTTGGGGCATCCAGCTGCGTGCCAGTGCCGATGACGAGGTGGGCGCGGCAGCGATGGGGGTCAATGTGTTTCGTGTGCGCCTGATTGCTTGGGTGCTGTCCGGGTTGGTGTTGGCCATCGCCGGGATCGCCTATGCGTTTTACCTTGGCACAATCAGCGCCCGGCCGTTTTACTTTAATCACGTGTTCCTGACCCTTGCGATGTTGATCCTTGGCGGCATGCGCACTGTAACCGGCGCCGTTTTGGGCACGTTCCTGATTTCGTTCGGCCTTGAGGTTGTGCGCTGGCTCGAAACTGGACCAACGGTGATTGGCATTGACCTGCCCGAAGTCCTGGGCCTGTCTGGTATCACATTGGGCACGGTGATCGTGCTAACCATGGCCCTGCGCCCACTGGGCATCATGGGCGACCGCGAGATCGAAGATCTGGTTTTGAAAAAGTAAAAGGACAACGGGATGCCCTGCAATCACACCATTCACCAACATCAACACCATTTTGGTTGGGACAATGCAATCGAGCCGGTGCTGAGCATCACGCCCGGTCAAACCGTCGAAATTGAAACCATCGACAGCTCGGGCGGCCAGCTCAACGCAGGTTCGACCGTTGGGGATCTGTCAGAGTTGTCCTTTGACAGCATCAACCCGGTCAGCGGACCGATGTTTATTGAGGGTGCCGAACCCGGCGATGCTGTGGCCATCACGTTTCTGGATTTCAAACCCGCTGGCTGGGGGTGGACGGCCAATATACCGGGCTTTGGCTTGCTGGCCGATCAATTCCCCGATCCGGCATTGCACATCTGGAAATACGACACAGTGTCGATGGCGCCCGCACTTTATGGGCCCGGCGGCAAAGTGCCTTTGAAACCCTTTGTCGGCACCATTGGGCTGGCTTTGGCAGAGGCGGGAAATCACTCGGTTGTGCCGCCGCGCCGGGTGGGCGGCAACCTCGATATTCGTGACAACGCCGTTGGAACAACGCTCTATTTGCCCGTGGAAGTGGCCGGTGGGTTGCTGTCGCTGGGCGACACCCATGCAGCACAGGGCGACGGTGAAATTTGCGGCACGGCGATTGAAAGCCCGATGATCGTGTCCACCCGGATCGAGCTGATCAAGGACGCGCAATACCGCTTTCCGCGCTTTGAAACCGACGGCCCGGTCACCCGGCATCTGGACGGCGCGGGCTATCAGGCCACCACCGGCATTGGGCCCGACCTGATGCAGGCTGCGCGCGACGCGGTGTCGGGCATGATCGACTGGATTTGCGCCACCACCGGCATGTCCGCGACCGAGGCTTATATGTTGTGCTCGGTCTGCGGGGATCTGCGCATCAGTGAAATCGTCGACATGCCAAACTGGACCGTGTCGTTCTATTTCCCCAAATCGGTGATGGATGGGTGATCCTGTTTGCCGGCGGCCTAGGTCATGGCGCAATAGCGCGCGCTGAGATCTTTCAGCGCATGGCGATAGGGCGAGGGGCCGTGGCTGATGCGTGACACACCCAGTGCGGCCATGTCCTTGGCCGAGGGCGTCGGCCCCATCATCATCACATTCAGCGGCAGGTTCACCTTGCCAACAAGGTGTTCGATATGGGCCGGGTCACTCAAGCCCGGCACGAAAAACCCGTCAGCGCCGGCCTCGCCATAAGCCGCTTCACGTTCCAGCGCGGTTTCGATCCAGTCCTTATGGGTGGCGGGATCAGCTTTCAAAAACACGTCCGTGCGCGCGTTGATGAACAGCGCGATACCGGCGTCATCTGCGGCTTGACGGATGGCTTTGATCCGCTCGGCTTGTGTTTGGATCGCAAAAAGACCGTCGGCTTGCACATGGCGATCTTCGAAGTTGATGCCAACCGCGCCGGTTTTGATAACGTGCGCGATATGCTTGGCGATCTGCTGCGGATCGTCCGCGTAAGCGCCTTCAAAATCCAGACTGACCGGAACATCAACGGTGCGCGCGATGCGTTCGATGATCTGCAAAACAAATGCCATCGGGATCTGTTCGCCATCCTCAAACCCTTGCGCGCTGGCCACCGACCAACTGCCCGTGGCGATGGCTTTTGCACCCTCTTTGGCAATCTTTTTGGCGCTTCCGGCGTCCCAGATGTTGTAAAGGATCAGCGGATCGCCCTTTACGTGCAACGATTTAAAAAGGGCGGCTTTTTCGGATTGGGTCATATCAGGTGCTTTCCAGTTTGGAGTGTTTGAAGGTCCGTTCGATTTCGAGCAGTTTTTGTTTGCGCCACAGCCCGCCGCCATAGCCGGTCAGCGATCCATCCGCGCCAATCACCCGATGACAAGGCACCACCAGCGCGATCTGATTGGCGCCGTTGGCCTGTGCCACGGCCCGTGTGGCGGTTGGCCGGCCAATGCGATGGGCAATCTGGGAATAGGTGCGTGTCTCGCCCGCTGGAATCTGGCGCAATTCATCCCAAACCCGGCGCGCAAACGCCGAGCCGCCATAGGCCAGCGGCGTGGAAAATTGCGCCGAACGTGCCGCAAAGAACGCGCCAAGTTCCGACCTGATTTGCGCGGCCGGGTCGGTTTTACCGATTCCAAGCTGACCTTTGACGGATCTGTCCAGCCGGGCCAGTTCAGCCTTGAGCGATTTACGCTCCATGAATTCGAGCAAAAACACCTGCGAACGGCTGCTGACGCAGATCATGTCACCCAGCGGCGTGTCGATCCAGTCGGCAAAAAGCAGCGGCGCGTTAGCAAGTGATCCCGGCGCGCGGCCCAGCAACCGGGCAAAGGCGGCGCGAAAGGCACTGGGCGACGAAAACTGCGCGGCCAGCTGCGCCTCGATCACCTTGCCGCCGCTCGCCATCGTCACAAAACCGTCCCGCAACCGTCTTTGGCGGGCCATTTCAAGGAAGGTCATGCCAAACTGGCGTTTGAAACTGCGCCGAATGGTCGATAGATCAAAGCCCATCTGTTCAATGTCAGCCTCTGACCAGCGGTGATCGGGTTTTGCGTCCAAAGCGGCAAGCAGGGCGCCAATCGCCGGGTCCGCCGCCGCCGAGACCGCCATTGGGGTGCAGCGTTTGCAAGGGCGATACCCCGCCTGAATACAGGCACCGACCGTCCCATAGAACGTGCAGTTTTCGGATTTCGGTTTGCGCGCCGGGCAGGTCAGCCGACAAAACACGCCGGTGGTTGCAACGCCAACATACGCTTGTCCATCATAGACCGGATTGCGGCCCAGCAAGGCTTGGTAGAGCGTATCGTGGTCAGGCAAATCAAACAACATGGCCTCTTTTAGCCATGATGGGGCGCCTTTGCCGCCTGAAATCGGGCGTCTATTGGATTTTGCGAAAGACATTGGGTCAAAGGAGCTGATGGCGCGCCGTTTCGTGCGCTGCGCTATGGCGCCCAAATGTCGCTCTAACGCTGACAACCCCGGCCCCGGGATCAACCTTGAGCAGGAACAGTCCTATCTGTCTGGCTGAAAGAGGCCCGACTACTTCGCATCCGCGCGCCGATGCAAACGGTCATCGCAAGATGTATTTTTCGAACAAGTCCGGGCGCTTGCGCACAAAATCGGGCATATGTTTTTCGGCGTCAACCAGCTCATAAAGGCTGTTGTCATCCAACACGGATTTCATCCGGGTATCGGCCCAATCCACGGTTTTTTCGCCCTTTGGCATATGGGAATGCTCAGCGATCGAGCTGCCCTTGAGCGCGACCGCCGCATTGCCCCCCATCCAGGTCAGATGCCAGCCCCCGTCATGTACCATGATGCGCCGCACCCATCGTTTCATCTGGCGGCTTGACTTGATTTGGCGCATCACGTTCCGGCCCAGCCCTTTGGCGGGGGCCAGAACGCGGCGCAGGGATTGAAAATCATTCAGATCGCCGGCGCGGATCATTCGTGGCCCTTGGCGTTCCCAGCGCTTGTTCACCCTGAGGTTGAGATAAAAGGAGTAGCACTCAAGGGAAAAACAATAGACCTCGCTTGGCCTGATGCCACCTGCGACAACGTTTGCAACGGCCTCTGCGCGCGGAATCTCATCGAGATCTGACAGAATGAGGATGTCGTCCGGTGCGATATCTGACAACCCTTCGATGATGTAATTGCGCTGGTATTCTTCGCGTCCCCAATTGCCGAGCCCTTCGGGAAACACGTCCAAAACCACGTATCGGATCTTGTCCATGTATTTGGCAAACCGGTCGTTGTTTTCCGTCAGGCAAAGCGTTTTGGGATTGTCCGTGAAGGTTTTCCTGGCTTCAACAATCACAAAAAAGTCGACAACGTCCCACAGCTCGTTCAGCCGAAGTTCCAGGAGGTCGACCTCGTTGAAGAGGGGAAAGCAGTCAAAAACCCGCATGTTTTGCATGTCTCCAGTGATTGCAGGGCCAACGCGCCGAAATCCCCCAAAGCATGGGCCAACGTGCCATCGACATGGTCGTCTTGGTTTTAGCGGACGCCACCGGGCTGTCAACATGGTCGGTTTTGCGGGGTTTTTCGGCGGCCGCAGGTCTTGTTGGAAGATGCCTTGCTTGCTTTGCCCGGATAGGTGATTAACTTGGTCCGACAGCCTTCGTCTTAATGGATCTGCCAAAGGTCAGGGAAAGTTTGGAACCCACACGTCGTGACCGATAAGCCAAACACAGCAACTCCGCCGCGCTTGAGATCAAAGCGAAAAAGGGTGACGGACTGGCTCAGCAACTTTATTTTCCGGGTCTTGTTGGGGATCATGCGGCGCTTGCCGTGGCGCCTGCGCCTGCAATTTGCCGCGCGGTTGGCCTCGGGGGTGATTGCCCCGGTTGCCGGATGGCGCCGCCGGATCCGCGATAACCTGACCACAGTCCTTCCCGAACTGCCGATGAGCGAGGTCAAGCGTCTGGAGCGCGAGGTGCCCGAGAATGTCGGCCGCACGTTTATCGAGATCTATTCGCCCGATGAGCTCTTGGCCCGCGTCAAGGGCGAAGACCTCACGGGCCCCGGTGTTCCGGCTTTGGAAAATGCAAAACAACAAGGGCGTCCGGTGTTGCTTGTGACCGGGCATATTGGAAATTACGACGCTGTGCGCATCGCGCTGCTGTTGCGCGGGTATCCGGTGGGCGGGCTCTATAAACCCATGGCCAATCGCCACTTTAACGAGCACTACGTGCGCGCGATCGAAAAGATCGGCAAGCCGATGTTTCCAAAGACCCGCTCAGGGATGGGGGGCATGCTGCGTTTTTTGCGCAAGGGCGGCATGCTGGGCATCGTTTTGGACCAGTATATGGCACATGGTGCGCCTTTGAATTTCATGGGCGAACCGGCTTTGACCGCTTTGTCGGCGGCCGAACTGGCGCTGAAATTCGACGCCTTGGTGATCCCGGTTTACGGGATTCGGCGCCCGGATCTTGGGTTTGATTTGATTGTTGGCCGCGAGATCCCAAAGGGCAGCGCAGAAGAAATGACCCAAGCGCTTAACGATGACCTTGAGGTGCAGGTAAACGCGCACCCGGAGCAATGGATCTGGATGCACCGCCGTTGGCGCCCGGCGCCGCCAAATTTTGGCGCGCCCTAGGACACCGTGATCTTGCCCGGCGATGGGTCAGAGTTGGTTCAGCAGTTTCTTGATCTTCGGTCTGGCCAAAAGAGTCGGATCCCATCGCCTCAGGCCCAGCCGTTTGCGGGCCCCGTCCGGATCGCCAAGCATGGCAGGTTTGATCAGGTTGTCGTGAAACTTTTGCATGACCGGCGCGGGCGCGAACAAACGCCGATATGGCTCGGCGGCGGATGGGGCAGAACGGTCAAAACCGGCGATCAACGTGTAAAGATCCTCGGCGGTGCGATACACCAGTGCGGTTTCGCCCAGCACCGCCAAATGCGCATTTTCCTTGGACCGTCCGAACGTCAGCACAGGCTTGTCGCGCAAGGAAAACTCGCCAATCGCCAAACCAAAGGTTTCGCCGCGCTGGCGGGCATGCAGCATTGCATCACAGGCATTTATGAACGCGGTTTTTTCGTCAAGATCCACGACCGCAGGGCGGAAAATGACACGCGGATGGTCAATGAACTTTTCGATGTTCATGAACAAAAAGTAGACGTCAGGGCAGGTCTCAAGAACCCGCGGGATGACCTGTTGGCGCACAAAGGCGATGTCAAAGCTCGTGCGTCCGCCATAGCAACCAAAGACCCGCGCATCGTCCGGGATACCAAGATCGCCGCGCATCGTATCGTCGGTTTCGGCGATACTGATCATATGGGGCACCCAAGGCACGGTTTTGCGCGCGCATATGTCCGACAACCATTCCGAGACATAGGCGTAGGAGGCGCCGTGAAGCTGGCGAACGGTTGCGGCAAAGACCGAATGCACCATCGTTGGCACGACGTCGGAAACCAGCCCATCGCGCTTGCCGCCCTTCTGGAGATACATCAAATCACAGTTTTCATGACGCGCGTGCTGCTCGGCCTCGGCGAAACCGCGACACGGGATCAGCTCAAAGGCGGCTTTGTATTTTTCAACAACCTCCGGGTTGTTTTCCGGGAAATCCTGATTGTAGAGAACCAGCGTTTCATTCCCGAGCAATTCATGGTTGTGCCGCGCATAATCATAGGTTGCGATCGCCGTTCCGCGCTCTGTCAAATGCTGCGCATAAAACGCTATCTTCATCTTGAGAACCCGATATCCAAAACCCAAATGTTGCCACGTTCGTTTAAGCGGATAAATCGTGCAGGCACAACAAGACCGTCGATTGGGTCAAGCCGCGCGGTGATCCTTGGCTGGCTGTAAGGGCGCGCGGTTTAGCTCTGAAAATCGACGGCCATTGGCAATTCTATCCGCGCCAATAGCCCACCGTGGGCGGTGCTTTCGTCAAGTGTCAGCGCGCCGCCATGGGACAGAACGATGTCCATTGTGATGGCAAGGCCGAGCCCTAGCCCCCCGCCTTTGTCCTGATTGCGCGACGGATCGAGCCGCGAAAACGGCTTTAGTGCTTCGTGGCGCAAATGTTGCGGGATCCCCGGGCCATCGTCTTCCACGATGAGGCACACAAGATCCTCTTTTACCTCCAAAGACACCACCGCCCGATTGGCATAGCGCAACGCATTGCCCACAAGATTGTCCAAAGCCCGGCCAAGAGCCAAGCGCTTGATCGATAGAATTTGCGGCGTGGGTGGCAAGGTTCCGATGCTCACGGCACCGCCCCCGCGCACCGTTTTTTCCACCGTGTGGCGCACCATTTCGACGAGATCGGTTGGCTCCGGATCCTCGCCGGTATCGGATCGCACGAAATCCAGGAAGGAATCGATGAGATGCTCCATCTCATCCAGATCCGCGATCATGCCGGGGTCGTCCATCATGTGCTCATTCAGGGACATACCAAGACGCAAACGCGTGAGCGGTGTGCGCAGATCGTGGCTCACACCGCTCAGCAGCAAGGTCCGTTGCTCCTGGTGCTGGATGATGCGCTCGCGCATGCTCAGAAATGCTTCACCTGCGGCGCGAATCTCATCGGGACCACCGGGCGCATAGGCACGATGTTCGCCGCGTCCAAAAGCTTCGGCAGCCTGCGCCAGCTGGCGCACCGGGCGCAGTTGTTTGCGCAAAAACACAAAGGCCAAAATGGTCATCAGCACCGAAATAAAAACGATCAACACCAAAAGCTGGTGGGGGTTCACCACGGTCACCCGATTGCGATGGAATGAAACATGCAGATCGCCACGATCGGTTTGCAGGCTCAGATGCACTTGCCGGCGATGCGTCACCAGATCAACCACCTTCAAAGACGGCACCTGTTCATGCAGGGTTTTGATGATTGTGGCACCGGCAATGTCGAAAAAGGCGCGCCGCTCCTGACTCGGCCCAGTGCCGATTTCGACCTCAAGCGCCAAAGCCTCGCGATACCGGGCAATGTCTTGCCCGGCTAAAAAGCTGTCCTGCAGCAGATTGATCTCAAAAACCATATTGCGCGTCATCTGGCGTGTGATGTCTTCATAGACGCGCTGTACAAAGCTGATCGACACAATCAGCTGAACCAGGGTGATTGGCACGATCAAGACCGCAGCCGAGAGCCCATAGAGACTGTGCGGAATAAACCGGCGCAAAAAACGGCGGATGCGCCGGTGTCTGCGGGCAACGCGCGGCGACTTGGGATCAGAGGACGTGAATCGCATATTTCTCGGCTCTCAGAACCTGATTGTCACGGATTGGGCATAGCCGTCCATGCGGCGTACGGTGATAACCTGTGGCGTGTTGCAATTCGCACTCCGAAACAGGACATTTTCAATGGAAAAACAAACAAACCTGAGGGTAGTGGCGCATGGCACAGAGGTCAAACGAGATCTGGGGCGGGTGTGCAAACGGCTTTGCGTTAAGCCTGATAGGGGCATAGAACGCCTGCCATGACGCGCGCAGATCCAATATCGCAAATCACTGTTGTGACAGTGGCCTATAACTCAATGGCCGTGTTGCCGCAGATGCTGGCGAGCCTTCCGCCTGGGATGCCCGTGGTTATTGTCGACAATTCGCCGCAGGCTGATCCGGCGCTGGCGGCTCTTGCGCATGCGCAGTCTGCGCATCTTTTGCGAAGCGATGTCAATTGTGGCTTCGGGGCCGGATGCAACCAAGGCGCGGCAGTGGCAAAGACGCCTTTTGTTATGTTTCTCAACCCGGATGCAACAGCAGAAAAAGGGTGCTTTGAGGCGTTGTTGAAGGCGGTGCAAACCTATCCGGATGCGGCAGCGTTCAATCCGCGCACGCTTGACGGGAAGGGGCGTGTGTCGCTCAAACGCAGATCCAATCTGTTGCCCAAGCAGCCGCGTCTCAGCGGCCCGCCGCCCGACAGCGATACACAGGTGCCGGTGCTCTCCGGGGCCGCCATTTTCATTGCAAAAGACGTTTTTGATCGGGTTGGTGGCTTTGACGACAATATCTTTCTTTATTACGAAGATGACGATCTTTCGCTGCGTCTGGCCAAGGTTGGTGCGTTGATGCATATTCCGGCGGCAGTGGTGCGTCACAATGACGGGCACTCGACCTTGCGGTCGCCGGAAACTGCCTATTTCAAAGCCTACCATCTGGCGCGCAGTCGGGTTTTTGCGCAAATCAAACACAAGGTGGCGCGCCCCAAGGCCAGTGTGATTGCGCGCAGTCTGTTGCAATTGGTGAGCCCGCTGATCTTCAACCGGCGCAAACGGGCCAAGTATCTTGGATATCTTGCCGGGGCGTTCAGCGCGCTGAAGGATGATGGAAAAAGCAAACTAAAATCATAGAACTCTGTCCCCTTTGCCAAGCAGATCTGTGATCAGCGCCACTGTGCTCGACACGCTGTTTTCGCGGACCTCCATGAATGCCAGCCCGGCGTTGCCCATGGATTTTGCCTGCCCCGGGCGCATCAGCGTGATGACACATGCGCCAAGATCCGAAGGCTCGTCCACCAGCTTGGCCGCGCTGGCTTTGGACAGATCTGCATAGGCATCGGCAAAGTTTTTGACCTTTGGGCCGGACAGGATGGCGGTGCCGAAACTGGCAGGCTCATAAGGGTTGTGCCCGCCCTCGTCGCCAAAAGAGCCGCCGAGAAAGGCAATGGGTGCGACAGAAAAGAACACGCCCAGTTCGCCAAGCGTGTCGGCAAGATAGATCTGCGTTTGCTGTGTTATCGCATCGCCGACACTGCGCCTTGCCAGCGTGAACCCCTGCGCGCGTGCGCCTGAGGTCAACGCCGCGCCCCGTTTTGGGTGGCGCGGGGCAAGGATCAGCAGGGCGTTTGGGGCTTCGGCGAGGACCTGTTTGTGCGCATTCAGCACAGCCTCTTCGTCGCCGGGATGGGTCGAGGCGGCCAGCCAAACGTCACGACCGGCGATCTTGGTTGCGACCGCGTTCAAAAGGTCGCTATCGCAAGGCAGCTTGGCGGTCGCAATTCTGAGATCCGGCAAAACTTGCAAACGGTTATTGGGAAACCCAAGCGAACGGATGCCCTCGGCCACCTGATCAGATCGACATGTTATCAAAGAGAATTCCGACAGGAGCACGCCAAACACGCTGGCAAACCGCTGGCGCGTGCGCGAATGGCGCGCATTGAGAAGCGCGTGCGGGATCTCGCGGTGCTGAAGCTCTAGGATCAGACGGGGCCACAGATCGCCCTCGATGAAAATTGCAAATGTGATGCGCCAGGTGTCGAGAAACCCTGAAACCGCCGACGGCGTATCCACAGGGGCGAATTGGTGAAGCGCGCCGGGCAATGCGCGCGCGACCCAGTCCGCACCGGCCTGCGTTGTCGTGGTGACAAGGATGTGGCCCTGTTGCGACTGGCTCAGCCGCTCGGCCAGTGGCGCAATCTGTGCAACCTCGCCCAGGCTAGCCGCATGAAACCAAACCACTGGCCCATCAACCTGCCGGGTGGCCTGACCGAGGCGCTCACCAAATCGCTCGGGCGCGGCCCCCATCCGACCATGCAGAACACGGGACACCAGTTTGATGGGATAGGGCAGGGCGCGCGTGATCCAGAGCCAGACACGCAGCGATCGCGGGATGCGGGGCTTTGTCATAACCTTGCCTGCTTTCCCACCGATGCCGTTTCTTGTCTGGCGCGCAGTATCCCACCTTTTTCGCGGCGGTGAAAGCGCTCAGATCGATGCCTTGTGCTGCCCATAGCGCTCACCTAGGGTCGCCCGGCACGATCGTGACTGTTGGAGCGCACCCGATGGGGACCAATTCGGACCTGAGCCACAAGGGTTCCGTGATTCGGTATGACACCGACATTCTGGAGCCGATGGAACCGCGCCTGTTTGATGTGGACTGGGTGCAAAAGAACCATCACCACCGCGGCAGTTCGCCCGGGCGAAATCAGGCGCATTTTGTGACCTATGGGGGCCACGATATGGTGCTGCGGCATTTCCGGCGCGGTGGTCTGGTAGGAAAGCTGAACCGCGATCTTTATCTGGGCGTCAGAAACGCAAAAACCCGCGCGATGCGCGAGTTTGAGCTTTTGGGATGGATGCACAATCATGGCCTGCCGGTGCCTCGCCCGATTGCCGCCCTCGTCGCGCACCGGGGTGTGTTTTACCGCGCGGCCATTCTGACCGAACGCATCCCCGGCGCGCGCCCGTTCCAAGAGATCTTGGCAGAAGGGATGGTGCCGTCCGGCACCTGGAACACCGTTGGAGCGGTCATACGGTGCATGCACGACCACCATGTTTTTCATTCGGATCTGAATTGCCGGAATATCCTGATCGACACGGCGCACCAGGCCTGGCTGATTGACTTTGACAAGTGCGCACGACGCAAGCCCGGCCCTTGGAAGGCGCAAAATCTGGACCGTCTGAAACGATCTTTGCACAAGCAAAACCGAGCTGGCGCGAATGTCACCTGGACCGACGAGGATTGGTCGGAGTTGATGAGGGGCTATGCGGACGCCGATAAGGAATTTGATGGCACCCAGGCCCATCCTTGACTAAGAAGCCGGCATCCTTCTCAGGACCAGGACCCAGAGATGCAAGTTGACCCCGCCAAAATCGACGTGATCGCCCCCAATCTGAAACGGCGGTATTCCGGCGTGACCTCGACCGTTATTCGTTTGGTTCCGGTGCAAGCACAACAAATCTCAATTGCCACGACCGGGCCGGTTTTGCCTGAGGATATTCCACAGTTTCCGCTGTCAAAATTGCCGTTTCTGTCGCGCTCTGGTCCATCCGGTTTTCGCATCTGGCATGCACGCCGCAACATCGAGATGTTGATCGGTCTGATCCTGAGTTGGGTGTTTCGCAAGCGCTTTAAATTCGTGTTCACCTCGGCCGCTCAGCGAAGTCGCTCTGGGTATTCGCGTTGGTTGATCCGCAAAATGGACGCAGTCATTGCCGCCTCGGGCAAGGCGGCCTCTTATCTGGAGGCACCCGCACCTGTCATCCTGCACGGGGTCGATGCGGAAGAATTTGCGCCCGCCCCGGATCAAAAAGCGCTGCGCAAAAAGCTTGGGCTGGACCCGGATGCCTTGATCGTGGGCTGTTTTGGCCGGCTGCGCGAGCAAAAGGGCACCGACCTGTTTGTTGATGCCATGATCCAACTTTTGCCCGACCACCCCGGGGCGCAAGGCATTGTTATGGGCGGTATTACGCCTCAGTATCAGGGGTTTGTTGACGGGTTAAAGGCCAGAGTTGCAGCCGCCGGTCTGAGCGATCGGCTGTTGTTTTTGCCCGAAGAAGCCAGCTTTTCGATCGCGCCCTGGTTTCAGGCGTCCGACATCTACGTGGCGCCGCAACGTTGGGAAGGGTTTGGCCTGACGCCGCTGGAAGCCATGTCGTGCGGCGTGCCCGTTGTCGCCACCCGCGTCGGCGCGTTTGAGGATCTGGTTGTGCCGGGGGACACCGGATTTCTGGTATCTGTGGAAGACGTGGCGCAGTTGGTTGAGGCGACCGGCAAATTGATGGGAGATGCGCGTCTGAGACAAAGCATGGGTGACGCGGCGCGCAAAAAGGTGGTGACACAGCACAAGCTCGTGCATGAGGCCGAAGCCATCACAGCAATTTACCGCGATCTTTTGGCCCGACACTAAGGTCAGACTGCTAAATCCAATAGAGGTTGATATAGGGCTTTGTCAGCTGCTCGGCGCGCTCTTGCAGTGCATCGAACATTGGCACGTATTTGGCCGGGTCAATCCGCTCGTGGGTTTCCACGAAAATACAATCAATCCGGTCCAGCACAGGATGATCAATCAAACGGTTCATGATCGCCCATTCGGCGCCTTCAATGTCCATTTTGATGATGCGGATATCGCGATCAAGGGTCTCGATGAAGGCTATGATATCCACGACCTCGACCATGACGGCGTTGGTGTTGTCGGCTGATTTGCCCGGGTTCACCAAGGACGAGGACTTTGTGCGTTCTGCGGGGTTTTCGGCGGACCATTTGTCCGACCGATGGAGCATCAATGTGTCGTTCTGATGCCCTGCCGCTTTGGCAACAAGGGTCACGTTGGACAGGCCATGCACTGTCTTTTCCAGCACGGAAAAAGCGCCTGGATCGGGCTCGAAGCTGATCACATCTGCGCCTGTTTGAGCCATGCGACGGGTGAATTCACCAACATTCGCCCCAAGATCGAGACAGAGATCGCCGGCCATGGTGTCCGCCAAAACCTCGGAGAACGTGTCTTGGGCGCGCTGGCAGTGGCGGCGTTTTAATTTGCGCCGCGCGATGTATCCAAGCGTTCCGGGAAAGCGGGTGCCCAGTGCCATAGCCGTTTCAAAGGGGCCTTTGATGTCTGGCCGGCGCGCCTTTGGGATCAGTCGGGTCTTGGGAATGCTTCGCGGTTTTGCGTCCATCACGCCGGCTGCCTTTTTGTTGGTCTTTGTTGGTATGCCTCAGCTTTGCGTAAAGGCCCAGAGGCAAGGTGCCATAGTACGGTCCACAGGTGTCGCACTCAGATGATCTTATGCGCGCTATTGAGCGCAGCGACTTCGGGATGGGCGTCGATCCAATTCGTAATGTCATCCAAACCGACGTCAGGCCCGGTGCCGGCCACCACCGCGCGGACAACCTCGAGATCTTCGGGGTGATCCACAGTCAGCCGCATTTTGGAAACATCCCGACTTTGCGCAAGATTGGCCCGTATCAGCCCGGCGTCTTGCGACCGCATCCAGGGTGTGACGTGTTCGCGGTCATAGGCATCGCGGGCGTTGGCTTGGGCCCGGGCCAGCGCCTGGGCGGTGAAGATTTCGCAGTCAAGGCCATGCGGATAACTGCGCGGCGCAACATTGCTGGCATAGTCCGCGTTCTGGTCATGGCGCAAGGCCACGAGCTGACCGATCACGGTCGGATCGGCCAACGGGCAATCACCGGTCATGCGCAGGATGACATCGGCGCTGTGCTCGGCCTGGACCATTGCGAACCGCCCGAGCACGTCCTCAAGAGAGCCGCGAAACACCGCCAGACCATGCGCCATGGCTGTTTGCGCCAGCGCGTCGTCATCGGGCCTGTCTGAGGTGGCAAGGATCACGTTGTCCAGCTGCGCACATCGCGCCACCCGCCGCGCCATGAAGACCACCAGGGGCAGGCCGTCAAGATCCGCAAGCACCTTGCCCGGAAATCGGGTGCTCGACATGCGCGCTTGGATAATGGCGATCGTCTTCATTGTCGTCCTTTGTCATTTTCGGGATTTCTATGCGATTTGCCGGGCCTTGGAAAGCTGGGAGCGATGGCTTGACCGCACCGGCGCGAAGGTCGATATACGCGGGAACAAAGAGGTTAAGCAGGCTTGAGCGAATGTTGAAGAACGCCTCCATTCTGGTGACGGGCGGTACCGGGTCATTTGGCAACGCCTTTGTGCCTGCCACGCTCGAAAAATACGACCCAAGCCGGATTGTCATTTTTTCACGCGATGAGATGAAGCAGTGGGAAATGGCCAAGATCTATGGCGATGATCCGCGGGTTCGGTTCTTTATCGGCGATGTGCGCGACCGCGACCGGCTGTATCGGGCGCTGGATGGCATTGACTATGTGGTGCACGCAGCCGCCACCAAGATCGTGCCTACGGCCGAGTATAACCCGTTTGAATGCATCAAGACCAACGTCAACGGCGCGATGAACCTGATCGACGCCTGCATCGACAAGAATGTCAAAAGCGTCGTGGCGCTGTCCACCGACAAGGCGTCGAGCCCGATCAATCTCTATGGTGCGTCAAAGCTGGCATCTGACAAGCTTTTTGTGGCGGGCAATGCCTATTCCGGCGAACATGGCACCCGGTTTTCGGTGGTGCGCTATGGCAATGTCATGGGCTCGCGCGGGTCGGTCATTCCGCTGTTTATGTCGATGCGCGACCGGGACTCGCTGCCGATTACAGACACCCGCATGACGCGCTTCATGATCTCACTGCAACAAGGGGTCGAACTGGTCTGGCACGCGTTTGATGACATGGTGGGCGGCGAAATCTATGTGAACAAAATCCCGTCGATGAAGGTCACGGATATCGCCAGTGTGATTTCACCGGACGCCAAACAAGAGGTTGTCGGGATCCGCCCGGGCGAGAAGCTGCACGAGCAGATGATTGGCGAGGAAGACGCAGCGTTTACCTATGAGTATGCCGAGCATTTCAAGATCCTGCCTGCGATCAACGCATGGGACAAATCGCCCGCGCGTATCAAAGATGGCAAACCGGTGCCCGAGGGGTTTTCGTATCGCTCGGACACAAACACCGAATGGATGCAGTCGGACGAACTTGAGGCGTGGATCACCGAAAACGCGAGCAAAATTGGAAAAGTATAAGCCATGATCCCCTATGGGCGTCAGGATATCACCGAAGATGACCTTGCTGCTGTTCGCGCGGTTCTGACGTCTGATTTTCTGACCCAGGGTCCGCGTGTGCCCGAGTTTGAGGCCCTTGTCGCCAAAGCCGCAGGCGCGGCACATGGGGTTGCCGCAAACAGTGCGACTTCGGCTTTGCACATCGCCTGTATGGCTCTGGGCCTTGGGCCCGGGGATTGGCTATGGACCGTGCCCAACACCTTTGTCGCCTCGGCGAATGTCGGCCTTTATTGCGGTGCGCGCGTTGATTTTGTCGACATCGATCCCAACAGTTTCAACATGTGCCCAGAGGCGCTGGCCACAAAGTTGGAACAGGCCAAGGCCGCGGGAGCATTGCCCAAGGTCCTGATCCCCGTGCATCTGACCGGTCAAAGCGCAGACATGGAGAAGATTGGCACATTGGCCCGACAGTATGGCGTGCGTGTGATCGAAGATGCGTCTCATGCCATTGGCGCGCAATTTGGCGGACAGCCGGTGGGGTCCTGTGCCTTCAGCGATATCACAGTGTTCAGCTTTCACCCGGTCAAGATTGTCACCACAGCCGAGGGCGGGGTCGCGGTCACGCAAGACGCGGACCTTGCGGCGCGGATGACACGCGCGGCGTCGCACGGGATAACCCGCGATCCGTCCTTGATGACCCAACCCAGCGACGGTCCGTGGTATTATCAGCAGATTGAGCTTGGCTATAACTATCGCATGACCGAGATTCAGGCGGCCTTGGGGATCAGCCAGATGCAGCGCCTTGGCGATTATGTCGAGCAGCGTCGTGCCATTGCGTCGTTTTATGATGCCGCCTTGAAGGATCTGCCGCTGGATTTGCCATGCCAGGATCCGCGCAGCGCATCGGCGTGGCACCTCTACGTGATCCGGCTGCAATTGAACACGCTGACGCTGTCGCATCGCGCGGTTTTTGAGGCTTTGCGCGCCGCCGGTTTGGGCGTGAACCTGCACTATATCCCGGTGCACACCCAGCCCTATTATCGCCAGTTCGGGTTTGCGCAGGGCGATTTCCCCAACGCCGAGGGCTATTACGAACGCGCCATTTCGATTCCGTTGTTCGCGTCCATGACCGAACCACAGCGCGACGAGGTCGTGGCAATCTTGCGCGCCACGCTGGTGCAGGCGACCGCGTGAGCGGCCACGTCCTTGTGCGCGCAGATGGCAACGCTCGGATCGGGCTTGGCCACGTCATGCGCACCATGTCTGTGGCCTGTGAATTACAGCGCACCGGCGCCCGGATCACCTATTTGTGCCGCCCTTTGCCGCTCTGGGCCGAAACCTTGTTGCAGGCGCGTGGCTTCGACCTTTTGACACTGGCGCTGGATGACGCGGCCAGCCAAACCGAGGATGCAGATGCCACGGTTCAGGCGCTGGAGCGCATCGGTGCAGACATGGTCTTGCTGGATCACTATGATCTGACCGCCGACTGGACCAAACGTGTCAAAGCCCGATCCGCGCTGTTTATGGCCGTGTTTGATGATCTGGCGAGCGATGCGCGTGATGTTGATGTTCTGATTGACGCAAGCCCGGGGCGCGTCGCGTCGGATTACATAGATCTTGTTCCGCCCAGTGCCGTTTGCCTGACCGGTCCCGACTATGCCGCTTTGCGCCCCGAATTTGCGCTGGCGCGTGGCCAGAACAGGTCCGGCAAACAGGCGATGTGCCGTATTGCCATCTCGATGGGTGGGGTCGATCCGACCAACGTGACCCTAGCGTGCCTTGAGGCACTGGACGCCCGGCCCGATGTCGACCTGACCGTGATCCTGAGCAGTGCCGCCCCCCACATTCGCGCTGTACGCGAGCGGATCGCAAAGATGCGCGCCCCCACACGGCTGCTGCTTGACCGCACCGACATGGCGCGCATTTTGCAAAGTACGGATCTTGTGGTCGGGGCAGGGGGCACATCGGCCCTGGAACGCTGCGTGCTGGGTGTGCCTTCGGTGATTGTCGTGCTGGCGGAAAATCAGGCCTTTAATGCCGCCAATCTGGCCAAGGCCAAAGCCGCACTGGTTCTGAGCGATCTGTCGGCATCGGCTTTGGTGCAAACACTCGAGCCGCTTATAGAAGATGCAGATCTGCGCGCGGATATGGGCCAATCAGCCGCGGCGTTGTGCGACGGGCTTGGCGCGCCGCGCGTGGCCGGCGCCATTCTGGCCGCGCGTCACGGTGCTGCGCTGCGCCCCGTCACAATGGATGACATGGCGTTGATCTATGATTGGCAATGCGAACCTCAGACACGCCGGTTCGCACGAAACCCAACTGTTCCAAAGCTCGCGGAACATGAAGCCTGGTTTGCCAACCGGATGTCCCGGGCCAAGCGTGATCCCTTTTACATCATCCTATCAGCAGGAAAAGCGTCGGGCTTTGTCCGCCTTGACCCGGCGTCTGAGGGCGACACTTGCGAGGTGTCCATCGTGATCGCCCAACACGCCCAAGGACGCGGTCTTGGGCGGGTGGCTTTGGGGCTCTTGCGGTTGGCGCACCCAAAACGCAAAATAGCGGCGGCGGTGCACCCCCAAAACGCAGCCTCTCAGCGGGTTTTTGAGCGCGCGGGATATCAGCGGACCGCCCCTGAGCAATTTGTCTCGGTCGGTTGGTCTGAGAGTGTGGAAAGGCAACAAAATGGAAATTGACGGACGCGCCATTGGTCCGCACCACCCGCCCTATGTGATTGCAGAGCTTTCGGCCAACCATAACGGGGACATTGATCAGGCTTTTGCAATCATGGACGCCGCCAAAGCCGCTGGGGCAGATGCGATCAAGATCCAGACCTATCGCCCGGACACAATCACCATCGACCATCATGGACCTGAATTCATGATCAAAGGCGGACTTTGGGACGGCAAACGGCTCTATGATCTTTACGACTGGGCACACACACCCTGGGATTGGCACGCCGCGCTTTTTGACAAAGCCCGTGCCTTGGACATCACGATGTTTTCGTCCCCGTTTGATCACACAGCCGTTGATTTGCTCGAAGAGCTCGGCGCGCCGGCGTTCAAGATTGCATCGTTCGAGTTGGTTGATCTGGCGCTGATCCGCCGTGTCGCCAAAACCGGAAAACCGATGATCATGTCGACCGGAATGGCCAATGACACCGAGATTGGCGAAGCTTTGCATACGGCGCGCGATGCGGGGGCCAAAGAGGTGGTGCTGTTGCACTGTGTCTCCGGCTATCCGGCTCCGGCTTCGGATTACAACCTGGCGACAATGAGCGATATGGCGACCCGGTTTGGTGTGATGACGGGTTTGTCCGATCACACCCTTGATAACACCGCCGCAATCGCCGCCGTCGGGCTTGGGGCTGTCGCGATCGAAAAACATGTCACCCTTGATCGCAAGGGCGGTGGCCCCGATGACAGTTTTTCGCTGGAACCGACCGAGCTGGCACAGCTGGTTCAAAGCACGCGCACAGCCTGGCAGGCTGTGGGCCGGGTTGATTATGGGCTGAAGTCCAGCGAGATCGGCAACATTCAATTCCGCCGGTCGCTTTATGTGGTTGAGGATATTCCCGCAGGCGGAGCGCTGAGCGCCGAAAATGTGCGCTCCATTCGCCCCGGCTTTGGATTGGCGCCCAAGCATTATGATGAGGTTCTGGGGCGGCGGACCAAGGTTGCTTTGACACGGGGCACGGCGCTTCGTTTTGATATGATTGAGTAATCCAGCGCTATGGGAATTGATGAAACCAAAGTGCTGGAGTGGATCTCGGCGTCGAATTCGATGTTTGATATTGCGGTGGGCAAACGCGAAGAATTGCCAGACAGCATAAAGGTGATCGGCCCTGAAGAGATCGATCGGGACATAAAGAGCGCATTTGACGAAAGACTTGGCGCGTTCCCAACGCATAAGGCACAGCGCCTGCTTCAACGTGGCGGCGCGCGCGTCGCACAAAAGATCGCAACCCATCGGGTCGATCAAATCGGCGTTTCAGTCAGCGGTTTGCGCCATGCCTGGTTTCATCCGGTTTTTTCGGAACTGACCTCGCTGGTCCCGATCCGCCATCTTGCCCGGCTGTATGCGCAACGCTCGCCAGATCAGATCATTGCGGTTGAAGTTCCTTCCCCCTCGTTCATTGCGCTGAATTCGTGGAATGCAAACCACGCGGAACCTCTCTATCTGGCCCATGAATTGCGCCGCCAGCACATCCCGGTCTTTTTGCTTATCCGCGAGGACCCGGACCAGTCAAAGCTGTCGTTTGAATTGTCGGATCGGTGGCTTCGCAAAGGTTATCCGCGGTATTTTCGCGATCAAGATCACACATCAGTTCTGTGCAAGAATGCGGTGCGTAGATCTGATCTGGTCGCAACCCAAACCAAGGCGAAGCGGGTTGAAAAACCTGGTCTGATCTCGCGGGTGATGACGCCCAGATTCCGCCGCAAGCTGTGTCGTTTCGATATCAAGCTTGTCAAAGGTCCGGTGTGCGAGGGGTTGCAAACCTACACCGTCCCGCACGGCGCGATCACGCTCGAGCAAGCCTTTATGGATCTTCTTGGTCCGCTGACACAGCGGGTTGCGGATTGGTATCGCTCTGAAATGGCGGGCAAATCGGTTCAAACCGCCCATGTGGCTGATCATGCCTCGCTAGAGGGGGGCTTGCTTGCGGCCGAGGTTGTGCGGCAGGGCGGTCAAATACATATCTGGCCACATTCCGCAAATGTCGTGCACATGGGGGCGCATGATCCCAAAAACGTGGCCAAGGTTACGATGGCTGTGCGCAGCACCGCGGCGCATTGGGCCAAGGATTTCGGCCCCGACAAAGTGGGCATAGATCCCCAAGCCATTCTTCCCGAAACGCCGCCGATCCCTGCCTTTGACGAAGATCAGCCACTGCATGTGGTTCTGTTTGCGGGTGCGCATTTTCTGCGACGCGTGCCTTTGATACAATATGGCGGCCATAAGACGACCTGGACCAAAACGCTTGATACCCTTCAAAATGCGGATGTCAAAGCGGTGGTCAAACACAAATCGGTTTGGGAAACACGGGATTGGATCGCAAAGCGCGCGTCAGATCCTGCCGATTTACAGTTCAGCAATGTGCATGCCAACAAGTTGCGATTGCCCAACATGGTCTTTTTGTCCGTTTCATTGACATCCACGGCGATCCTTGAGGGCATCGCACGTGGCATACCGGGGCTGGTCGTGCGTGACGTCCCTGCGGATGAAACGCCCTATTACGATCCAGACTATGTGCCATGTCTCGCGTCCGACCAACTGGGCGGGTATTTGAAAGGTCTGTCGTCAAAAGCGTCCTGGGACAGGCTGCGCGACCGACAGGGCGAATGGTACCGGCAAGAAACCCAAAGCGCTCTGTGACATGCGGCTTTGGGGATCAGATATGGCCGTGAACCTCAGCGACAAACCACACGGTTTTTCAACACCAAGACTGGCCCCCTGACTGCGCAGCCTCACCAGATTGCAAGCGTCAGCTGGCTTAAACGCGCCTTGTTGATGACCGCTTGATTTATGTTGCGCAGTGAAAGTGTCTGCGGCTCACCAGTCTTTTTGTTGAACGCGCGGTGGTGAGACCGGCCCAAAATCCTTATTCATCAAATGCCGCCAAAAGCGAACGGCTGCCGATAACAGGGCAGGGGGCGCTGCGCCCGATACCGCCTTTA
>JBGCDD010000004.1:0-4039 GCA_045105075.1 Sedimentitalea sp. | reverse complement strand
CCCAGATGCTTCTCACCGATTACGGCCGCGGGATCGGGCTCTCGTCGGAGACGAGCAATGCTCACGTCATCTTCTACTACGGCCTTCTTTCACTACCACCGCCACTTGCGATCTCTGGTGACGATCTCGACGAGCATTTCCAATTTTCTGTCCCCGAGGCAATCGAACGCGTGAACGCCCATTTCGTTACACAGTTATCAGCGCTCATTGAGCAGGAAGATTAACCCTATCAATGCTTTAGGTGGCTCCGTGCGCAAGTTGCTCGATCCCCGTAAGCGGTTCGATCCCAGTACCACTTGAACAGATGGGACCAAGATCGGAAGCATTTCTGGTCGCACTCTTTTTCTTGTCTTTTCAATGCCTTCGGAAAAACTCACCAAACTGACGTAGGCAACAGGTCCGGAGAATATCGGCCCGCAGAGAACACCTTGGGGCATCCTGACCCAGGTGCGGTGAACAGCCAAAATTGCATAACCCTCGAAAACAACGGAAAATCCGGCCGCAGCCGGATCGGGAGAACGCTTTCGCGGGGGCAAGTGGCGGAGAGACAGGGATTCGAACCCTGGAGACGGTCTCCCGCCTACACACTTTCCAGGCGTGCGCCTTCGACCACTCGGCCACCTCTCCGTGCGAGCGGTGTTTGACCCATCATGGGTCTGTTTGCAAGGTCGAATTGACGCTGTGTTCCGTTCGATCGCAAATTGAGGCTCAATTGGCCTGACCGCCAAGTTCTTTGCGCCCTGTCGCAAGTTAGTGGCGGTCAAATCCATGATCCGTTGCGGCCATAGATTGTAGCCCTGGCGCTTTGGGTCGCTCTGAAGGTCAAACGTTGCAGTGCATACCGGAGCCTTTGCCACTTGTCGCTTTGGCACGATTGTTTGAGAACACTACGAGCGTCATGCACAATCTTGAACAGAATTGTACGCGGGTTTCAATCGCATCGGACTATGATGATCGCCCACGTTGCGAACAATCCTTCCAGCGACATCCCAAAATAGTCTTCAACTGTCTTAACGGTGCAGTTGACATCCTGCTGTGCAAAACACTGCGAACATTCCAAACCTCACCCGCCATCCAAGTTCACTTTTGTTGTCGTGGTTTGTCAATTCTGCCTTGCTTGGCTGCATTGCACTTTGCCGTTTTGCCCACCTTTAGCGGCGAACATTCGAACACATCAAAAACCAGGCCCTGTTTCACACAAAGAGATTCGCGCCTGCCAATCATTCTGGTTCAGGCACAGGGTTTTCGGCTCTCAAAGCTTCGGGATTGCGAATCCAGATGTCACGTTGGGCATAGGGAATCTCGATGCCTTCTTCGACAAAACGTTTGGCGATGGCATGGTTCATGTCGGATTTCACACCCAACGCCCAGTTCACATCACGCAGAATAGCGCGAATTTCGAAATCGAGACTGTCCGCGCCAAAGCCCTGAAACACCACAGAGGCGGGCGGAGTGACCAAAACCATGGGGTGATCATTGGCAATCTCGCGCAGGATTTGCTCGACCCGGCGGGTGTCGGTGCCATAAGCCACGCCAACCGGCACGATCACGCGCCCGACCGTATTGCCACGGGTATAGTTGGTGACACTGTTGCTGATCAGATCCGAGTTTGGAACAATCACATCGGTGCGATCAAAGGTTTCGATCCGGGTTGAGCGCACCGAAATGTCGCACACATAGCCCATTTGGCCGCCGACCTCGCTCCAGTCGCCCTTCGACACCGGACGTTCCACCAACAAGATGATGCCCGACACAAAGTTTGACACAATGTTCTGCAGGCCAAAACCGATGCCAACGGACAACGCACCGGCGACAATGGCCAGCGACGACAGATCCAGACCTGCGCCAGTGATGGCGATCACAGCGGCCAGAAAAATCCCGATGTAACCAGTGCCCGACACAATTGCGTTTTGCCCGCCCGGATCAATCCGGGTTTTGGGCAACAGACTGTTGCGCAACCCATTTTGCAGCAACCGGGTCAATACATAACCAGCCGCGAAAAGCACGGCGAATGTCAGGAAATCCAGCGGCGAAATGCGCGTGTCGCCCATTTGAAAACCGGCAAGAAACTTGGCCCAAACCTCGGTCAGGTCCGCAACGCGCGCGCCCCAAAACAATGCCGCAACCGGAAGGGCCGCCAGCACAAGGACAAAACCGGCCAAGACACCAAACAGCGAGTCGCCGCCATTTTCGGGTGTTTTGCCAATCAACGCGAATACATCGCTGAGGAAACGCTGCAATATGACCACCGCGGCGATCAGCGCCAAGGTCAACACGGTTGGATACACCAGCGCCTCGGCGGCATTGCCATACCCGACAGCCGCCAGCACCGGCCCTGTGACGCCGATCAAAGCCATGATGCGGCGCAGCAATGGGATCAGGCCCACCAATCCAACCCGACGCGGCCCAGTGTCTTCGCCCGTTTCGGGCGGCAGCGGCGCCGGGCGCAAAGCCACATGTTGCAGGCGGATCAACCCCAATCCCGTCAGAACAACAGGCACAAACCCCAATACTGCCCGGGTGGTTTCGGTTAGGTTTTCAACCTGCTCAAGAATCGAAATCGCACTGACCAGGATCAGCATCATCGCCAACAGCGCGACATAAAACCGGACCGAGCGCAGACGTTTGGGCGTCATTGCCTCGCGCTGTTCGGTCGGGGTGACAAACAACCGATTGCACACCCAGTTGAACTGCAACAACAGCGCGCCCCACGCGGGCAATGACCGCACAAATGTGTCGCTGCGCGCCCCCAGCATCCCACTGAGCGAAATGGCTTGCGTGATCGCAACTACACCGGCAAGCGGCACGAAAATACGCGCAAGTGACACGATGAAGGACCAAACGCCGCTGCCTCGGCCTCCAAAGCCGCGCAAATATTCGCCCAAACGCTCGGCCCAGCGGGTGCCACGGATCACCAGCAAAAGCCCCACGGCGCTCAACACCACCAGCAACGGCAAGTTGCGGCGCAGTTCGACCCGGCTGGTTTCAGCGGTCATCGCCGACACGGTTTCACGCCGCACAGCAGTGAAAAACCGCCCGACCTCACGGTAGGACGACACCCAAATTCCAGGGTTCAAAGGCGACATGCCGCGCGACATCAATTCATTGGTCTGGCGGTCGCGAATGATGCGATCTATTTCACCGACAAGGCCGTTGGCGCGATTGTAAGCCTCTTCGGCAACAATACGCGGCGCGCGCAGTTCATCGAGCTGGCCGTTCAGCGTGGCGCGCAATGCGGCGATTTCGGCCTGTTCTTCGCCCAGTTCCGGCGCTGGCCCCAAAGCACTGAGCTGGGATTGCAATGTGCGGATCCGCGACGTGTTGAGATCGCGCAGCCGGGTAAAAGTTTCACGGTAGTTGGCGACTTCGCCGCGCAGGCGCTCAAACGTCACATTCGAGGCACGTTGGGCATCCACCGCCGCTTCGGCACGGCTGGCAACTTGCAACCACGATTGGTAAATTTCACTTGGGGTATCGCTATCTTGCGCAAAACTGGCGATTGAAAATGCGAACAGAGCCACCAAACTGGCCAGCACGTAACGGCGCAAAACACATGTCATACGTCTTCAAAAACTCCGGGAATGCTGGCCGGTGCCTGGGTCATCCAGTCCGGAACCGGCAAGTTCTTTTCGCGTAGAAAATCAGGGTTAAACAGCTTGGATTGATAGCGCGTCCCGTAGTCGCACAGAATGGTTACGATTGTGTGCCCCGGCCCCAGGTCACGCGCAAGACGCACCGCACCCGCAATGTTGATGCCTGACGAGCCGCCCAGCACCAGCCCTTCGTTGCGCAGCAGATCAAACACAATCGGCAACGCTTCATCATCAGGAATCTGATACGAAAAGTCGGGCGCGAACCCTTCAAGGTTTTTGGTGATGCGCACCTGACCGATGCCCTCGGCGATGCTGCCGCCCTCGCTGGCAAGCTCTCCGGTGGTGTAAAACGAATAAAGCGCGGCGCCCATCGGATCGGCCAGCCCGATTTTGACACCTTTGGGTTGCAGCACTTCGGCAATTCCCGCCAGCGTGCCGCCCGAACC
>JBGCDD010000003.1:0-36384 GCA_045105075.1 Sedimentitalea sp. | reverse complement strand
CTTGACGGTGGTCTCTCCCAGCTCGGTATGCCGCTGGATTGTACCCTTCGAACACCAGATGCCCGAACCGTCATCACTCGCCTTGTCGGCCAAGAACATGATGATCTGCTTGCGAGGAGCACTCCCGAACTTGCGTTCAGCGCATTCCTTTGCGACGCGCCAGCTCATCGAAAGGCCTCAATACCCGTAAGGGCCCACAAATTTTGTACAGGTTTTGTACAGGAATTTGGTGATTTCAGCCGACATCGACCTGCATCGCCGCGTAAGTTTCTGCAAGCTCCTGCACAAAGCCCTGTAAATAGGCCATATTTTAAAGGTGTTTGTGGTGACCCCGATTGGATTCGAACCAATAACCTGCCCCTTAGGAGGGGGCTGCTCTATCCAGTTGAGCCACGGGGCCGTGGAAAAAGTAAGACTAGCGCGGATCCAGGTCTTTGTCATTGCCTTTGCATCGCGGTTGAATAGCTTTGCCTGTTTGCGGTAGCGTCTCGTTAATCGAATTGAAAGGCGCCCCTTGACTGAACCGTCCAAACGCCCGCTTACCCTGCGAGATGTGTCCGAGGCGTCGGGCGTGTCTGAAATGACTGTCTCACGCGTGCTGCGAAACCGTGGCGATGTCTCTGACGCGACACGTACCAAGGTTTTGGCCGCCGCTCAGGAACTTGGTTACGTGCCCAACAAAATCGCAGGCGCCTTGGCGTCCAATCGAGTGAACCTGGTGGCGGTGATCATCCCATCGCTGTCCAACATGGTTTTCCCCGAAGTGCTGACCGGCATCAATCAAGTGCTGGAAGACACAGAGCTGCAACCCGTGGTTGGCGTAACAGATTACATGCCCGAAAAAGAAGAACGGGTGCTCTATGAAATGTTGTCCTGGCGACCATCTGGCGTGATCATTGCCGGGCTCGAACACACCGATGCGGCGCTGGCGATGCTGCATGCTGCAGACATTCCCGTGGTCGAGATTATGGACACCGATGGCAAACCGGTTGATGCGATGGTGGGCATTTCCCACCGCCGTGCGGGGCGCGAAATGGCCAGTGCGATTCTCAAGGCCGGCTATCGCCATATCGGATTTATGGGCACCAAAATGCCGTTGGATCATCGGGCACGCAAACGCTTTGAGGGCTTTACCGAGGCGCTTGCCAAGGGCGGTGTGGAAATCGAAGATCGGGATTTTTATTCTGGCGGGTCGGCGTTGGCCAAGGGCCGCGAAATGACGCAACGCATGCTCGAACGCTCACCCGAGCTGGATTTTCTCTATTATTCTAACGACATGATTGGCGCCGGTGGGTTGTTGTACCTGCTGGACCAAGGCATTGATGTGCCAGGACAAATCGGGCTGGCCGGATTCAACGGTGTCGAGCTGTTACAGGGCCTACCGCGCAAATTGGCCACGATGGATGCGTGCCGGTTGGATATCGGGCGCAAAGCGGCGGAAATCATCGCCGCGCGGCTGGCCGACCCACCCGAAGACACCGACAGAGTGGTCACTTTGCGCCCGACGATCGCATTTGGCGATACGCTGAAACGGCGCTGACCTCGTGACAAATCTGACCCTGGACAATCGCGCGGCCAGGCGACTGTTTTTACACAAACACGGACTGGCCGAAGCCCCCGCGGGTTCGTCCAAAGGCGACGCATTGCTGGACGTGATCGAGCGTCTGGGCTTTGTGCAATTGGACAGCATCAACACCGTTGCCCGCGCCCATGACATGATTCTGTTTGCGCGCAGACCCAGCTACCGCGCCAAAAACCTCAAGCAGCTCTACGAATCCGACCGGGCGCTGTTTGAGCATTGGACCCATGATGCAGCCGTAATCCCGATGGCGTTCTACCCTCATTGGCAGCTGCGATTTCGACGGGATGCGGCCAAGTTAAAGTCGCAATGGCGCAGTTGGCGCCGTGACGGATTTGAAAACCAGTTGGAATCGGTTCTGAACCACATCCGCAATACTGGGCCATGCTGTTCATCGGACGTGGGCAAAGATGAAAAAAAGGGCAGCGGCGGTTGGTGGGACTGGCATCCGTCCAAAACCGCGCTGGAATACCTGTGGCGCACCGGCGCGCTGAGTGTGACCGGGCGCGACGGGTTTCGCAAACGCTATGATCTGACGGAAAACGTGATCGAGCAAGGCCTGAGCCAGAACGCGCCTGATGAGAGCGAAAGCGTCGATTGGTTGTGCAACGCGGCCCTTGATCGGCTGGGCTTTGCAACATCAGGTGAGTTGGCGGCATTCTGGGCCACGGTCACCCCGGCAGAAACCAAAGACTGGTGCACACGGGCTTTGGCCGCTGGCGAGATTATTCCGGTCGAGATCACCGGCCATGACCGTCAAACGCGCCCGGGTTTTGCCCGCCCAGACGTGGAAACGCAGGCGGATCAAGCGCCCGCGCCCGGTGGGCGGATGCGCTGCCTCAGCCCGTTTGACCCAGCTTTGCGCGATCGCGACCGGGCCGAGCGCCTGTTTGGGTTTCATTATCGTATCGAAGTTTTTGTACCCGCCGCCAAGCGCCGTTATGGCTATTACGTGTTCCCGCTGATGGAAGGCGACCGTTTGGTCGCGCGCATCGACATGAAAGCCCAGCGTGACAAAGGCGTGTTAAACGTCAGCGCCCTTTGGCCCGAGGCAAAGGTGCGGTGGTCACCGGCGCGCCATGCCCGGTTGGAAGCCGAACTGTCCCGCGTCGCGCGTTTTGCCGGTCTTGAGGATGTCACTTTCGATTCTGGCTGGCTGCGCAATCAAGACGAATCCTAAGCAGACGTCATCAATCCAGGCTGTGCCACCGGATACCCAAGACCCAGAGTGCTGATCTGATTGATCTGTTCCACATCACTTGCAAGATCTTGATCCAAAATGTTTTTTCCTTCGGCACGCAACGCAGCCAGCACCGTTTCGATGATCTCATCGCCCGACACATCGCGCGTAGAACACCCCGCAAACCAGGCCTCTTCGCGGGCCAGATCTTCGACCAACGGGTCAATCACCGCACCACCTCCGCCGGGATAGCGATACCAACCAACGCTGGCCTTGTGCCCCAACCGTCCCTCCTCCACCATCCGATCCGGAATTGCCCAATGCGCGGGCTTGTCCCCCCGATCGCGCCGCAAGACATAACCGACGTCCAACCCAATCAGGTCCTGTGCCTCAAACACACCCAAATCGAAGCCAAATGCCACCATCGCCTCGTCGACCTCATGCGGGACCGCGCCCATGAGAACCAACCGCGTGGCCGCATCGTTCAGCGCAAAAATCAAACGTGTCGCCAGCGACCAACCGCTCTGCGGCGCCAGGATCGGAACCTTTTGCAGCTGACGGGCCAGATCAAAAGCGACCGAGCTGTCCTGGCCATCGCACGCCCTGATTTCCACCAAAGGGCGCAGATGAACCGGCGCGACAGGCAGAAACGACATATGCTTTTGCGGCGCATTTGGCGAACAGCTGGCAATCAGAGCGGATTGGCCAAACACATCGGGGTCGATCAAAGGCTCGGCAATCAATACCGCATCGATTGGGCCGACCTGATCCACGGCGCCGACATAGCGCGCCGCCGTCGCGTGCAAAACATGCGCAACGCGGTCAGCCACATCAGGATCCGGGTCAAAAACCATTGTTTGCAAGCCGGCTTGGGCCAAGATCCGCGCCAGTTCGGCGCCACCCGCACCGGCGCCCACCACCACAACGCGGCGCACCGCGATCACGCCGGCTCGGCAAAACCCTGATCACGGATCAGGTGCAAAAGTTCGGCCAGGGACGCTTTGACGCTGCATCCGGATGTGTCCAAATGAGCCTCAGCCTGGGCATAAAGCGGCTCTCGACCGGCCAAAATCGCATGCAATTGCGCCATTGCTTCGGGATTGCCCGCCATCGGGCGTTCATCCCCTTGCGCGCGCACCCGGGCCATGTGTTCTTCGGGCGATGTTTTGATCCAAACGGTGTGAAACCGGCTTAGCACAGTTGCGTAAGTGTCTGGCGCCGCGACAATTCCGCCAGCTACGGCCAGAACCATCGCCTCATAACGCTCAACCACCCGGGCAATCGCTTGCGCCTCTAAATCGCGATATCCTTCCGGACCGTAAAGCGCCATCACTTCGTCCACCGGCATGCCCGAGTGATCCTGGATCTCGCGGTTGAGCTCTACAAACGGCACGTCCAGCGCCTTGCCCACCATCGCCCCCAAGGTCGACTTTCCCGCGCCGCGCAAGCCCACCAGACAGATGCGCCGCGCTCTGGGTGCACGTGCAGAAGCCGCCGAAAGCGTTTCGAGCACCTTGGCTTGCGTCTGAGCCGTCGCGGCCTGAAACAGGCGCGCCACATCCAACGCTTGCGCATCGGGTTGTGGCACTGTGCCTATCAAAGCGTCAATTTCACAGTCCAGTGCGGTGGCGACGCGAAACAGCAAGCCAATGGAAATATTGCCCTGACCTGCTTCAAGCTGGGCCAAGTACCGAGGCGAAACGCCCGACATTTCGGATAACACACGGCGCGGCAAATGCTTGGCTTCGCGCAAATGGCGGACCCGCCGGCCCACCTGGGCAATCAGCCGATCGGCGGAATTGAGATCTGGCGACGGTGTCACTGCGGCCCCCAAGGCGAGAAATATTGCACAAATTTAAGTTGCCCGGCGGTGCCGCGCAATCAATTAGGCGTTATTGTGCAAATAGTCTTGGTCACACGCGAATCAATGGCTCCACCACGGCGCGAATGTCAGATGGGGGAGTGCGGGTCGTCAGCTTGGTCGCATCGGCCACTGTGAACACACACACAAACGTGCCTTCAAAGCACAAAACATCGTTCTGATAGGCCTCAACGCGGAATGTAATCGAGCTGTTGCCCAGCCGCGTCGGCCAAACATGACACATCAACCGATGGCGTGGTGTCACGGGCGAGCGAAAATCGAGCGAAAGATGCACAAAGGGCGTGCCAACTTTCCGATCCAGTTCCAGCTGATACCATCCATCTCCGTCCAGATGGTGTTCCCACCAGGCGTTGATGGCTTGCAGCGCAAACTCGGGCAGACGCCCGGTATAGGCGATGCGCGCCGGGTCGCAATCGCCCCAGGTGACGCGCATTTCGTGCACAAAGGGATCAGACATTCAGTAAGTTTCCACGTGATAGCGCCCATCTTCACGCATCGCATCGCGCACGGCGGTCCAATCCAGTCCTATCCCACGCGCGATGTCGCGCATGGCCTCTTCGACGCCCTGTTCCATCGCTTTGAGCCCGCAAATATAGATGTGGCCCTTGGGGTCGGTTAACAATGCTGCCACGTCATCGGCAGTTTCGCGCAGCTTGTCCTGCACGTATTGCTTTGGCGCGTCGTCTTGGCGTGAAAAAGCAAACTGTTTTTTCATGAAATTATCGGGTACTTTTTTCAGCGGTCCGAAATATGGCAGTTCCTGAGGGCGTCGCGCGCCAAACACCAGCGTCAGTTTCTCACTGGCCTTTGGAACTTCGCGTTGGCGACGCATGGTAAATGCCCGAAACGGAGCCGAGCCAGTACCCGTACAGATCATCAAAAGATGCGCCTCGGAGTCCGAGGGCAACAGGAACGTGGCGCCGAACGGGCCGGTCAATTGCACCTGATCACCTTTGGCCAGATCACAGATATAGTTGGAACAGATGCCCTGCTCTTCGCGTTTCACGGTCAGCGAGACGTTGTTGTACCCGGGCCGTTCGCCGTCACGCGGGCTAGATACCGAGTAAAGCCGGGGCAAATGCGCGTTGCCATTCTCATCAGTACCGGGCGCGATAATGCCAATACTTTGGCCTTCCAAAGCCGGGAACGGCAGCCCGCCAAGATCAAGGATGATGTGGCGCACGTCGCTGTCGCTGTCTGCGTCTGTCAGACGGTAGTTGCCCTGCACCGTCGCGATTGCCGGCTTGCCAAGATTGTACATATTGATCGTGGGTTTGCTGGCTGTTGCCGGCGCTTTGGCTTTTCCGCCCGCGCCAGCATGCGCTTGCGCCAAAAGAGCGGCCACCGCATCATCCAGCGCCTCGTCGGACTCACTGCTGGCGATTTCTATGTCTGCTTGTTCCGGCAGCTCTTCGAATTCGTATTGTTCTTCAAGCGTGTAGGCCGTGTTCACCACGCGCCACTCATCGATCGATCCGGTTGGGCACACCGGGATACAATCCATGCAGAAATTACATTTGGACGCATCGACCACGACATTGTTGTCATCATGCTCGATCGCCTCCTCCGGGCAGGTCATCTCGCAGGTGTAGCAGCGGATGCAGATTTCGGGGTCGATCAGGTGCTGTTTCAGCGGTTGGGTCATTGAGAGTCGCGTTTCCTGGACAGAATAACATTCGGAAGCATCAGCGCATCGATCAAAGCCTGACACACGCCATTGCAGCCTTCACATCCGACACAAGGGCCGTTCAGGTCGGCCATTTCCTGGGCCAATGCGTTGACGTGTCCTGTGCTGGGGTTGCTGCGCTGAATGTTCATGACAAATGCTCCGTTTCAATAGGTTATGATCTGCAAACAGGTGATAAAATGAAATTTGCCTGATGACTGTGTCTCAGTTCACATTACCACATCACCCCGGTACGGCGCAAAAGTCTGAGCGTCGCACCCGGGTGATTGTTCGCATATCTTGGCCAATCAATCCAAAGTTTGGAACAGTGTTTCCAAACAGATCAAGCCATGTGCAATTTTACATATTCAAAATCGCCCGGCTTGTTATCGATGCCGACTTTGGGCGGCGCGATCCACGTGGCGTACTTGCCTGGCTCAAAACACGGCACCATCAGCGACTGGATGAAATCACCATCCGCCTTTGTCGGCAGCCATTCGTGTTGTTTTGCAGCCCATTGTTCGGCTGTGATGATGGCGCCATCCGGGTCCACCGCAACGCTGGAAAACACACCGATCTGACGGTGAAAGCCTTCGTGGGGCAGCTTGAGCACAAATTCCACGCCCGATTTGGCGATCAACTTGTTCCAACGCCCGACACCGCCCGCCGCATCGCGCACATAATCATCACGCAGACGCATGTTGATCGCGGTCAGAGCCGGCACATCTTCAGTGATGATTTTACCCTCTTTGACCGTACTGACCTGATAGGTGTCATTGTTGAGCTGGTGATCATCCTTGATCCGCCCCTCCATGTACCGCCCTTTGATGCCCGAATTAAACGCATTGGCCGCGTTGGTGCTAACCTCCTGGCCAAACAGATCGAGGCTGAGCGTGTAGTGCAGGTTCAGCTTTTTCTGGATCGTTGGCAGGTCGATCACACCCAGATCACGGATCTTGTTGATGTCATAGGGGTCGGTGATGCCATTGGCCGCCATCGCCTCCAGCGTCGCCTGAATGGTGCGCCCGACACCGGTTTCGCCGACAAACATATGGTGCGCTTCTTCAGTCAGCATAAAGCGGCAGGTGCGCGACAGCGGGTCAAACCCGGATTGCGCCAGCGATTCCAGCTGCATTTTGCCATCACGGTCGGTAAAATAGGTGAACATGAAGAAAGACAGCCAATCAGGCGTTTCTTCATTGAACGCACCCAGCATGCGCGGTGCGTCCTCATTCCCCGAAGACCGCACCAGCATATCGTCGGCTTCTTCGCGCCCGTCACGGCCGAAATACTTCTGCAGCAGATAGACCATCGCCCACAGATGCCGCCCCTCTTCCACGTTGACCTGAAACAGGTTGCGCATGTCATAAAGCGACGGCGCGGTCAGACCCAGAAAGCGCTGTTGTTCGACCGAGCCCGGCTCGGTATCGCCCTGAATCACGATCATCCGCTTGAGCATGTTGCGGTATTCACCGGGCACTTCTTGCCAAGCCGGCTCGCCGTAATGCTCGCCCATCGGGATTTTGCGGTCCTCCACAGCTGGAGCCAGCAGCACGCCCCAGCGGTATTCCGGCATCTTCACATAATCAAACTTTGCCCACCCTTTGGGATCAACCGACACGGCGGTGCGCAAATAAACCATCGAGTTCTGAAAGTTCTGCGGGATCAGATCGTTCCACCAATTGATGTAACCGGGGTGCCATTTTTCCAGCGCCTTTAGCACTTTTTTATCCTCGGACAGACCCACATTGTTGGGGATCTGGGTGTCGTAGCTGACGTTGATAAGATCAAGCATTTTCGTCTCCCAATAACCAGCCGCACGAGGGATGCCGCACGACTTAGCTGTGCCGGCGCGTTAAGCGCGCTGTTCCTAAGTCTCGCGCGTCAGACGCGCTCCATATTGTATTGTCCGCGTTTGCCGCTGCCATAGCTTTGCAGCGCACCCTCTTCGCCCACAGCATTGGGGCGCTGAAAGATCCAGTTTTGCCACGCGGTGAGGCGGCCAAAGATACGGGTTTCCATGGTTTCAGGGCCCGCAAAGCGCAGGTTCGCCTCCATCCCGGTCATCGCATCGGGGCTGAAACTGGCACGTTCTTCCATGAACAGGCGCACTTCGTCTTCCCAATCGATATCGTCCAGAATGTAGGTGACCAAGCCGGCGGCGTCTGCGGCATCCGCGTCCAGCGGGTCGCCGATTTGCGCCTGCACGGTGGCGACCATCTCAGGCTCACCAAGAAACCGGGTTTGCAGCCGGGTCAGATCATTCCCCATGGGAAACGTGCCGAAATTCGCGCGCGACAGAGTGATTTCGGCCATCGGGCGATTGTCGCCGTCAAATGCGTCCAGCATCATATAGCTGCGATCGACCGCCCACAGCAATTCGGCCAAAACGCCACCGTAGCACGAGCCATGCTCGACCAAAGCAACCAGACTGCGCGAGGTCATATCAACCCGTTTCAGCACACGTTTCCAGTACTTTAGCACCTCATTGGCCAGCCAGTGGTCGGCGTTGTCCAGCAGCAGCGCCTCGTGTTCGCCCAGCAATTTGGCATCGCCCTGGGTTGAGAACACAACCAATGCCAGTTCGCGTTCGTTCAACCGCAGGTGCAAAATTGCGTCGTCCAATTCGCGCGCCAGGCGCAGCATATAGGCTTGGTCACCCAAGCTGTGCATCGCCTCCATGTCGGCAGGCGCAGGGCCGTCGGGCCCCTTCAACGTCAGCGTCGCGGTACTTGCGGCGCGGTCCAATGCGACTTCGACCAAAGAGTAGCTGACCGATCCGTCTTCGGCAAAGGTGCGATCCAGCGGCGTCAAAGCGATGCCCTGCCCAGTGGTTTTGTCAGATGCGGCGGCGAATTCTGCGGCGCGCGTATTGACCACTTCGTCAAAGGTCGAATTGGGAACCACCTCATCGACCAGCCGCCAGTCCACTGCGCGCTGCCCTTTGACGCCCTCTTCGATGGAACAAAACACATCCGCCCGGTCGCGACGCACTTTGCGTTTGTCAGTTACACGGGTCAGCCCGCCTGTGCCCGGCAACACCGCCAACAAAGGCACCTCGGGCAACGCCACCGACGACGTACTGTCATTGGTCAACATGATGTAATTACACGCCAAAGCCAATTCGTAGCCGCCGCCCGCACATGCGCCTTTGACGGCGCAAATGTATTTCTGACCCGAGTCCACCTCGGCGGCTTCGAACGTATTGCGGGTTTCGTTGGTGAATTTGCAAAAATTAACCTTATGAGCATGGCTCGCCCCGCCCAGCATCCGGATATTGGCACCTGCGCAGAACACTTTGTCTTTGCCCGAACGCATCACCACCACTTTGACTTCGGGGTGCTCAAACCGCATCCGCTGCACCACATCGGCCAGCTCGATATCGACGCCCAAGTCATAAGAATTCAGCTTGAGCTCATAACCCTCAAACAGACCGGCAGTTTCATCCACGTCCATGACCAGATGGGCCACATCGCCTTCGTATTCCACCCGCCAATGACGGTAACGCGACGGGTCGGTCTGAAAATCTATGACCTTGGACATGCAATGGCTCCGATGATTTCCATACAGCTTACCCGGAGCGATGGGCTGCGTAAAGGCAAGATAATGCGTATTTTCCAGATTTTGAGTATCACTTATGCATTATCCTGCATCTTCTGGCGCAAATCCGAGATCAGCTTGGCGATGTCGTCGGGTGAGCGCCCCATGATCACAGCGGAATCGCCGCAGGCCGCAAGGTGGGCATCGACCTTGTCACAGAGCCTCACCACGGCACGTGGACGCGCCATTTCCAACTTCAATGCCGCATTGGCGGTCTGGATCAGCGCTTGAACAAAGTGCCGCTCGGGCGATTTGTCGGGCAACGCCATCCAGATGGGTTCCAGAACTTCATGCGCTTCCCAAAAGAAACCCTCGGCCACGTAGATCCACGCAGCCTGCCACGCGTCGGTCCGCGCCAGCGTATCGGCATCCATATCGGCGCGGACACTGGCGTGAAGGCTGGCGAAAACGGCCTCGTCATGGCGCGGCGTTTGCCCCGGAACATAAGCGTGGGGCGGGCGCGGCAGGTGCTCAGGCGGTTTCAACCACAGCCGCCTCGATTCGCTCCAGCCGCGCGGCAAACTCTGCGACAGCCGCCAGAACCTGCTGCGGTTGCTCCTGATGCGGCGCGTGGCCACAGCCATCGAGCACCAGCATTTCGACAGGCGCATAGGCGCGCTCCTCGATCACTTCAATCTGCGCAAGCGAGCCATATTCATCGTCGCGTCCCTGAATGGCAAGCGTGGGAATACGCAGGTAATCAATGACTTCCGCCACATTCCAGGTCTGAAATGCGGGGTCCAGCCAGGTATCGGCCCAGCCTTTGAATGCGCCATCCACATCGCTGTGATATTTGCTCAGACGCGCGCGCAGGTCACCCTGTTCGAAACTGTCACGCGCTTTGACGATGGCCTCCAGCCCAGCTGGTTCGGTGAAAAAATGCGGCGCCATCAGAACCAGGCCGCGCACCCGCATGTCTGCAACCGACCCGGCATAGATCGCAGCGATTGTCGCACCATCGCTGTGCCCCAGCAAAACACAGCGCTGGATGCCCATCTGATCCAGCACATCCGGCAGCACATCGACCGCTTCGCCAGTCATGAAATCAAGCGATTTGGGCAGATCAACCGGGTCCGACCCGCCATAGCCCTGACGCGAATAGACCAGCACGCCAAGGCCTGTTGCCGCCGCCAACTGGGCCGGAAAATCACGCCACAAAGCAACGCACCCCAACCCTTCGTGTAGCAAAACCAGCGTTGCCGCCTGGTCTGGCCCAGGGCCGTGACAGGCATATTCGAGAGTCTTGCCGCCAGCGCGCAGCGGTTTTTGCGGAGTTTCAGACCAGTCCATCATGCCCCCTCGCGCAGCTTAAACCGCTGGATCTTACCAGTTGCCGTTTTCGGCAAATCCGACACAAACTCAATCCACCGTGGGTATTTCCACTTGCCAACACGCTCTTTGACATAGTCTTTCAACGCCGTTTCCAATCCATCAGAAGACGCGTCGTTCAGAACGATAAAGGCTTTGGGTTTTTCCAGCCCTTCGCCGTCGCGCGCGGCCACAACGGCGGCCTCCAGCACGGCGGGGTGCGCGCTTAACGCTTGCTCGACCTCAAATGGGCTGACCCAAATGCCGGAGACCTTGAACATGTCATCGGTGCGCCCACAATAGATGTAGCGGGCATCATCGGTCAGCTCGTACTTATCGCCGGTGCGGGTCCATTCACCCTCAAACGTGGCGCGGCTTTTGTCACGCTTGTTCCAATACCCGTCTGCCGCCGACGCGCCGCGCACCAGAAGTTCGCCGATTTCACCCGACCCGACGTCCTGACCCGACTCATCGACCAAACGCACGTCATAGCCCGGAACAGCCCGCCCAGAGGTGCCATAAACCACGTCTTCCGGCGTGTTAGACAGGAAAATGTGCAACATTTCTGTCGACCCCACACCATCCAGAATGTCGACGCCCCATAGCGCTTTCCAACGCTGACCAATATCTTCGGGTAACGCCTCGCCAGCCGAAATGCAGCAGCGCAAAGCAACATCCGGGCGACCCTTGCGATCCAGGTGGGCTATCATCGCGGCATAAAGCGTGGGCACACCACAAAAAATGCTGGGCTGTTCGCGCGCCAGAATCTCGGTCACGCCATCAGGTGTAGGGCGACCATTAAACAGCACCGCCGTGGCCCCCACCGACATCGGAAAGGTCATCCCGTTGCCAAGCCCGTAGGCAAAGAACAGTTTCGCAGCTGAAAAAATGACGTCGTCCGCCGTGATCCCCAGCACTTGTGCGCCGTAAGTATCAGATGTGGCCTGCAAGCTGGCATGAACATGGCGCACGCCTTTTGGCTGCCCCGTCGAACCTGAGGAATAAAGCCAGAACGCTGTATCATCCGGGCTGACCGCCACGGTAGTGCCGGGCCCCGCATCGGCCATGAACGCGTCATAGCTTTGTGTGCCGTCCGGTGCCTCACCGATCACCACAATACGCTCAAGATCCGGCGCGGCCTGAGCCGCATCGCGCACCACGTCCCAAAGTTCGTGCGACACGAACAGCGTCGTGGCACGGCTGTCACGCAGGATAACATCATAGACAGAGGTGCTTAACAAAGTGTTCAGCGGCACCGGGATCACCCCGGCCTTGAGACATCCCCAGAACAGAACAGGGAACTCGATCTGATCCAAAACCAGCATCACCGCGCGCGACTCGCGGCCAACATTGGCCCGGTTCAACGCGGCGACCACCTGATCCGATTGCGTTGCCAGATTTGCATAGCTGAGAGAACGCTGAGCGCCGGCGGCTTCACGAAAGGCGACATGTGCACCCCGCCCCTCATCGCGGTGACGATCAACAAAATAGCGCGCCGCATTGGCATCTGGCATTGTGGTGTCCTCCCCGGTCACACTGTCCCGCTTTTTGGGAACTTGCTGTGCATCATCATGCATTCATTTACGGTTGATGCAACATATTGCTACTCATCTGCATTATAATGCATCACGCAAGGCTCAACACGCGAATAGAGACGATCAACCAAAGCTTGCCGCCGGACCAGCACTTTGCGGAAGTTGAGGTTCCCCTTGGCGGTGAGCTCGGCCTCAGCCATCATCGGCGGCTGGGCCAGGATCAGCGCGCGCCGGATCATATTCGAATTGCCGCGCCCCGATTGTGATGCCAACGCACGCTCGATCACCGCGCGCAGTTGCCCCGGCACAATCGCGCCGTCATCCTCGGCCAGATCTGCGACCTGCGTCGGCAACGGTACAATCAGGACCCCAACCTCATCGCGCCCCTCGCCAGTGATGATCACATCGGCTGCAATTCCGGCCAGGGCGACCAACATCTCAAGCCGAAGCTGCGTGGCGCGCACCCAAACCCCGGTGGCCAATTTGAAGTCTTCCGAAATGCGCCCGTCAAAGCGTAGCCCCTTGGCCGGGTCATTCGGGTCAACCAGACACATGGCATCACCCGTGATAAAAAACCCCTCCTCATCAAAGGCTTCGGCGGTGCGTACAGGCTCGCGAAAGTACCCCGGCATGACATTTGCACCCTTAACGCGCACGTCAAAGCGCGCGCCGTCTTCCGGAACCAGCTTGGTGGTTACACCCGCCATTGGCACGCCCAAAACACCGGGTTGGACCGTGGGGTGATGCTGAAACAAGCAGGCTGGCGCGGTTTCGGTCAGCCCCCAACACGTGGTCATAAAAGGTGTTTCCCCGCGCACCTCGACAGCCATGGCAATCAGGTCATCCCAAACATCGCGCGGCAGAGATGCACCGGCATAAAAGATCATGTCGAGGTCTTTGAAGTAAGCCTCTCGCAGGGCGGTGTTGGTGCGCATCTCATCGCGCAACAGGGCAAATCCAACCGGTACGTTATAGGCCATCGTCGCCGGAACCATCTGGACGTTTTCGAACGTACGCCCCACCAGACCTTTGACCGGTTTGCCATCATCAATGTAAAGGCTGCCGCCATTGGCAAGTATTTGGTTAAAGTTGCTCGACCCGCCAAACGTGTGGTTCCACGGCAGCCAGTCCACAATACAGGGAGCCCGTTGGCCAAGAAATGGCAATGCGGCCTGATATTGCGCCTGATTTGTGCACAACATCCCGTGCGTGGTGATCACGCCCTTGGGGTCAGAAGTCGACCCTGATGTCATTAAGATCTTGGCAATCGTTTCGGGCCCGACCTGCCGGGCGGCATCCGCAACATCGCGGGTATCGGCCTGCATCAGATCCGACAATAGAGTGTGACCCGCGCCGGGTGATTGGCCAACCACGATATCACGTCCGGCGATCTGCTCCATCTCCAGCGCCGAGGCAAAGCGCGCGCCGTCGGCTGCAAAGACCATGCGCGGATCGATCAAACGCAATATCGGCACCAGTTGTTTTAGGGCGCCGGGAACCAAGGCGTATTGTTCGGCAACCGGCACGACAGGAATGCCCACATATTGCGCCGCCATTGCCAGCAAACCGTGATCGACGCTGTTGCCCGAAAGGATCAGAACAGGTGTGTTACTGTTCAACCCACGCGCCAGAAGCCCGGCTGCCAGCGCGCGCACCTGGGCAAGGGCGTCGCCATAGGCAAGCGTACGCCAGCCCTCGCCACTGCGTTCTGCCAAAAACACGGTGTCGGGTCGCCGCAAAGCCCATTTGTCCAACCAATCACCGACCCTGCGCGCCGGTTGCGGCACATCGTAATCCGATGTCAGCAAAATCGTGCCATCGGTCCTATCGAGCCTGGTAACCCTATGATCCAAATAGCGTTCATCCATCCTTGGGTGCTCCTTTTCCGGCCAGTTCGATCGAGCGCAACGCTTGGCGCAATATGGCATGCTCGCTGGCATCAAGACCTTGCGTCATTCGGGCCTCGTGTTGTTGAACAACGCGGACAGTTTCATCATAAAGCCGTCGTCCAGCGGCCGTGGCCTCAAGTGCGTAGGCACGCTTGTCAGCCGCGGTGCGTTCGCGCGTGATGAGACCCGCGCGCTCAAGCTCGTCCACCACAATGACCAGATTTGGTCGTTCAATGGCCAACGCATCCGCAAGCTGCGACTGACGCCGACGCGGGTTGTCCACGATCAGAACCAATGCCGAAAAGCTGAGCATCCGCAAACCAAAAGGGGCCAGCGCCGCGCTGACATCTGCCTGGACCGCTGCAAAGGCGCGCTTCATGCTGTAGCCAGAGAACTGGCGCAACGTATGATCGCTCATTGCGGGCGGTTTGTCAGGCCCGGTCATGGCATTCAAGAGTTAGCGAGAGATAGGTATGGAACATATTGAGTAAATATCATACCTAATGGGATTTCGGCAATATCCTTGTAGACATCATGGCAACAGAAACAGCGTTATCGCCGGGAACAGCACCAAAATGATCACCCGCACGATATCGGACGCCACGAAAAACATGACAGACTTATAAGTATCGACAATCGAAGTGGTCTTATCCATCGCGTTGATAATGAACAGGTTCATCCCCACGGGTGGCGTGATCAGTCCAACCTCAACCACGATCAGCACCAGAATTCCGAACCAGATCGCCACATGCTCTGGGGTCAGGCCAAAATCCATCGCCGAAATCACCGGAAAGAAGATTGGCACGGTCAGTAAGATCATCGACAGGCTGTCCATGATGCACCCGAAGACCAGATAGAAGGCGAGGATGATGGTGAGCACCAACCATGGGCTCAACCCCTGCCCCAACACGTAGTCCGCCATGAATTGCGGCACGCCCGAGAGCGCCAGAAATCCGTTGTAAAAGCTAGCGCCCAACACGATAAAAAAGATCATTGCGGTTGTTTTTGCAGTGCCGATCAGGCTTTCGCGGAACACAGCCCAGTTCAGATTGCCCGACACCAAGGCAACCAGACCAGTGCCCGCAGCACCAATGGCCGAGCCTTCGGTTGGCGTGAACCAGCCCAGGTAAATGCCGCCCACAACCAATCCAAAGATCATCAACACCGGCCATGTTTCAGCCAGAGCACGCCAACGTTCGCCCATGGGAACGGGCGCACGCGTGCCCGCAGATCCGGGGTAAAGACGCACATAGATCGAGATGGTAAGAATGTATCCAATGGCGGCCAGAATGCCGGGAATGAACGCAGCAAGGAACAGTTTCGCGATGTTTTGTTCAGTGATGATCGCGTAGAGCACCAAGATGACTGAAGGCGGGATCAGGATGCCCAAGGTGCCGCCTGCGGCCAATGTGGCTGTCGAAAAGCCACCGGAATAGCCATAGCGTTTCAATTCAGGCAAAGCCACGCGCGACATGGTGGCGGCTGTCGCCAAAGACGACCCGCAGATCGCACCAAACCCCGCGCAGGCTCCGACCGACGCCATGGCGACACCGCCTTTGCGATGGCCCAGAAAGCTTTCGGCGGCCTTGAACAACGCCGTGGACATGCCAGACAGGGTCGCGAATTGTCCCATCAGCAAAAACATCGGAATGATACTGAGCGAATAGGATGAAAACGTCGTATAGGTCTCGGATTTCAGCTTGGCCAGCAGCGGCGTTGGATTGCCGTTCATTGCAAAGTACCAGCCGCCAAAACCACACAGAAGCATGGCCAGCCCGATCGGCGCGCGCAGAAAAATGAACCCTAGCAGGATCGCAAAGGACCAAAACCCCAACTCGAGCCGCGACAGGTCGGCCAAAGGTAGCATGTCAAGAAGAGCGCCCATCTTCAGGCCACCGGAAGGAAGGTGCGACCGGTGGCAGCCTCGCCCACCCGCATCACCGCGCAATAGGCCGCCGTGATCGAGGCAACGACAGCTGCGGCAAAACTAGCCGCATAGGCCCACCAGACCGGAAATTGCAGGAACAGCGTGGTCTCACCGTTGTTCACATATCGCAGCATGCCCTCGTACAAACGCCAGGTGATGAAAATGATAGTGACCGACAGCACGATTTCCCAGAAGGCGCGCAAGGCCAGCAGCGCTCGGGGCGGCAGTGACGAGGTAAACACATCGACCGTCGCATGTGCCCCATAGAGTTGGCACACAGGGAAAAATGAAAAGATCGCGAAAGCAACACCTGCCTCGAGCAGTTCATAACTGCCATTGATCTCGCCGATGCCCAGATCAATCAACCGTTGCGCCATCGCCCCAAAGGCCGATTGGATCGCGTCGCCGTGCAGGACTTTATTCAGGGAACGACCGACAATAGAGACAGTCATCAAAACGATCAAAGCAACCAGCACAAACCCGCCCAGAATGGCGACCGCGCGTGCGAGCCAGGTGACCAAACGGTGCATGAGAGCCTCGTTGTTTGGAGGATGGGACCGCGCGTCGCCGCACGGTCCGGGTGTTGGTTACTTCGTGTACTTTTTGATCAGCATGCGAGCTTCGTCGATCAGCGCCTGACCGTCTTTGCCCTTGCTGTTCATGTCAGCGACCCATTCCGCATAGATCGGCTCGGCCGCAGCCCGCCACGCGTCGATGTCACTACCGGACACAGTCACGATGTTGTTGCCCCGTGCCACAGCTTTTTCACGCGCAGGCCCATCAGCATCGGCCTGTGTGCCGCCGGCAAAGACCGAAAACTCCAGCCCGGAGTTGTCGTCGATCACCTTTTGCAAATCCGCTGGCAGACCCTCATAGCGGTCTTTGTTCATCGCCAGCACAAAGGTCAGTGTATAAAGCGACACACTGTCAAATTCGGTGTGGTTGCCAACAAGCTCGGGCACTTTCAGAGCAGCGGTGACTTCCCATGGGATGGTTGTGCCGTCGATCACACCCTTTGACAGCCCTTCGGAAACAGCGGGGACAGGCATACCGACCGGCGTCGCACCCAGTTTGGACAACAGCGAGTTGATGGAACGCGAGCCGCCACGGATCTTGAGCCCAGCCATATCGTCCGGCGTTTTGACCTCTTTGTTGGTGTGGATCATGCCGGGGCCGTGAACCCATGCGCCAAGGATATGGACATCCTTGAACTCGGTATCCTTCATATGTGTTTCAAACATTTCCCAATAGGCGCGGCTGGCCGCACGGGCGTTGGTCATCATAAACGGCAGTTCAAACACTTCGGTGCTGGGATAGCGCCCCGGCGTATAGCCCACCACGGTCCAGACGATATCGGCCACACCGTCAATCGCTTGATCCATCAGCTCGGGAGGCTTGCCGCCAAGTTGCATCGACGGATAGCGATCCACCTTGATGCGCCCACCTGAATCCTTTTCAACATTGTCCGCCCAGACATCCAGAACCAGCTTGGGCACATTGGCTTGAGCTGGCAGGAATTGGTGCAGGCTGAGCGTGACTTCTTGGGCTTTGGCAACGCCCGGTGCGATGCCCATGGACAATGCCGCGATGGCCGCGCCGCTGACGAGATTCAGCAGTGTTCTGCGATTGGTCATTTGGTTCCCCCCTAGGTGACCTTGTTTGCGCAAGACTGCGCCACAACCCACACAAGGTGCAAGCTTTGATCCGCAGAATTTTGTGATTCTGCGGCGCTTTAGGGTGCTATTGGCGCCCGCCCAGCGTCAGTGAGATCGGATCCAATCCATCGATGCCACCGGTGATCACATCCTCAGGTTGAACTGGTCCAACGCCCGCAGGTGTCCCGGTCATGATCAAATCGCCCGGGCGCAAATGATAGAACTTGGACAAATCACAGATGATTTCTTCGACGTTCCAGATAAGATCATCCAAAACCGCATCCTGTCGGGTTTCGCCGTTCACCTCAAGATGGATGCGCTGCGCCCCGATCGGGCCCATGTCAGCGGCACGTGTCAAACCGGCAAAAACCGCGCTGTCCTCGACATCTTTACCCAGATCCCAGGGGCGCTGGATCTTGCGCGAGGCGATTTGCAAATCCCGCCGGGTCATATCCAGCCCACACCCATACCCATAAATCGCGTCGCGCGCTTGCTGCGGCGTGGCGCGCAAAACCGGGGCGGCGATCGCCATCACCAGCTCCATTTCGTGGTGATAATTTTCGGTGCCCAACGCAAATGGAACCGTGGCTCCGGTGAAAACGGCGTTGGCGGCGGATTTGGTGAAGTAGAATGGCGCTTCACGGTCGACTTCGAACCCCATCTCGGCAGCATGGGCCGCATAGTTGCGCCCAACACAGAAAATACGCCCAATCGGAAAGGCAGCAGTTTCGCCGCGCACGGGCAATGTCAGGGAAGGAGGCAGGTCAAACACGATCGGGCTCATTGGAGGGTCCTTGCTGTAATGGCGTTTGCCTACTGTGATGACGCCAATCCGATCGTTGGTAAAGACACGAGCTGCCTGCGGCATTGTGCATCCAATTGGGGATTTTTGCCGATGACGCCACGCAAGTTCAGAGATTGTTTCCATTTCCTCTGATAATCCTGATAAGATGAACCCGAGCAGTAGAAAAAAGAACAACAAACAATGAGCAGTCCGAAAAGGTCTGGAGCGCAGGAATTGCGCGATGCACGGCGCGCCGGGTCTTGGTTGCTGCGTTGGGCGTTCGTATTTTCGATTTTCGTCAACTTGTTGATGCTGACCGGCCCACTTTATATGCTGCAGGTGTATGATCGGGTGCTGGCCTCGCGATCGGTCGAAACACTTGTGGCGTTGTCCTTGCTGATCACCGCCTTGTTTTTCCTGATGGGCGTGCTGGATTACGCGCGTGGCCGTCTGATGGCCCGCGTTGGTGCGCGGTTCCAGACCGCTTTGGATGCGCGGTTGTTTGATGCCACCTTGCGCCGCTCGACCCGCCCACACGAACAGGCCCGATCATCTGCGGCGATCCAGGATCTGGATGCGATCCAGAAAATGATTGCCTCGCCTGTGTTGCTGGCCGTTTTCGATATGCCTTGGGTGCCGGTGTTCATTGTTGCGATTTTCCTGTTCCATCCAATGTTGGGCTGGTTGGCCGTTGCGGGTGGGCTGGTGATTGTGGCTTTGGCGCTTGGCAATCAGCTTGTGACGGCGGGACAAGTGCGCAAAGCACAAGGGGCCGAAAATCAGGCACGCGGCTTTGGTGATCTGACCCGCGCGGGCAGCGAAGTTGTGCTGAGCCAGGGCATGCGCGCCAACATGTACAGCCGCTTTGCGCAAATGCGCACCACAGCAATGGAAAAAACCCTGTCTTCGAACGATGGTGGCGGCACATTTGCCTCATCAACCAAGACATTCCGCATGTTTTTGCAGTCTGCGATGCTCGGGGCCGGTGCCTATTTTGTTATTCAGGGCGAAATGTCTGCAGGATCGATGATTGCCGGTTCTGTTTTGCTTGGTCGCGGTCTCGCCCCTGTCGAGCAGGCCATGGGCAGCTGGCCGGTCATGCAACGGGCCCGCTCGGGGTGGGTCGCCCTTTCGGAATACCTGGATGCGGTTGCACCCGAAGCCGTGCGCACTGAACTGCCGGCGCCTGAACCTCGACTGACCAGCAAAGATCTCACGGTTGTCGCCCCTGGCAATCGCCGCCCAAGCCTTTCGGCGATTTCGTTCCGACTGGAGCCTGGAGAGGCTTTGGGTGTCATCGGTCGCAGCGGGTCCGGCAAATCCACTTTGGCCAAGGCATTGGCTGGATATTGGAGCGTTGCCGCAGGCGAAGTGCGGCTGGGTGGCGCCACGCTGGATCAATATGTTCCGGATCGCCTGGGCGAGCATATCGGCTATTTGCCCCAAGCGGTAACCTTGTTTCCCGGCACGATTGCAGAAAACATCGCCCGGATGACACTCGCCCCTGACAGTGAAAAAGTGGTTCAGGCAGCGATGCGATCAAACGCGCATGATATGATCATGGCTCTGCCAAAGGGCTATGACACTTACCTTGATGGCAACGAAAATCTGCTGTCTGGCGGCCAGCGCCAGCGCGTTGCATTGGCGCGTGCGCTTTATGGCGACCCTGTTCTGCTTATATTGGACGAACCCAATTCGATGCTCGATGCGGACGGCTCTGAGGCATTGAACCAGACGGTCCGAGATTTCAAAGCAATGGGACGATCAGCAATCATCATGACGCACAGGCCCGCAGCAATTGCTGAATGCGATCTGCTGATGGTCTTGGAAAACGGTCAACCCACAGCTTTGGGACCACGCGATGAGGTGATGGCGAAAATGGTCAAGAATGTCGAGCCAGTGCGTGCCTCTTTGAAGAGAAAGGCTGCGTTTTGAGTGCTCAGCCCCCCCATGAGCCCAAATGGAACGGAAACGTGCCTTTGGCGGCCGGCTTGGTCGCACTGACACTGCTGGTTGTCGGTCTTGGCAGTTGGAGCGTCTTCACCAAGATTTCCGGCGCCGTCGTTGCTTCGGGTATGATCGAAGTTGAATCAAATCGACAGGTGGTTCAACATCCAGAAGGTGGCGTCGTTGGTGCGATTGACGTCGACCGAAGTCAAGTTGTTGAAAAAGGGGATATTCTTATCCGACTTGACGGCCGACGTGTCCGCTCGGAACTGGCCATTGTTGAACGACAATTGCACGAGATCGCAACTCGGAAAACCCGTCTCATGGCCGAGCGCGATGGTACCGACGTGCTGCGTTTTGACAAATCTCTGATCCTGCATGCACGGCGGAACCCGGAAAGCGCTCAAATTGTTGCGGGCGAAATGGTGCTCTTTAACGCGCGGCGTGCTGCCCTGAAACAAGAAATAACGCTGCTGGAAGAGCAAAACAGTCAGATCAGAAACCGGATCGAAGGCATCACTGCGCAACTTGACGCAATTCGATCGCAAAAGACCCTGGTCCGCGACGAACTGAGCTATCAACAAGACCTGCTTGATCAACAGCTAACGCGCGCATCCTTGGTTAACGAATTGATGCGGGACGAAGCCGATCTAAAGGGGCGCAGCGGTCAGTTAGAGGCGGAAATAGCCGAACTGCGCGGCATGACTGCGGGAAACAACATCGAAATTCTACAGCTCACCACGCGGCGTCGCGAAGAGGCGGTAACCACATTGCGGGATCTTCAGTTTCGCGAGATAGAGCTGAACGAGCGCAGCACAAATCTGCGGGAAACCCTGTCTCAGCTGGACATCCGCGCTCCAGTCAGCGGCGTTGTCTACGATTTGCAGGTTTTTGCATTGCAATCCGTCGTGCGCCCGGCCGAACCGCTGATGTACATCATTCCGCAAGATCAACCGCTGATTGTGTCCGCGCGGATCGAATCGATAAATGTTGACGAAGTGTGGGTGGGCCAAGAAGCTGTTTTGGTTTTTCCTGCGTTTGATCAACGCAAAATACCCGAAATTCGCGGTAAAATCGCACGAATCTCCGCAGATGTCATCACCGACAAACAAACGGGCGCACAGTACTACTCTGCCGAGATCATCCCAGCAGCTTCGGAAATCGCCAAACTCGGAGATTTCACGCTGCTGCCTGGCATGCCTGTTGAAGCGTTTGTTCAGACCGGTGATCGCACACCGCTGAGCTACCTTGTCACTCCGTTCACCAGTTTTTTCAGCAAGGCTTTCCGAGAATAGCCCGAAAACACTGGCGCAGGTCAGCAACAGCCGCAAACTTCCTCGAAATCACTCGCGCAAAAGCTGTGCACTCGACGCGTCCGTCTGATTAGATGGAGGGGCCGGATTGACATAAGCGCGAAAAGCGCACGCGACCCCGGACGAGGCAGCAAAGAGCAGGTTTCATGCGTGTTATCATCACGATTTCGGTCGCAGTGGTTTTGTCCGGCTGCGCGCAGCAGTCGCCAATCACGCGCGATCTTACCACAAATTTGCCCGATAAATATGCGCGTGTGTCGCCGGTTACCGCTCCCAACACCGCCCAGCTGGATTGGTGGACGCATTTTGATGATCCGGTCCTCAGCACCTTGGTTCAAAAAGGACTAAGCAACAACCTGTCGATCGCTCAAGCCCGCGCCCGATTGCGCGAAGCGGAAGCAAATGCACGCCGCGCCAGGGGCGGAATTCTCAGTGGCAATGCAGAGTTGAATGCAACAAAAAACCGCCCCGGTGCAAATACAAAGGGCGCTGAGTTGGGCCTGACCTTGAACTTGGCCGGCGCGGATTATCGTAGGACGCAAGCGGCCATTGATCGTTTGGAAGCTTCGCGCATTGGCACCGATGATGCCATGCGTTTGGTCCTTAGCGAGATTGCGGTCACCTATTTGAATCTGCGCTTTCAACAACAGATCTTACGCACACGCCAGCAAGATCTGGCATCGCGACGTCGCACCGTGTCCGAGGTCGAAAAGCAGGTAAATGCAGGGGTTGCCACACGATTGGATCAATTGCGCACCGCGTCGCTTGCGGCAGAAACCCGCGTGGAACTGCCCCAGATCGAAGCGGAAATCTTGCGTCAACGCAACCGGGTGTCGACTTTGTTGGGCGTTCCCGTGGGCACACTTGGCATAAATCTAGAGTATCCCGGCCGTCAACCTTTGCCCAAACAGGGCATCGATTTGGGCATTCCCGCCGATCTATTGCGCGCGCGCCCCGACATTCGCCAAGCCGAGCGGCTCTATGCAGCAGCAATTTCGGATTTAGAAGCGGCCAAAGCCGAACGTTATCCCAGCCTGAGCCTGAGCGGCGTGCTAAGCTCTCCCATCAGCGGTGGCCCCAGCAGTTCGAGCCTCGTTGCAGGTTTGGTATTACCGGTTTTCAACCAACCGGCCCTTGCCGCTGAAGTCGACGCAACCCAGGCGCGCATAAACCAAGCATACCTTCAATGGCGCATCGCGGTGTTGAACGCCGTAGAAGAAGTGGAAACAGCACAGGCCGCCTTGCGAACCAACACCACAGCACGAAATGCTGCGCGCGAAGTGGTTGCAATGAACGAAGAGGCGCTTTTGCTGTCCCGCCGATTGCTGACAAGCCGGGGCAACATTACGGTGCTTGATGTGGTTGATCGCGAACGCGCGCTGTCAGCATCCCGCGCCGCCCTGGCGCAAAACACGCGCGACCTGGCGATCAGCTATGTGCAATTGCGCACCGCTTTGGGACAGGGTCACGCTTTGACCGCCACCCCGGACAGCTAAATTCTAAAAGTCGAAATTGCGACCAAACCCAAAGAACAATGAGCTTGAATCGGCGCGACCCACTGTGTCTTCATCGCGAAAGCTAAAATCGACTCCAGTGCTAAAGCTCCAATCCGAGGTCAGTTCCCGCTCAAAAGCAATGGTCAGATCTCCGCGATCGACTTGGTTACTGGTCAACCCCGCCTCGCTTTGAAACAGCGAAACATCGACGCTGAAATTCGACAGCGGGTTAAGTTCAGTGCGAAACCCTGCCACGACTTCATTGGTAAAACGCTGCTCGTCGTTGGCATCAAACAAAACCTCACGGTTCAACCTCAGGCTGAATTGGCTCGTGGGGCGTTGATAAAGCCATGACAGCCCACCTATCACCTGCGTCGTTGAACTGTCTGAGTTGGCCAGACCGATATTGGCCGAGAACGATCCCAAAGGCAGTTCCAAACTGCGCGTTAACCGCAAGGTGCCAAGTTCGCCTTGCGAATTCCGCGTCAGATCAAACGCCACGTTAAAAGTGCCGTTGGGCATTTCGGTGGTGTAAGCCAACGAGCCGCTTGGTCCGGAACTGGTTGTTATTGCACCGCCTTCAATCGTTTCAACTTCGGTATACCCGGCAGATACAGACAGAGACGCGCGCGCCGAAATCGCCGTGTCAAAACCGATTTGCGTGCTGTCGGTCGTACGATCGGTGTTCAGAGCATTTTGAGATTGGAAGCGTTCGCGGTTCAGGCTGAGCGACAGCGTTGAGGCCGGGTTCAACCGAAAAATCGTGCGCGCACCCAATTCGGATCTGTCGAAATCGACCAGTGACGTGTCGGTTGGATTGACATAGCGCGTCCCCGACGCGCCCGCCGTTAGCAGAAAGCTGATCGGCGCGTATTGGTTCAGCAAAAGATTGGAATCAAAGCGATACGTGCGCCGTTTGCCAGTGCCACGGATGCTGGAGAAATCACTGGGCGGGGCGATCGCACCGTCGGCATCCAGAAAGGAAAACAATGCACCCGCCTGCGAAATATCCGTTTCGCGCGCATCCAGTTCGAAATCAAAGCTGCTATTGGCGCCTTCAATCGCATAGCGCAGACCAATCAACGGATCGACGAATCCAGTTTCAAGGCGGCTGCCCGTGCCGATCTCACCAAAACGCAAGCCGCCTCCGAGCACAAAACTGAACCGCTGCGTGCGGGTTTCACTGTTCAGGCCGTAGGTCAGACGGGTTGTCGCAAGCTGACTGCTGCCCGAGCTCGGGATTTCAAGGCCAAGATTTTCGCCAAAACCAAAGTTTTGTTCGATCCGCAAACGTTGACGCAAGCCGGCCTCTTCGTCCTGCGCAACGGAAGGCGAAGGAACATAAGAGACGCTCGCTGCCAAAGTGGCACCAACGATCAGCCTGGTTTTCAATGCCGCCCCCTTAATCGGGTTCTTATTCGAACAATCTGCGCTGAGGCACGACGATCACATCGCCTTCTCGCAACACGGTCGTGCCGATGTTGGATTTGCCTGCCAGAATATCCTGGTAATTTACGCTGTAGATCTTTTCGACCCCCGACGCATCTGCCCGTCTCAGCTGCATCCGTTTGGTCGCAGCAAATTTCGAAAACCCGCCCACAAGCGCCAGAGCCTGCAAAACGGTTGTGTTTCGTTTGATCTCAAGCCCACCCGGAGCGCCAACTTCACCCAGAACATAAACTGTCACGCGGCTGGTCCCGGTAGAGCGCTTGCGCTTGGCTTCGCGCGGCTCTGACAGCTGCGACAAGGACACAAACACGGTTGGATCAGACGCAAAGTTCGGACGCAGTTTTTCAATGACATCCGCGCGGACCTGATCAACGCTGCGGCCACCGACCTGAACGGTTCCGACCAAAGGCACAGACACGCGGCCATCCGGCAACACCAGGGATTCTCGATTGATACTGGAATCCTCCAACACCTCGATCCGCACGACATCGCCGGGTTTGATTTGGTAAGTCTCTTGTGCCCAAGCCGTCAACGGCGCGATCACAATGGCAGTCAGCAATACAGCAAGAAATCTCATCTCGGGCCCTCTTTCACACGGATCCCACACCCCGTGTGGCAGCGGTACAGGAATAACCCGATCACCAAAAGGTTTTTTCGCTTTGTTGGCCAGTCAACGCATCGAGTTCGCCATACAGCCGTGCCGATCGTGCAACAGATTAGGGTCCGCAAGATAGGCGAAAAACCGCGCATTCAGAACGAGCCGTCGGGGGTAAATCGGCCAACTGGGGTTGCAGTTGAGAAAAGCACTACACATTGCGTTTCGTTGCTGTAACGATACCATGACAGAAACTTGAACGGGACGCGACAATGGTAGTTGCATACGTAATAATGGGCAGTCTGACCGGTTTGACCTTGGCAATTGTCAGTCTGCTGATGGGCAATCCGTTTTGGATGGCACTCACGGTTTACGCAAGCGTCGGCACCGTTGTCGCATTGCTCAGCAGCACTCAGGTCAGCCGCGGACAGATTGCGGCCCAGATCTAAATCTCAAAGCAGCCGCACACAATGCTGCGTTTGTTTCGAATTTTGCCTTAATTTGCGCCAATTCTCCACATAAGCCCCTTTTGACCGACGTTCAGAGGTGGCCCATGCCCAATCAAATCCTGTCCCATTCGTCTGCGACCAAGCAGAATCTGCCTGATCACGTCGTTGGAACCCGCGCGGCTTTGTTCTATCTCTGGGGCGCAAAAGGCCGCCCGACGGCCCGACCACCTTCTATGCCAGATATGCCAAAGATCAAAGCGACACCAACAACAGCGCAAATGTCCGCGCACTTGATCCAAAGCGACAGTTTTGAGTTCTGGGACTGAGAAAATCGACGATCCTGCCAACCACCCGTTCATATTTCTGTGGCAAAAATCACGGCGACCAAAGCCAATCTCACAAGACAGTTGACGGATGGCCATGATTGATTTCACATCCTCGGCACCAGCCCGCAGGAAAGCAATTCGATGATCCGTACTGCCGTTCTTTTGTTGTCGGGCAATGCATTTGGCTGGCTTTTTCTATTTGCGCGCAACCTTGTCATCGCTCGCCTGATCAGCGTCGAGGACTATGGCATTGCCGCAACATTCGCGCTGAGCATGGCCGTGGTTGAAATGGCTTCAGGTTTGGGTGTCCAACAGCTTATCGTTCAAGACAAAAACGGCGAAGACCCCGATTTTCAGGCCGGATTGCAGGGCTTTCACCTGCTACGCTCGGTCATTTCGGCAGTGTTTCTATTTGCTATGGCGCATCCAATCGCGTTGTTTCTGGGCGTCCAAGACATTGCATGGGCGTACCAGGTTCTTGCGGTTATTCCGCTGCTGCGCGGGTTTGAGCATTTCGATATGCACCGCTTGAACCGTCAAAACATCTACTATCCAATCCTCTTGCACACTGCGGTTCCAGCGGTGATTTCTCTCGCAACGGTTTGGCCGCTGAACCATTGGTTCGGCGATTACCGCGTGATGCTGTACGCGATGCTGGTGCAATGGAGCTTGGGCGTGGTGGTGTCACATGCGGTGGCCAAACGCAGTTATCGTCTTTCATTCGCGCGCGACATCATTCGTCAATGTCTTCAGTTCGGGTGGCCAATTCTGATCAGCAACGTTCTGTTGTTCTTTGTTCTACAGGGCGACAAAGCCATTGTCGGGCGCGAGTTGGGTATGGAATCGTTGGCGATCTTTGCCATGGGCGTCACGTTAACCATGGTGCCGGTGTTGATCGTTGCCAAAAGTCTTCAGATGTTTTTTCTGCCCCGTCTGTCTGCCGCGCAGGACGATCCGGTTCGTTTTCAACACCTTACCATGGCCGCTATGCAAGCCAGCCTACTTAGCGGACTGCTTTTGATCGCAGGCACAATGGTTTTGGGCGCTCCGATGATCTGGCTGCTGCTGGGCGACAAATACAGCGCCCTTATCCCCTTGATCGTATGGCTGGCCATCCAACAGGCCACGCGCAGCTTTAAGGTCGGCAGCACAATCGCCGCGCTGGCGCAAAAACACACATCCAACGCCATGATCGCCAACATCGTGCGCCTGCTGGTGCTGCCTGCAGTCTGGTATGTCGCCGCGACAGGTGGTCGACTGGAGTGGATTGTGATGATCAGCATTGTTGGCGAATTGATGAGCTATTTCACCTCGCTCTGGCTGGTGCGCAACCGCCTCAACATTGCTTTGGGTGATATGGTTTGGCCGATTCTGACCGTCCTAGCTTGTGTGGCGGTGATCGCCGGTGTCGGCCCCTTGGCGCAAGCCACGCAGATCTCCTTGCCGGTGTGGCACGCTGTTTTGGTGGCCGCCTTGATTCCGGTGTTTCTCAGCATGCGGCAGTTGCGCGTTTATGTGCTGCCCGCCCGGCTGAGCCAAAGCTGACAGGTCCTTTATGCGTGATCCCTCTTCTGTATGGCATCCCAATGCCGCCGTTTCAGCCCAGCGTCACGCGCGCGCTTCACGCTCTGCGCTATCGCCTGTTTTGCGCGCGCTTTATCGCTTTGGCCCTTTGCGCCGCCCCTGCCGGTCGCTTTGTCGCTCACTTGAGGGTGGGTCATTCTATTCAACCACCCTGCGAGAAATTTTATCGCAATATCATGATGTTGAGGTCGGAAAATACAGTTACGGCCCGGTCCTGACTCCAGGCTGCTTACCACCAGGCAGCCGCGTTGGTGCCTACTGTTCCGTCGCCGGAGGGCTGATTGTACGCCGACGTGATCATCCCGTAGAACACCCGGCCTTGCATCCGTTCTTTTACAATCGTCATCTTGGATATGTTGCCCAAGACACGATCCAAAGCGATCAGGACAATCCGCTGCGCATCGGTCACGATGTCTGGATCGGCGACCGGGTTACGGTGCTGTCAGGTTGCAAAACCATCGGCAACGGGGCGGTGCTGGCGGCAGGATCCGTAGTCACACGCGACGTTGCGCCCTATAGCATCGTTGGCGGCGTCCCCGCGAAACTGTTAAAAATGCGCTTTGATGCCACTGTGATCGCCAAAATCGAAGCCAGCAAGTGGTGGGAGAAGCCGATCACAGAGTTGATCGGCGCCTTTCCGGCTGGTCGCAACGCTGAGTCATTCGATATGCCGCCGCGCGATTAACGCGCGCCGAAAATCACCTATTCCAGATAGGCTCTGGCCGCGCTCACCACAGTTTCGACCTTGTCGCCCAACTCAAAATACATTGGCAATCGCACCAGCCCAGCCGAAACAGCGTCTGTATGTGGCAGCTCGCCAGCGCTGCGGCCATAGATCTGACCCGCGGGCGCACTGTGCAACGGAATGTAGTGGAACGGCGTGATGATATCACGGGCTCGCATGTGCTGGATAAATCCATCTCGATCATCGAGGTCGCGCATCATCAGATAAAACATGTGCCCATTGCCGGTGCAATGCGCCGGCTGAACCGGCAACGAAATGCGATTGCCAACAGCCAAATCGGCGAAGGCTTCTGAATAGCGGTCGTAGAGGGCCAGTCTTTTTTGGCGAATTTCGGCTGCAGATTCAAGCTGAGCATAGAGGAACGACGCCGTCAGTTCGCCCGGCAAGAACGATGACCCCAGATCCACCCAGGTGTATTTATCGGTCTGCCCCCGGATAAAGTTTGACCGGTTGGTGCCTTTTTCCCGGATGATTTCCGCCCGTTCCGCAAGCTCAGGATTGTTGATTGTCAGCGCACCGCCTTCACCAGAGATAATATTCTTGGTTTCGTGAAAACTGAATGCCGCCAAATCGCCAAGGCTGCCGGCGGGGCGGTTTTTGTACGTTGAGCCCAGCGCTTGGGCCGCGTCTTCGACCAACACCAGCCCGTGTTTTTGGCAAAGCGCGCTTAGCCCATCCATATCCGCCGGATAGCCGGCATAATGCACGGCAAAAATTGCCCTGGTGCGGTCGGTGATCGCCGCTTGGGTCGCGGCCACGTCAATGTTCAAAGTCTCAGGATCAATGTCGACAAAAACCGGTGTAGCGCCGCGCAGCACGACAGCGTTGGCCGTCGACACGAAAGTGAAGGACGGCATGATCACTTCATCGCCCGGCTTGAGATCGCACAAGATCGCGGCCATTTCCAAAGCTGCGGTGCACGAATGGGTCAGAAGCGCCTGTTTGGCACCTGTCAGTTTGCAAATTTCTGCATGGCACATTCGAGTGAAATGCCCATCGCCAGACAGCTGCCCACGGTCAATTGCTTCGAGCAGGTATGTCACTTCCTTACTGACAATCGACGGTTTGTTAAACGGAATATAGGGCATTGTCGTTATCCATTAAGAGAGTCACAAAAGGTTCGATCTAAGCTTGCACGCACATAGAGAAGCCACAGCTTAGACGACGCACAAGGCACAAATGTGGCCTCCATTTTGCTTAACAGCTGATCCGACAACGCGTTTGGGTTAACCCGACGGATCATCATCAGCCCAAGGTTTTCTGGCAATGGCTGTTCGGGCGCGAATTCGGGCGATGTGGTCGACACCCAAACCGGGTATCCCATCACCGGCACAGCCCCAAGCGCAAAGGTGAACATGCCATAATCGCCACCAATTCCAAGGTTTTTGACGTTTGGCACTTGGTCAAGCAATGCAACGCCATCTGCGATCATTGCATATTCCACACCAACATTGATCTTCAAACCGGCTTCCAAATGCGCCTTGGCCGCATCGATCTGCTCGGCCAAAGGCATTGGTTCGGAAATCTGCCCCTTTGGGGTGATGAACTCGTCGCTCCAGGCCAGATATGTCGAAAGTGGGCCTTCGGAAAAGAGCACCAAGGGTTGGCGCAAATAGCCAACCAATCCGCTGAGCGTACTTTGCGCCAATTGCGGCAGGGTGAATGACATCACCACGCAAATGGCCGTGAGCTGCAAAAACCCAAGGGCGCTTTGGTTTGGACGCTCTAGCTTGCGCGCCCATTCGTAAAACACGACACAAATGACAGATAAAAAGGGGAGCGCTTGCTGTCCAATGCTTCCACGCCAGCCCATCGTTGCGGTCATCCCGCCAAAACCAACCGTCAAGCCGAACGCGGCCAAGGTGAACATAACCGCGCGCCGCCCGCCTGTTTTGATGGCCACCACAAGCGCCAAAAACACAAAGAGAAGGGGCATGGGCTGGACCAGAAACACCGCAACGGTCTTTAGGATCAGATCAGTGATGCTGACCCGAGATCCGGCCGAGCCAACCGCATAGTCGAAAGACGCAATAATTCGAGCGGCGCCAGGATCCAACGCAACGATTGCGACGCCAAGGCCAACGGCAGAGGCGGCCAACGCAATCCAACGGCCTTGCAGCAGCAGCGCGAGGTAAAAAACCGGCAGGAATGGCACGAATGTTGGTTTGATCAAAACAATCATGTAAGCGGCAGCGCCACACAACAGCCCGGCGATCACGTCGGGCCATCGCTTGCTGGCCGGGATCAAAGCAAAGACGGTTAAAACCAGAGCAATTGCAGACCCTAAGCGGTTGTAAACAAATGAATGTGCAGACGTCGGCCTTTGAATCGCGGTCAGTTCCTCAAATGGAACGCGGGCAAGCACACAGGCGACCACAAGCATCGCCAGAGCCAAGGCAGAAAGACGCGTGGTCCGCCATGCCGCAACGATCATGGCCAAGCCCAGCGTGCTGAGCATCATCATCACAAAGGCATAGTCTATCGACTTGACGCTGACGCCAAACAATTGAAACGCCCAAGCCACGTATTGCGCAACAACTCCGCCGTAAAAATGATTGAAATCAATGGTCGGCAGGGCGCCGTTCAGGATCCGCCAACCAAGTTCGGCAAAGAACATAGTGTCCTGTAAATGGATGGTATCATAGGCAATCGGCACCAGACAAAACGTCAGAGTCGCGCCCAACATGAACACAACGCCAAGCCCGACCATCGCTCCCGACAGAAATCCGGTGAGCATATCGAGGACCGACCAATCCGGTTTTGCGCGAAACTTGGCCAAACTGCTGTGTGCCTTTCGTCAATATTTTATTAACCGGTTGATTAATATAATAAATTTCTAGATACAGTGGCGGACACTGGACCAGATTGAAAATCATGTCCAGTGCTTTTGCGACGCCCTTGCGATGGCTCGGCAGAGTTGTGCCTGCCATGCGCCACCTCTGGCCATGTCGCCAGTCGCCATGGGAAAACCGTTGACTTGGCAGAGGTCGAAGACGCACATGGCCGCACCAATCCCCCTGCGTTCAAGAGTTTAAGGCGTGCCGACATGACAACTCAAACAATCCGAACAATTGGAGTTGTGGTCGTCACCTACACTTCGAACGATGTGATCACAGGCTGTCTCGACAGCTTGATGACCAGCAGCTTTGAAAACATACGCGTCATGGTCTGCGACAATGCTTCTCCGGATGACACCACAGATTGCATCCGCGATTGGGCCGCACGCACTGGTTGCGACTTTGCCGAAGATGCCCCCGAGCAGCATGCCAAGGTCACTTTGATCAACACCGGCGCAAACAAGGGTTTTGCGGGCGGGGTGAATGACGGCTTGCGCGCGCTGATGGCTCAGGACGATGTCGACTTGTTTTGGGTGCTCAACCCGGATTGCGAAGTCACGTCCGACACCGCAGCGGCTTTTGCAAGGGCGGCCGAAGCTGCTGGGCCATTTTCGCTGATGGGGGGGCGCATCCTTTACACCGAAGGCGACAAATCGATTCAATCTGACGGTGGCAATATCGGTCGGCGCACAGGAATTTGCCGAAACGTGAACCAGGGGCTGTTGCCGGATCAAGCCACGGCGCCCACGGCAGACGCGCTGGACTACATTGCTGGCGCGAACATGGTTGCCTCACGTGCGTTTCTGGATAGCTGCGGATTGCTGACGGAAGACTATTTTTTGTACTACGAAGAAGTCGATTGGGCCTTCAAACGGGGCGATCTGCCTTTGGTCTTTTCACCCGACGCCTTTGTTTTTCACCATAACGGCACATCCATCGGCAGCGGCTCTGTCAGCAAGCGCGCGTCACCGTTTTCGAACTACTTTAACTATCGCAACCGGATCTGGTTTGTGAGGCGTCACTTTCCCTCTGCATTCGCATCAGCCTATACCTATTCCTTGCTCAAGATTTTGAAACTGACATTGATCGGAGCCTGGGACGAAGCCAGTGCCGCGTTTCGCGGACTGCACACGATGGCACCCCCAAAGGCCATTCGTGATCGGCTGTCAGAAGATGCCCACGCACTGGCGTTTGGGCCGGGTCCCCGAGCAGATTGAGGCAAATGCGACACTTATCCCCAACTGCACGCGGCTTTGGGAACCCGCATTCGGCATGCCGAGTTGACTTGAATGCCCGAACGCAGCAGTTGAGAAACGTCTTGAAATACGCGCGCAAAGTGGAGGAACTGCCCCAATGGCCTTGGAATTGAATGATCTGGAAACCAAGCGTTTTGGTGTCACTTGTGCTAAATTGACCGGAACCGAAAATGGCCTGCCGGACCTGGACATGATCAACAAACAAGCCGCTGATCTAAACGTCGAGATGTTAACAACCCGGTTGGATGTCTCCCAGCTGGCGCAGGCGCATGAACTGGAGTCCGACGGATACAGGTTGATGGACACATTGGTTTATTACCGCCGACCCCACGATCCTCTGCCCGAAAGGAAGCCTTTGCCAAATGGACTGACCTTGCGCGACGCGGTTCCAGCGGATTCCAAGGCGGTCGCCAAAGTGTCGCTTGCTGCATTTGAAGGGTACTTTGGCCACTATCACGCGGATCCACGGCTCAGCAACGACGATGCGGACGAGGCCTATTTGGAATGGGCGGAGAAAACGATTGAACGGATTGGCGAGGAAACTCACGCGCTAGTGGTTGAAAACGGCAGCGACGTTGTTGGATTTTGCTCGCTGATCCAACGCCCAACCGGCGCCGCCGACATTGAGTTAAATGGTATTCTCCCATCAAGCCAGGGCCGTGGTCTTTACGCCCGGATGATTGAAGCACTTGTTCATAAGAGCAAAAACATCGGCGCTGATCACATCACTGTGTCGACGCAAATCAACAATTATGCTGTGCAAAGGGTTTGGACGCGGCTGGGCTTTTACCACGAACGCAGCGCCTACACCTTTCACAAATGGTTCACCTGAGCCACGCCGTGACCCTAAGGAACAACTGAGATGACATTCACATTTGCTCCCGGCCTGTTCCGAATTGTTCTGGCCCTTTTGGTCTGTGTCAGCCATCTGACGCGCCTAGAGGTCGGCCAAACAGCGGTGTTCATTTTCTTCATGCTCTCCGGGTATTGGAGCGTGCGGATGTATCACGAAAAATATCTACGGCTGCCCAATCCGCGCGTGACCTTTTGGATCGCCAGATTTCTAAGGATCTGGATTCTTTATGTCATTTGTCAGATCGGCGCTGTGTTGGTGTTTTGGGTCGTGCTTGGCAGTTACAGCGTGTCATATTGGCTTGGAACTCCACTTCTGGGGCTTGCCTCACACGGACGCGATATCCTGGGTGTCTCCTGGAGTCTTGATCTTGAAGTGCAGTTTTATCTGTTGGTGCCGCTGTGCGCCGTTTGGATTGCGGGATGGGCCAAAGGCGCCAAAGTGCTTCTTTTGGGGGTACTCGCAGCGGGACTGACGATTTTGGGCTGGATCCTGATTGCGCAATTCGGGCTGGTATTGATCCCTGCTTTTGTGTTGCCATTTCTGGCAGGCGCTTTGATTTACGAACGTGATTGGCAGGTCACAAGCAAGGGCGCTATTGCATCTTTGGTGGCGTTTTTCGCGCTTGCTGTGGCAGTTATTGTCTATCCCGGAACCTATGGGTTGCTCGATAAAACCGCCCAAGCGCCCTTTGATCCGCGTTGGTTCGGGCTGGGTTGGGCTTTGCTGTTGGTGCCCTTTGTAGCGTTCAATGTACGCCAGACGAGCACGCGCTTTGATCGCCACATCGGCAATCTGTCCTACAGCATCTACCTGGTGCATTTCCCGTTTTACAAACTGATGACAACCCTGCTTGACGGGCCCAGCATGTTGGAAAAGGCGGCAATGTTGCTGGCCACCATTCCTTTGGCGCTGATCCCTTATCTGTTGATTGATCAAGTTATCGAGCGCCACCGCGAAGCATGGTCGCGGCGGGTTGCAGACCGTCTGGCGGGGTGATTTTCGGGCGGCGGAAACGGGTGTAGCGCACGCCGTCTTCCGGCACTTGCTCTTCCTCGACAGTCTCGTCTTGTTCTGCAGTTGGATAGTTCACAATCCACATGCCGCTCGACAACAGGAAGATGAAGAATACAAACGTAGCATCCCAATAATGTACGGTCCAACCGGACATAAACAGGCCAAACAGCGTCGAGACATAGCCAACGCGGTAGGCCGACACGCGCGGGTCCGTGATTTGCGCGCGCGCCGTTTTCAGAAACAACCAGAAAAACAGCCAGAAATAGAGGATCAAGACCGGCACGCCATGTTGCATCGGGAACAGCAACCAGAACATGTCAAAGCTGCCAGTCATCCAAGACAGTCTTTCCCATGGTTCGTAACCAATGCCGAAGATCGGGTTGTCAAAGATGTTTTTGGTGCCCCATTCGAAAATCAGAATACGATTATAAGCCGTGTGAGCGTTGAACGCGAGATAAGAGATGAAAACCTCGAACGGGTTTCGGTTCGATAGGAAATCAAGCGCCACGTAGGCCATTCCGGTCAGCCCGGTCAGGATGTACCAGCGTGATTTGACACGCCCCAAAGCGCCGTCCCACATGATGAAAAACGCTTGGGCCGTTAGTGCAGCCAACGGGCCCGACGACAAGGCCAAAGCCCCAATCAACAAGACCCACAAGGTGCGAAACGCGCGCCCAATCCAAAGCCGACCATAGCCCAGCACATAATACGTCACACCGACCAAAGCGCCGAAAAACACGCCAAAATGGATCGGATGAGCAAAGGGGCCTTGCACGCGGTCCAGACCCATACGCCGATCTTTGTAAACATCCGCATAAGACCGACCCATCATGTCAAACATTTTCAACAGCAAGTTGTTGCCCGTGGCTGCTTCGTAGACCGCAAAGGGGGTGACCAGAACAACAAGGATGAAGCAAAGCTTGATGGTTTTGTAAAACGCTTCAGGCGTTCGGATATAACAGCGCCCAATCATGTAGGCACCCATGGTTTCAATCAGGAAAATACCAATAGGTTCAACCATTTCCGCGATACCGTAGTGCGCAATCAGGGAAACAGAGGACCAAAAACAAATCAGCATGACACAATAGTCGGGCGCGCGAAGTTTACCAACCTTGCCAGAAAACAGGATGTACAGGCTGGGAAAAAAGAAAATCAGCAATAACACGCGATAGGTCGACAAGCGCACAGGTCCAAGGCTGAAAATCAACGGCGTGACCAGCGTCAGAATGAACAGTACGACGACAATAGGCAGACCTGTGTCAGCGGCGGATTTTGCACCCGCGCGAACAGTCGCACTTTTGGCAATTGAAATCTCAGCTTGCTTCATCACCAATACCCCTTGCCAATCGGGTTGTTACGCTCGTTTCATGGTCTTTCATTTTGCCTGCGCCACAACCGCATCCGATATCCCGAAAGACTGACCCAGATAGAGTGAGCCTTCTTTAGAAAGATGCCCTTCGTCGCGAAACAAGATCACGTCATCGCGCGCTGCAGAACATCGGCCCTCTTTGC
>JBGCDD010000002.1:0-89736 GCA_045105075.1 Sedimentitalea sp. | reverse complement strand
GTTCAAAATCGCAGTCGCTTGTTGATTGGCCGTCGGCAATGCCGCTTTGGACACAGGCGTCAGCGGGCGGGACGTGGTTTGAGGGGCTGCACCAGGTGTGGTTACTCGGGCCCGCGGCAGCGCACGGTCACGATTGGTGCGGGCAACATCAGCCAGTTGATCGGACGTGGATTTCAAGATGCCTTTGATTTCAACATAGTCGGTGTTTTCAGGAATAGACTTGGCGACCAAACCCAAACGTTCTGCCAAACAGTCAATCCGGTAGGACGGATCACCCAACGCGGCGCAAAACTGCTGGGCCGCCGCAATGTTCCCCAGCAAAACCTGGGTGTAATTCTGCGATCCAAATTCGCCGGCCTTCAGGATGACCACGTATAGCGGGCTGGCAGCGCTTTGCGCTTGCACGGCGGAAACAGGAAGCGCTACGGACAGAATTGCAGCGGCAAAGACAGAGTTTCGTGCAGTTCGAGCCATGATCGGGTTCCCAATTGGTTTGCGCAGTTATCCAAACCATAGATTCCCAGTGGTGACAATTGGCCTTGCTCTTGCGGCGGCGATCAACAGGAACTTTGCCGATTTGCGCCGGATTTTGCCAATTCAAACGGCACAATAGGTGGAGGACCGCCGATCCATGACGAAATTGCACCAAAAGGTCGGTCGGCTTTGTTGTTCATTCCGAACGGATCAGCTAAACAAATCGTTGCAAAAGTGAGGGTGCGTCATGAAAAATGCGACAACTGTGTTACTGGTGGCCAGCTTGGTGGTCAGCCTGTCTGGTGTTCAAGCGGTCGCTCAGGTTCCGGGCGGCGCGGCCGCCGAAGCCCGCGCGCGTTTGGCCTGCGGGGTGGGCCGCATCGTATCGGCTGTGTACACGCCCGGAGGCGGCATTCAGGTAAATTGCGCGCGCCCGAACAACCAACAAGGCGCGCAATCGGCGCTGGCGGCAGGCGGGCTGAGCGGCGGTGGTGCAGCCGGTTTGTTGCTTGGCGTTCTGGCTCTCGCGGCAGGTGGCGGCGGTGGCGGCGTTGCAACCACTACGACCAGCTCTTCAACCACGACCTCGACAACTTCGACAACCTCCTCATCGGGGTCATCGGCCAGTCGTTGACGGACTGTCCGGCAGTTCCGCACCAAGGCCGCGCGACACGCTGCGCGCGGCTTCACGCACCAAGGCACCCAGCGTTGCCACCCGTCCCAGCTCAACGCGGTGCGACGGTCCCGAGATCGAAATCCCTGCAACGGCCTGCCCCTGATAGTTGACAATCGGCGATGCAATGCAGCGCATGCCTAGCGTCTTTTCCTCGTTGTCAAATGCATACCCAAGATTTCGAATGCGTTCGAGTTCTGTCGCCATCGACTCTGGGTCGGTGATTGTGCGCGTTGTAAAAGGCTCGGGCGGGTTTTGATCCAGGATCTGGCGCGCGCGGTCGGGCTCGTAGCTGGCCAACAGGGCTTTTCCGATGCCAGAGGCATGCATGGGCGAGATAGTCCCAGGCGGAAAAAACGCCCGGATCGAATCATGCGTTTCGACCTGGTTCACAAAAACCACCATGCCCGAACGCTCGATGCCGAGGTTCGATGTTTCACCCGTCGCTTCCATCAGTTGCCGCATCGCGGGTTGACTGCGTTCGACCACGTTGGTGCGGCGCAAAAATGCCGATCCCAATCGGAAGGCCGCTGGGCCGATGTTCCAGGTCTGGTTTGCCTGATCGACCTCAACCACGTCACGCAACGCCAATGTGGTTAGCACGCGGTGCATCGTGGCGGGCGATTGGCTCAACTGAGTTGAAATTTCGGACAATGTCATATCTCGCCCGCTGGCGAGCGCATCCAGGACATCCAGCGCGCGGTCCAGCGACTGAATCACGGTTTGCGATGGATTGTTGTTAAAGCCCTTGGGGCGCCCGCGGGACCGGCTGGCAGGTTTCATTTCAACGCCTTTCAGAGCTGATAAACTGAATAATAATTTAGCTTTGAAATTAATTTTTGGCTAGTGAAAAAATGTAATACACAGAAAATAAATAAAAAAAACGTACTTTTCCAATCAGTAAAAACCTTTTTCAAAAAAATTGCAGTCGTCAAATGCTGAGGCTAGGTTAGGCCATGATTTGCCGAGGAGGGCACCACGATGAGCTTCCAGAACCCAGTTTTTATCCCGGGCCCAACCAATATTCCTGAAGTGATGCGCAAGGCAGTTGATATGCCCACCATCGACCATCGGTCGTCGCTGTTTGGTGACATTTTGCATCCCGCGCTGGCCGGTGTGAAAAAGGTCCTGAAATCCCAAACCGCCGAAATCTTTGTGTTTCCGTCGACTGGAACCGGTGGCTGGGAGACTGCGTTGTCCAATACGCTAAGCGCCGGTGACGGCATTTTGGCCGCCCGCAATGGCATGTTCAGCCACCGCTGGATTGACATGTGCCAGCGCCATGGTCTCGATGTGCAGATCGTTGAAACGCCTTGGGGCCACGGTTTGCCGGCAGACCGCTACGAAGAGATTCTGGTGGCTGATAAATCCCACAAAATCAAAGCGGTCCTGGCCACACACAACGAAACGGCGACAGGTGTGAAGAGCGATATCGCCGCCGTGCGGGCCGCTTTGGATGCCGCCGGGCACCCGGCGATGTTGTTCGTGGATGGCGTCAGCTCGATCGGATCGATGGATTTCCGCATGGACGAGTGGGGTGTTGATGTCGCCGTGACCGGCTCGCAAAAGGGCTTTATGATGCCTGCGGGGCTGGCGATTGTGGGCTTTTCGCCCAAAGCAATGGCCGCGCTGGAAACCGCAACTTTGCCGCGCACCTTTTTTGACGTGCGCGATATGGCCAAAGGCTACGCCGCCAATGCTTATCCCTACACGCCTGCCGTTGGGTTGCTGAACGGGTTGAAACTGGCCACCGAAATGCTGCTGGACGAAGGCTTGGACAATGTGTTTGCCCGTCACACCCGCATGGCCAGCGGCGTACGCGCGGCTGTTAAAGGCTGGGGGCTTGAGTTGTGCGCGGCCAGCCCGGACGTTTACTCCGACACCGTCAGCGCGATTTGCACACCCGAAGGCTTTAATGCGACCAGCATTGTCACACATGCCGCAGATGTTTATGATGTCGCCTTTGGCGTGGGGCTAGGCGAAGTCGCAGGCAAAGTGTTCCGCATCGGCCATTTGGGCAGTCTGACGGACGTGATGACCCTTTCTGGTATCGCAACCGCAGAAATGTGTATGGTGGATCTGGGGCTGAACATCGAACTCGGCTCGGGCGTGGCGGCGGCACAAAGCGTGTTCATCGCGGACCGCGCCCTGACAACAAAGGCGGCGGCGTGATGCTGGACACAGACGCGATGTATATTCCAACGATCGACGATATGCTGGCCGCGCACGAGCGGATCAAACCCTATATCCACCGCACGCCGGTTCTGACGTCCAGCTTTCTGAACGAATTGACCGGCGCCGAGCTGTTCTTCAAATGCGAGAACTTTCAAAAAGCTGCGGCGTTCAAGGTGCGCGGTGCGTCCAACGCGGTGTTTGGACTGACGGACGAGCAGGCGAAAAACGGCGTTTGCACGCATTCGTCGGGCAACCACGCATTGTCGCTGTCTTATGCGGCAGGGCGGCGGGGCATTCCGTGTCATGTGGTGATGCCGCACACCGCACCGCAGGCCAAAAAGGACGCGGTGATCGGGTATGGTGGGCACATCACCGAATGCGAACCCTCGACCTCCAGCCGGGAAGCCGTGTTTGCTGAAGTGCAGGCGCGCACCGGGGCGGATTTTGTGCACCCTTACAACGATCCGCGCGTGATTGCCGGGCAGGGCACCTGTTCCAAAGAACTGTTGGAGCAGGTCGAAGGTCTTGATGCTGTGATCGCGCCGATTGGTGGTGGCGGCATGATTTCGGGCACCTGTTTAACCCTGTCGAACCTGGCGCCTGATGTGAAAATTTACGCGGCAGAACCAGAACAGGCCGATGACGCCGCGCGGTCTTTTCGAGCCGGGCACATTATTGCAGACGACGCGCCTGTGACCATCGCGGATGGGTTGAAAGTGCCGCTGAAAGAGCTCACATGGCATTTCGTATCCAACCACGTCACTGACATTCTGACCACCTCGGAAGAGGAGATCATTGACGCGATGAAATTGACGTGGAAGCGCATGAAAATCGTGATGGAGGCCAGCTGCGCGCCACCTTTGGCCGCGATCCTGAAAAACCCTGAAACTTTCGCCGGCAAACGCGTCGGCGTTGTGATCACGGGGGGCAATGTCGATCTGGACGCCCTGCCGTGGATAACAAACTGAACTGGGAGAAATAAGCCATGAATGCACCTGTGAATTTTGAAGGCCTGGAAGTGGGCTATGACGTGCCGGCACTGCCCGGAATGGACGAAAGCGAAATCCAGACCCCCTGCCTTGTGCTGGATCTGGACGCGCTGGAGCGTAACATCAAGAAAATGGGCGATTTCGCCAAAAGCCACGGCATGCGTCACCGGGTGCACGGCAAGATGCACAAATCGGTCGATGTGGCTCTGTTGCAGGAGAAACTGGGCGGAAGCTGTGGCGTGTGCTGCCAAAAAGTATCCGAAGCCGAAGTGTTCGCCCGCGGTGGCATCAAGGACGTGCTGGTCAGCAACCAGGTGCGCCAGCCCGCCAAAATCGACCGTTTGGCCCGCCTGCCCAAGCTGGGCGCGCGCGCGATTTGTTGTGTCGATGATGCCGCGAACGTGGCCGATCTGTCAGCAGCCGCTGTGAAGCATGGCACTGAAATCGAATGCCTTGTGGAAATCGATGTGGGTGCGGGCCGCTGCGGTGTTCAGTTTGGCCAGCCCGTGGTGGATCTGGCGCTGTTGATTGACGGGGCCGAGGGGCTGAAATTTGCCGGTATCCAGGCCTATCAGGGCGCCATGCAGCACATGGACTCATACGAAGACCGCAAGGGTAAGACCCAAATCGCGATTGATCAGGTCAAAGAAAGCATCGACTTGCTGAAAGCCGCCGGACTTGAGTGTGACATCGTTGGCGGCGGCGGCACCGGGTCGTATTACTTTGAAAGCGCGTCGAATGTGTTCAACGAGCTGCAGTGCGGATCCTATGCGTTTATGGACGCCGATTACGGTCGGATCCTCGACAAAGACGGCAACCGCATCGATCAGGGCGAATGGGAGAACGCATTGTTCATCCTGACCAGCGTCATGAGCCACGCCAAAGCCGACAAAGCCATCGTTGATGCGGGTCTCAAGGCGCAGTCGGTCGATTCTGGCCTGCCCACCGTGTTTGGTCGCACCGACGTGGAATACGTCAAATGTTCGGACGAGCATGGCGTGGTTGCGGACCCGGACGGTGTGCTGAAGGTCAACGAAACGCTCAAACTGGTGCCGGGCCATTGTGACCCGACCTGCAATGTACACGACTGGTATGTCGGTGTGCGCGGCGGCAAGGTCGAAACGCTCTGGCCCGTGTCGGCGCGCGGCAAAGCCTATTGACCTGGCGGGCGGTCCCCATGCGGGGCCGCCACCCTTTGAATTGACGGAAAGACTCTCATGATCATTGTTCCCGAAAAAGAGATCGCGGCGCTGGTGTCGCGCGCGGATGCTTTTGACGCAGTTGAGGCGATCTTTGCCTCGATGGCCAAGAAAACCGCCTATAATTTCCCTGTGATCCGCGAGGCGATTGGCCACGCAGATGCGCTCTATGGGTTCAAATCGGGCTTTGACCGGGACGGGCTGGCTCTTGGCTTGAAATCAGGTGGCTATTGGCCAGGGAACGAGGCCAAGGGACTGACCAACCACCAATCTTCGGTGTTTTTGTTCAATGCGGACACTGGCCAGCTCAAGGCCGTGATCGGCGGCAATCTGTTGACCGCGTTGCGCACAGCCGCCGCCAGCGCCGTGTCGATCAAGCACCTTGCCCCCACTGGCGCCAAAGTTCTGGGCATGATCGGTGCCGGGCACCAATCTGCGTTCCAGATGCGCGCGGCGGTGGAACAATGCAGCTTTGAAAAAGTGATTGGCTGGAATTATCACCCCGAAATGCTCAACCGGTTGTCAGACACCGCAGCCGAACTTGGCTTGCCGTTTGAGGCGGTCGATCTGCCTCAGCTTGGTGCCGAGGCCGATGTGATCATCTCGATCACCTCCAGCACAGCGCCGTCGCTTTTGGATGCGCATGTGACCGGGGGCACCCACATCGCCTGTATGGGCACAGACACCAAAGGCAAGCAAGAGGTCGAGGCCAGCCTGATCGCGCGCGCCACTGTGTTCACCGATGAAATTGCGCAATCCGTGACCATCGGCGAAGCGCAGCACGCGATTGCCGCCGGCTCCATCGCACAAACCGACATCACCGAAATCGGCGCAGTGATCAACGGCGCGCACAAAGGGCGCAGTTCCAATGACGAGGTGACGATCTTTGATGGCACCGGCGTTGGCCTGCAGGATCTGGCTGTTGCTGCTTCGGTGGTCGAGCGTGCGGTTGCTGCGGGCGTTGCCATCGAAATCGACTTTTAAGCCTGATCTTTTGGCGAAATTTGAAACAGCTAGGGGTGTTTCGCGATTTTGCAGGGTAATTCCCTAGGCTAGGGTGCCTCCGACAGCGTATCGGAGGCCCTATCATGACCGACCTTGCCATCATCTGGGACTGGATCGCCTTTGGCGTGCGCTGGCTGCATGTGATCACCGCGATCGCGTGGATCGGCTCGTCGTTCTATTTCATCGCGCTGGATCTGGGCCTGCGCCGCTCCGGTGATCTGCGCGGTGCGGATGGCGAGGAATGGCAGGTGCATGGCGGTGGGTTCTATCACATCCGCAAATATCTGGTGGCGCCTGCGGAAATGCCCGACCACCTGACCTGGTTCAAGTGGGAAAGTTATTCGACCTGGCTGACGGGGGCGGCACTGCTGGCGATTGTCTATTGGGTCGGAGGCGAGCTGTACCTGATTGATGCCACCAAGGCCGATCTGGCTCTGTGGCAGGGCATTTTAATCTCGGCGGCGTCGCTGACAGTGGGGTGGCTGATCTACGACTATTTGTGCAAAAGCCCGCTGGGCGAGCAGCCTACGGTGTTGATGGTGCTGTTGTTTGCGCTGCTGGTGGCGATGGGCTGGGGCTATACCCAGATTTTCACGGGCCGCGCGATGATGCTGCATCTGGGCGCGTTCACGGCCACGATCATGACGGCGAATGTGTTCTTTATCATCATGCCAAACCAGCGCATCGTTGTAAAAGACCTACAGGACGGGCGCACCCCCGATCCCAAATACGGCAAAATTGCCAAGCTGCGCAGCACGCACAACAATTACCTGACGCTGCCGGTGATTTTCCTGATGCTGTCCAACCACTATCCGCTGGCGTTTGCGACGGACTACAACTGGCTGATCGCCGCGCTGGTGTTCCTGATGGGCGTGACGATCCGGCACTATTTCAATTCGATGCACGCGCGCAAAGGCAATCCGACCTGGACCTGGCTGGCCACTGCTTTGCTGTTCGTGGCGATCATGTGGTTGTCCAGCCTCGGTGCGCCCGGCGATGATCTGGAAACCGCCGAGACCCGGCCTTTGACAGCCACAGAAACCAAGTTTACCAGCGCCGATGGGTTCGATCAGGTGCAAGACATCGTGCTGGGGCGCTGTTCCATGTGCCACGCGCGCGAGCCGTTTTACGAAGGCGTGCGCGTGGCCCCCAAGGGCGTGCATCTTGAGACCACCGCCGACATCACCGCTCAAGCCCGCCAGATTTACCTGCAGGCCGGGGTCAGTCACGCGATGCCGCCCGCCAACCTGACCTATATCGAACCGGACGAGCGCGCCAAAATCGTCGCCTGGTACCGCGCGGCCAAGGCCGAGATGCCGTTTTACATGGTGCTGCGTTAACCTTGCGTGCAACTCCGGTTCGCTTGGCCTATGACGGGGCAACGCATCTGAGATCAGGAGACTGACATGACCGACACCTATGAGCCGCCCAAAGTCTGGACTTGGGACCAATCAAGCGGTGGCAAATTCGCCAGCATCAACCGGCCCATCGCCGGGGCAACCGCCGATAAGGAACTGCCCGTGGGCAAGCATCCCTTGCAGCTTTATTCGCTGGCCACGCCCAATGGGGTCAAGGTCACGGTGCTGCTCGAGGAACTGTTGGCGATTGGGGTCGGGGCCGCAGAATACGATGCCTGGCTGATCAATATCGGCGACGGGGATCAGTTCGGCAGCGGCTTTGTTGACATCAACCCGAATTCAAAAATCCCGGCGCTGATGGATCATTCCACTGGCAAACGGGTGTTCGAATCTGGCGCGATTTTGCTTTATCTGGCGGAAAAACATGATGCGTTTCTGGGCAAGGCGGATGACCGTGCCGAGATGCTGTCGTGGTTGTTCTGGCAGATGGGCAGCGCGCCGTATCTGGGCGGCGGCTTTGGCCATTTCTATGCCTACGCGCCGGAAAAATGGGAATATCCGATCAACCGTTTTTCGATGGAAACCAAGCGTCAATTGGATGTGCTTGACCGCAACCTTGCCGAGCGCACGTTCATGACGGGTGATGACTACACCATCGCCGATATGGCGATCTGGTCGTGGTACGGGCAGCTTGTTTTGGGCCGTCTCTACAGCGCCGCCGAGTTTCTGGATGTGGAAAGTTACACCCATGTGATGCGCTGGGCCAAAGAGATTGACGCACGCCCCGCCGTGAGCCGCGGTCGTATGGTCAACCGGGCTTTTGGTGAGCTGAACACGCAGCTGCGCGAGCGCCATGATGCGGGCGATTTTGACACCCGCACGCAGGACAAGCTGGAGCCTGACGCGGAAAGCTGACCTGATTATGCACAATTAATAGGCATCAGCCTCCCTTCTGCCGTCTTTTAGGGCAAAACCCCGGGCGTAGGGTGGCTGTTTCCCGTGGACTCTGGCCTGAATTAACCATTGCCGTGCTAGATGGCTGGCGACCCATTTTGAAGACGAGGCCACCATCACCAATTCCCGCCCGATCCCCTGGCAAACCGGTACCCCGGTTCAGCCGCGCGCCATCGGAACCGGGGTTCTGGGGGTGCATCACCATGACGGCGCCAACCGGATCGCCAGATTGCGCCAGTCCGGTGCGCTCAAGCTGGTGTTTCCGCGCCCGCGCGGCGCGGCATTGGATGCGATTGTGGTCAACACTGCGGGCGGGATCACCGGCGGCGATCAATTCACCTTACGCGCCAAGGTCAGCTCGGGCGCAGAGCTAACAATCAGCACCCAGGCTTCCGAGCGGGCCTATCGCGCACAACCCGGTGAAACTGGCCGCGTGCGCACGCATTTGCGCGTAGCGGCCGGGGCGCGGCTGAATTGGGTGCCGCAGGAAACCATTCTGTTCCGCAAATGCGCGCTGGAGCGGCGCTTGCAGATTGATCTGGAACAAGGCGCGCGTCTGTTGATGGTCGAACCTTTGGTTTTTGGCCGCGCGGCGATGGGTGAAACCCTGGACGCTGCCAACTTTGACGACCGCATAACACTTCGGCGCGACGGTGTGCCGCTTTATCTGGATGGCACGAAACTGACCGGTGACGTCAGCCGCCATCTCGCGCGCCCGGCTGTGGCGGATGGTGCGGGCGCGATGGCGAGCCTCGTTTATGTGGCCCCTGACGCCCCCGAGCACCTGACAGTTGTGCGCGAACGCGGTTTGGCCGCCAGTCTGCTGGGCCCCGATATGCTGGTGCTGCGCGCGGTTGCGCCTGATAGTCACCTTTTGCGGCAATCGCTGCTGCCGGTGTTGGACCACTTGATGCAAAACACCCTTCCTTTGTCCTGGAGGCTTTGAGACATGCAACTGAGCCCGCGCGAAAAAGACAAGCTGCTGGTCGCCATGGCCGCCGAAGTTGCGCGCAAACGACTGGCGCGCGGCGTCAAACTGAACCACCCCGAAGCGATTGCGCTGATCACCGATGCGGTGGTTGAGGGGGCGCGCGATGGCCGCAGCGTGGCGGATATGATGGAGGCCGGTGGCCAGGTCATCACCCGCGATCAATGCATGGACGGGATCGCCGAGATGATCCACGAGGTGCAGGTTGAGGCCACCTTTCCCGACGGGACCAAGCTGGTCACTGTTCACAACCCCATTCGCTGAGGAGGCCGTTTTATGAAGCGATATCTTGTGTTTGGCGTTCTGGTCCTGGCCACACCGGCATTGGCGCACCCGTCATTGGCATTGCATGTGCACCCCGGTGTGGATTGGAACACTGTCGCCTATGGCGTGGGCACGATGGCTTTGGCGGCGGGCCTTTCGATTTTGGTGCGCCAATGATTCCGGGTGAAATCATCCCCGCTGCGGGCGACATCGAATTGAATGCAGGGGCGCAATCGGTGCGTGTGATGGTGGCCAACACCGGCGACCGGCCTGTGCAGGTCGGCAGCCATTATCACTTTGGCGAGGCCAACAGCGCGCTTGAGTTTGACCGTGACGCAGCGCGCGGCATGCGGCTGGATATTGCCGCAGGCACCGCTGTGCGGTTCGAACCCGGCCAGCGCCGTGAGGTCGATCTGATCCCGATTTCCGGCGCACGCCGTGTCTACGGGTTCAACCAGCAGGTGATGGGCGCGCTTTGAGCATGCCCGCCCGTCAGGCCAAAAGAAAGGGATAGCAACATGCCCAAACGGATTTCACGCGGCGATTATGCCGCGATGTACGGCCCCACCACAGGCGACAAGGTGCGTCTGGCCGACACTGATCTGATCATCGAGGTTGAACATGACCTGACCACGTATGGTGAAGAGGTCAAATTCGGCGGAGGCAAGGTGATCCGCGATGGGATGGGCCAGTCTCAGGTGACGCGGGCCGAAGGCGCCGTTGACACGGTGATCACCAACGCACTGATCCTGGATCATTCCGGTATTTTCAAGGCCGATGTGGGCCTGAAGGACGGGCGGATTGCAGCCATCGGAAAGGCGGGCAACCCCGACACGCAACCCGGCGTTGATATCATCATCGGCCCTGGCACCGAAGCCATCGCCGGCGAAGGGCGTATTCTGACCGCCGGTGGTTTTGACAGCCATATCCACTTCATTTGCCCGCAACAGATGGAGGACTCGCTGCATTCCGGCGTGACCACCTGTTTCGGCGGCGGCACTGGCCCGGCGCATGGCACGTTGGCGACCACTTGCACGCCCGGTCCTTGGCACATCGGGCGCATGTTGCAGGCCTTTGATGGCATCCCGATGAATATCGGGCTGTCGGGCAAGGGCAACGCGTCACTGCCCGCGGCGTTGGAAGAGCAGGTGCTGGGTGGCGCTTGCAGCCTGAAACTGCACGAAGACTGGGGCACCACCCCCGGAGCGATTGATTGCTGCTTGTCCGTGGCTGACGATATGGACGTGCAGGTGATGATCCACACCGACACGCTGAATGAATCCGGCTTTGTGGAAAACACTGTGGCGGCGATGAAAGGGCGCACCATCCACGCCTTTCATACCGAAGGCGCCGGCGGCGGGCACGCGCCTGACATCATCAAGATCTGTGGCGAACAGCATGTTTTGCCCAGCTCGACCAACCCAACGCGCCCGTTTACCGTGAACACGCTGGAAGAGCATTTGGACATGCTCATGGTGTGTCATCACCTTGATAAATCGATCCCCGAAGATGTGGCTTTTGCCGAAAGCCGCATCCGGCGCGAAACCATTGCCGCCGAGGATATCCTGCACGATATGGGCGCATTTTCGATCATTGCGTCCGACAGTCAGGCCATGGGTCGTGTGGGCGAGGTGGTGATCCGCACCTGGCAAACCGCCGACAAGATGAAGAAACAGCGCGGCGCTTTGCCCGAGGAAACCGGCGACAACGACAATTTCCGTGTGCGCCGGTATGTGGCGAAATACACCATCAATCCGGCCATCGCGCATGGGATCAGCCATGAAATCGGCAGCATTGCCGTGGGCAAACGGGCTGATCTGGTGCTGTGGAGCCCGGCGTTCTTTGGTGTGAAACCTGAAATGGTGCTGATGGGTGGCACGATTGTCTGTGCGCAAATGGGCGATCCCAATGCTTCGATCCCAACGCCGCAGCCGGTCTATACGCGGCCGATGTTTGGCGCCTATGGGCGGTCTTTGCATGAATCCAGCACGATTTTTGTCTCTGAGGCGGCGCAATCCTCGGGGCTGCGCGATCGGCTGGGTCTGAGCAAACAGACTGTGGCGGTGCACAACACGCGCAATATCTCGAAATCTGACTTGATCCTCAACGACGCCACGCCCACAGTCGAAGTGCATCCGGAAACCTATGAGGTGCGTGCGGATGGCGAATTGCTGACCTGCCAGCCCGCCGCCGAACTGCCCATGGCGCAACGGTATTTTCTGTTCTGAAAGGCGGCCCATGACACGCATTTTGACCGCAGCGCTGTGCCTGATGGCCAATGGTGCGCTGGCCTGCCCGACCGCCGCAGACATGACGCAAGGTGTACGTTTTACGCTGGCCACCGACGAGGTCGAGACCTTTCGTTTGCTCGAAAGTGGCATCATTCAGGGTGATTTCTTTATCGACGAAACAGACGTGCTGCGTACCTTTATCGCGCGCGGGATTTATCTGGTTGAAACCTATTCGCTGCAAAACGGGGTGCGCGAGGCTGGCACGCGATTTGCCTACGCCTATCCGGTGGACGTGGCGCAACTGCCCGCGCCCACTCCCGGCGGTGGATGGGCCGGTACCGTGGTGCAGCTTGAGGGGACCAACCTGGAAAACGAGGCGCATGATTACCGCTTTGGCGCTCAGACCACGCAAAGTTATGGCGCATGTACCTATCAGATGATCCCGGTTACGGTGCTCTATCCCGATGATGTGGAAACCAACCAGCGCGAAGTTTTGCACTATTTGCCCGAGCTGGGTTTGTCCTATCTGGCCGAATTTTCCGACAAGGACTATGACGAAGTGTATTCCTATACCCAGATCGAAGTGATCCAATGAGCGCGCTGCCGATTGCCCAGATTTTGCACCGCGCTGGCGATTGGACAGCGGCCGAGCACCGCTGCACGTTGGACTATGATGGGCGGTTCTTACGGCGCAAACGGCTGATCACCGAAAATGGCATGTCTTTTGTGATTGATCTGGCGCAGACGACGTCGTTGAACCACGGCGACGCGTTGGAGCTGGGATCAGGTGAATTGGTCGAAATCTGCGCCGCGCCCGAAGAGGTACTGGTGGTCACCAGCGATGATCTGGTGCGCGTCGCCTGGCATATTGGCAACCGCCACACACCCTGTCAGGTCGAAGCGGCGCGCCTGTTGATCCAGCGCGACGGGGTCATTGCACATATGCTTGACCATTTGGGCGCGACAGTGACTGAGGCGGTCGAACCCTTTACCCCCGAAGGCGGCGCCTATGGCCACGGGCGCACCCATTCCCACGATCACGGCGCCACCGCGCATGAACACTGAGGCCACGCTGACGCTGGCCCACTGGCTGTCGCCGTCCTATCCGGTGGGGGCGTTTGCCTATTCCCACGGGCTTGAGACGTTGATCCAGTCCCGTGCCTTGACCACCGCACAAGATTTGCAATGCTGGCTTTTGGATGTCCTCGAACATGGCTCGGGCCGGGCCGACGCGGTGTTGGTGTCATGTGCCTATCAAGCCGAAGCGGATGAATTGGCCCATATCGACGCAAGTGCCCGCGCCTTTGCCGGGTCGGGCGAGCGGTTGCGAGAAACGGTTTTGCAAGGTGCGGCCTTTGTGCGCACCACCCATGATATCTGGGGCCATGACCTGCCTGATCTGACCTATCCTGTTGCCGTCGGGCGCGCGGCACAGCTGGCGGGATTGCCGCTGGATTTGACGATGGCGATGTATGTTCAGGCCTTTGCTGGCAATCTGGTGTCGGCCGCGATCCGACTGGTGCCTTTGGGACAAACCGAAGGTCAGGGAGTGCTGGCCGCGTTGGCGCCGACCTGCGCGGCTTTGGCCAAAGACCTGCAAGACGCCACGCTGGACGAGTTGCACAGCTCTGCGTTTTTGTCCGACATTGCCGCGATGGCGCATGAAACACTGGAAACGAGGATTTTTCGCTCATGACACAGATGAATGGACCTTTGCGCGTTGGCATCGGTGGCCCGGTCGGTGCGGGAAAAACCACGCTGACCGCCGCCCTTGCGCGCGCGTTTCACCCCGCCATGTCGATCGGTGTGATCACCAATGATATTTACACTCAGGAAGACGCCGAAGCGCTGATGCGGATGCAGGTTCTGCCTCAGGATCGGATCATCGGAGTCGAAACCGGCGGCTGCCCGCATACGGCAATCCGCGAAGATGCCTCGATCAATCTGGCGGCCGTGGCGCAGATGCAAGACCGTCATCCGGGCCTTGAAATGGTGCTGATCGAAAGCGGCGGTGACAATCTGTCTGCCACCTTCAGCCCTGAACTGGCCGATGTGACGATCTATGTGATCGACGTGGCCGCGGGCGAGGAAATCCCGCGCAAAGGTGGCCCTGCGATCACCAAGTCAGACCTTTTGGTGATCAACAAAACCGATCTGGCGCCCTATGTCGGGGCGTCCCTGGAGGTGATGCAGCGCGACGCCACCCGCATGCGCGCCGGTCGCCCGTTTCACATGGTGTCGCTGCGTCAAAGCGAAGGGATCGAGGCAGTTGTGGCCACCCTGCGCGATCTGGCCGGGCTGTCGGTTCCGGCCTGATCAAAGCGCGCGACAGGTGGCGCGTATCGTCAGGTGAATCGGGCAATCGGTGCGCTCGACCGTGTCGCGATTGTTGATGATCGACCCTGCCAGTTGCGCGCCCGCGAGGCGGCCAATATCGCGCGCAGGCAGGTGCACCGAGGTCAGCGGTGGCTCCATCTCGCGCGAGCCTTTGAAATCGCCAATGCCGATCACAGACAGATCACCCGGCACATCCAGACCCTGGGCTTTGGCCGCATAAATCGCCCCCAGCGCCAGCACATCATTGCCGCAGATCAACGCGGTGGGCCGGTGCGATTGAGCCAGCAATTCGCCCACAGCGTCCTTGGCCTCGGACAGGCTATAGGGGCTTTCCAACCGCCAGGCCTGTGGCACCTCCAGACCCGCATCGGCCAACACCTGTTCGACGCCGTTGCGGCGGGCGCGTGCGCGGTCGTTGTCTTGGGTCGGCGGGAATACCAACCCGATATCGCGGTGGCCCAGACCAACCACATGCCCGCCCGCCAAAGCGCCAGCGCGGGCGTTGTCGGCCCCGACGCAAGACAGCGGCGAGTTGGCATCATAATTCCACACGGAAATCGCGCGGATTTGGTTGCTGGCCAGCAAATGATAGGTTTCCTGCGAATGATCGAGCCCGATCAGCGCCACGCCATCGACACGGTGTTCCAGAAACTTGCGGGTGATGGCGTATTCCCGTTCCAGATCGTAGCCATGCGAGGCCAGCAGGATGGTAAACCCCTGTGCCTCAACCGCGTCAGAGAACGCCTGCACCAGTTCTGCAAAGATGGCGTGATCAATTGTGGGCACCACCAAACCAATGGTGGCGCTGCGAATACCGTGCATGGTTTGGGCAGCGCGGTTGCGGATGTACCCCAGCTTGCGCACGGCTTTGTCGATCTTTTTGCGAGTCGATGGTTTCACCTGTTCGGGGTGATTGAAACTGCGCGACACCGTCGAAATAGACACTTTGGCACGCTTTGCCACCGCAACAATATCGACCTTTTTGTTTGTTAATTCAGGCATCTAAAGGGCAAATTCCATGAGTTTATGAAAACGTTTGCAATACTATTTTCATCCCGTACCTTCAATGGCCAATGTTCCGACTGGGTGGGGAGGCCTGGATGGAGTTTCTGTTCTACTTCGGTGATGTGTTCACGCCGATCAATTTTGGCCTGTTGTTGCTGGGCACGATTGGCGGGCTGATCCTGGGGGCGACTCCGGGCCTGTCGCCAACGATGGCGGTGGCGCTGCTGATCCCGTTTACCTTCCAACTTGAAGCGGCACAGGGGCTGATTTTGCTGGGGGCTGCTTATACCTCGACGGTGGCAGGGGGCGCGGTTTCGGCGATATTGCTCAAAATTCCGGGTGCGCCAGCCAACATCGCCACCACGCTGGACGGGCACACGATGGCGCAAAAAGGGCAGGGCGCCAAAGCGCTGCAACTGTCCTTTCTGGCCTCGGCGGTGGGCGGTGTGTTTGGTGTTTTGCTGCTGATTTTCCTGACCCCGGTTCTGGCGCAATGGGCGCTGGCCTTTGGCCCGTCGCACCTGTTCTGGCTGGCCATTCTGGGCGTTACGGTGATTGGCTCGCTCGACAGCCGGTCGGTGGTCAAAGGGTTGCTGTCCGGGTGCATCGGGCTGTGGCTGGCGACGATTGGCTTTGATGATATCATGGGCGCACAACGGTTCATCTTTCACCCTGCCCTTGGCGGCGGTATCAACATCATAGCCGCGCTGATCGGGCTGTTTGCGATCCCGCAGGTGATCACCATGTTTGCCAAGGGGCGGCGTGGCGACGGCGCCGAAGTGATTGAGGTGCAAAAACACCCGATCAAAGGTGCTGTGGCCGAGTTGATGCGATCGAAACGCGCGCTTTCGATTGGCACTTTGACGGGGTCAATCATCGGCCTGATCCCCGGTGTGGGCGGGCAGATTGCCGGGCTGGTGGCCTATGATCAGAGCAAAAAGTTCAGCCCCGAGCGCGATAAATTCGGCACTGGTCATCCCGAAGGTGTGATTGCAGCCGAGTCGGCCAATAATGCGATGGTTGGTCCCAGCCTTGTGCCGCTGCTGACGCTGTCGATCCCCGGTTCGCCCACGGCTGCGGTTCTGCTGGGCGGCCTGCTGATCCATGGGATTTTTCCAGGCACCGACCTGTTTGACAACCACCCTGATGTGGCCTGGACGTTCATAAACTCAATGCTGATCGGTCAGGTGCTGATGTGCCTCTTTGGGCTTTATGTGGCGGGATTGGCCGCGCGGGTCGCACAGATCCCGCAATCGGTGATGGCGGCGGTGGTGCTGGGGCTGGCGCTGTTTGGCAGCTATTCGGTGCAATCCAGCATGGGCGATGTTTACGTCATGATGGCGCTGGGCGTGATGATGTATTTCCTCGAACGGTTCGGGTTTTCTGCCGCACCGTTGGTTCTGGGCCTGATCCTGGGGCCCATCGCCGAAGCGAATTTCATCCAGGGCAGCATGATCGCGGCGGCCACCGACGGTGCGGGCGTCTATTTCCTGACCGGCCTGCTGAACCTGTTCCTGATCACCGTGGTGGTTTTGTCGGTCGCTTATTCCGCATGGATGGAGCTGCGCGCGCGCAGATACACCAGCAAAGAGGAAATCATGGCATGAGCGATGTGTCCCTCCCCCGGCTGCAGCATATCATAGCGTCCGGCATCGTTGCCGCCGTGGGCGCGTGGGTCTGTGTCATCAGCTACACCCAGCAACCGGCCGAGGCGTTTTTGTTCCCGCGCCTGATCGCAACAGTGTTTGTGGTGTTGGCGCTGTGGACCTTTGCCAAGGCCTGTCTGGGGTGGACCAAAGTTGGCACTGGCCTGTCCGTAACGCAGTTCTGGCGGCTGTTGCCGGGGCTGGTGATCGCGCTGATCTATGTGTTTTGGGCCGCCAAGGGTTTGGGGTTTTACACCGCCACAACGGTGACGTTTTTCATTCTGATCAGCCTCTATGACCCGTCGCCACACAGCGCGATCCGGTCCTGGTTGATCCGCATCGCCGTCACGGCAGGGTTCATGGCAGTGATGTACGGGCTCTTTGCCAAACTGCTCACGGTCTACACACCACGCGAAATTCTGTTCTGAACCGCAAAGGCGGCAGGGCATCACATCCAAGGGAGGATACAACGATGAAAAACCTACTGGCAGGCGCCGCACTGGCGCTGATGTCGCTGACCGGCGGCGCAATGGCGCAGGACTACCCGGACCGTCCGATCATGATGATGGTCAGCTACGGCGCGGGCGGGGCCACTGATTTTCAGGCTCGGATTGTGACCATGACAGCGGGCAACGAGGACGCTTTGGGCATGCCTATCGCGATCTTGAACAAGCCCGGCGCCGGTGGGCGTGTCGGCTGGAACTGGCTGGCCACCTCTGCCGAGGCCGATGGCTACACGATGGGCGCCTACAACGTGCCGCACTTTATTGCACAATCGATCAAAGGCGGCGTGCAATATTCTGCCGACAGCTTTGAGCCGATCGCCAACTGGGGTGCGGACCCCGCGGTTTTGGTTGTCGGCAAGGACAGCAAGTTCAACTCGCTTGGTGACGTGGTTGAGTTCGTCAAAGCCAACCCGGGCAAGCTGACCACATCGGGTGCGGGGCTGTTTGTGGGCCACCACATCGCAGCATTGCAGATGGAAAAGGCCGGCGCCATGAAACTGGCCTATATCCCGACCAAAGGCGGCGGAGCTGCCGCCATGAAGGCTGTGATCGCGGGCGACGTGATGGCGGGCATCAACAACCTGTCCGATGCGTTCCGCGCACGCGAGGCGGGCAATGTCAAAATTCTGGCCGTGGCTGACATTGAACGTAATTCCTTCCTGCCCGACGTGCCAACCATGCGCGAGGCGGGGTTGGACGTGGACAATGCGTCGGTCAATTTCCGGGGCATCATGGTGCCCAAAGGCACACCTGACGACGTGATTGCGAAACTGGCGGCCACCGTGCCGACAATGTTCGCCAATAAGCGCGTGGCTGGCAAAATGCAGGCCGGCGGATCGCCCATGCACATCATGAACAGACAGGAAGTTCTGGCGATGTGGGCCAAGCGCAAAGAAACTTTGACCGAGCTTCTGGCCGGTCTTTAACCTTTTGCGGGGCGGCTTTGGCTGCCCCGTGTTTTCCACAGAAGGAACAGCGTGATGAGTGGCTTAGTTCAGGATGATCTGGCCGAGGTGGACGCCATTGTGGCCCGTGCGCGCACCGCGCAAGCCGCGTATGAGGCCAAAGGATCGCAAGCCCGCTATGACCGCGCAGCACAGGCGGCGGCTTGGGCGATCATGGAACCCACGCGCAACCGCGCGTTGGCAGAGCTGGCCGTGCGCACCACAGGGCTGGGCAATGTGGCCGACAAGATCACCAAAAACCACCGCAAGACCTTGGGTTTGATGCGCGATATTGCCGAGGCAAAAAGTTACGGCGTGATCTTGGATGACACGGACTCTGGTATCACCGAAATTGCGCGACCTATGGGTGTGATCGGCGCGGTCGTGCCCTCGACCAACCCGGCGGCAACGCCGGCCAACAACATCATCAATGCGCTGAAATGCGGCAATGCGATTGTGCTGTCGCCTTCGCCCAAAGGGGTGCCGGCCTGCGAGACGTTGCTGGGCTATGTGCATGCGGAATTTGCCAAGATCGGCGAAGACCCGGATCTGGTTCAGATGATTGCGGGCAAAGGCAGCAAAGACAAAACTCAGCGTTTGCTGGAACTTTCCGATCTGATCGTTGTGACTGGATCGCAAAACAATGTGCGCCGCGCGATGACCTGCGGCACCCCTGCGCTGGCGGTCGGGGCCGGGAATGTCACGGTGATCGTCGATGAAACGGCTGATCTTGCGGATGCTGCGGCCAAGATCACAGCGTCCAAAACCTTTGACAACGCCACATCGTGCAGCTCGGAAAATGCGCTGGTTGTGATGGATGCGGTTTATGATGCGTTCGCGGCGGAGCTGGCCAAAACCGGCGGTGCTGTGGTGACCGATGAGGCCGGCGTGGTGGCGCGGTTATGGCCGCACGGGCACCTGAGCACCAAAGTCATTGCGCAGGACGCCGACAAGATGATCGCGGCATTAGACCTGAGTGACAGCGTGCCGGCGGGAACCGAATTCATCGCAGTTGAGACCACGGGGATTGGCCCAGATCATCCGCTATCAGGCGAAAAACTGTCGCGTGTGGCGGCGCTTTATCGGGCTTCGGACTTTGATCATGCGGTCGACATCACCGCTCGGATCCTGGGACATCAAGGCGCGGGCCATTCAATCGGGCTGCATTCGAGTGATGGCGCGCGCGCCGTTGCCTTGGGCCGCGCATTGCCAACCTGCCGCGTGATCGTCAATCAGGCGCATTGTTTTGCAACGGGCGGCAGCTTTGACAACGGCATGCCATTTTCGCTGTCGATGGGCTGTGGATCGTGGGGCGGCAACGCAATTGATGACAACGTGCATTGGCGCCATTTTATGCAAACCACCAAGATCGTGCGCCCGATTCCGGCGCGCGAACCGGCACTGGATGATGTTTTTGCAGGCTACTGGGCGGTTGCGGGCAAATGAAACTGTTTGCTGACGCTGCGCCTTTGGGCACCGTTCGCGACTGGCTTGACCATCGTGCGGAACGGGGGGGCGTGGGGTTTGTGTTCCCAGAGGGCGAGGAAGACCTGGGCTGGGTCGAGTTACGCCAGCGCGCGCGCGATATTGCGTTGGATTTGACCGCCAAGGGGCACCAAAAAGGCGAAAGTGTTGCGATCATTCATCCCAATGGGCGCGACGGGCTGATTGCGCTGTTTGGCGCTTTTTATGGTGGATTTCGTGCCACGATGATCAATCTGGCGGCAGGGCCAGAGGCGATTGCCTATGCGCTGGATCATTGCGAGGCGCGCATTGCGTTAGTGCATGACAGCGTTGTCGACATGTTTGAAGCCACGCGCCCCAAAAACCTGGTGCGTTGTACGACTGCGCCCACCGGCCGGGGCGATTTGCATCCACTAAAGCCCGGCGATCATGCGTTGTTGATGTATACATCCGGCACGACCGGGCGGCCCAAAGGTGTCGTGCACAGCCATGCCAGCCTGTTGGCGGGCGGCTGGGCGACGGCAATCGCGCATCAGCTGGGCCCGTCGGATCGCGGGCTGTGCGTGCTGCCGGTTTATCACATCAACGGGCTGTGCGTCACAGTGATGGGGGCGCTGGTGTCGGGGGGGTCGCTTGCGGTGTGCCCGCGGTTTTCGGCCCGTCGGTTCTGGGATCAGGCGGCAGAGGGCAAGGCAAGCTGGTTCTCGGTTGTGCCTACGATCATTTCGCATCTGGTGCACGGCGCCGCAGACCCGGATGCCGCCACGCGCGCGCGGCTTCGGTTTGGCCGGTCGGCTTCGGCCGCGCTGGCGCCCGAGGTGCAAACAACCTTTGAGGCGCGTTTTGGCGTGGCGATCATCGAAACCATGGGCCTGACCGAAACCGCCGCCCAGATCCTGTCGAACCCGCTGCCGCCGGGGGTGCGCAAATTCGGCTCGTCTGGGGTGGGGTTTGGCAACGATGTGGTGATTATGGACGAAACCCTGACGCCTTGTCCGCCCGGTGTGGAAGGCGAGATCGCCGTGCGTGGGCCGAATGTGATGCTGGAATATCTTAAGAACCCGGAGGCGACGCAAAACACGCTGGTGCATGGCTGGCTGCGCACTGGCGATCTGGGCCGCCAAGACGCGGATGGTTATGTGTTTGTAACCGGGCGGCTGAAAGAGCTGATCATCAAGGGTGGGGAAAACATTGCCCCCCGCGAGATTGACGAAGCGCTTTATTCCCACGGCGATGTTGTGGAAGCGGCTGCTTTTGCGCGCCCCTGTGCGACGTATGGCGAACGGGTGGAGGCGGCGGTGGCGCTGCGGCCGGGATCGGCGGTGTCGGGCGATGATCTGATTGCGATCTGCACGGCGCGGCTGGGGGCGTTTAAGTCGCCCGACGCGGTGCATATCATGGCGGAACTGCCCAAGGGTCCGTCGGGTAAAATCCAACGATTGAAGCTGGGTGTGCTGATCCCTGTGGGATGACACGCGCGCTTGGCCCTTTTGTAAGCTGTTGCAAAAGATCGGCTTTGCGCGCGCTGTTGCGCGATGCGCTCCAACGGCGCGCGCTGGCTTTCGCACTTGTCAACACGGGCTGGGGATTGTTGGGTAGAGACTTTGTGCAAACCGATCCGCGGGCCAAAGGCACCCGATTTGAGCGGTCAGCGCATCACGAACAGATGATGGAAGTCGCCAATTTGCCTTGGGGGTCGAATACAAATGCCGATGAATACTCTTGCCAATCCCGGTCGTTTTGGCAGCGGTCGCTTTAATGCGGGTCGCTTTAGCGCAAAATTTGGCGAAGGTGGTCCGATTGAAGGTGGTATCGTCTTTGGGGCGCTGACGCGGGCCGGGGCAGGCGGCGTGCCGGCACCCAATGGGGCAACAGCGATCACGGGCGGCACGGCCAACGGGTACATGGTCAATGGCGGTTATGTTGTGCCAGTGGCGGATGGATCTGCGGACAGCGGGACCCTTGAGTTTGCCGGCAGCACCGGACAGTGGACGGTGGTCGCCATCAGCAACACTTTTTCGACACGGTGTGCCAACGCTGAAATCGCGGCGGCGCTTGCGGTGTCTGACCTGACCGGCAATCAACGGATTCTGGTGCGTGACGGGGCCAATGAAACCAACGGATATCTGACCATCGCCCAAAGCTTTTCCGGCACGATGCTGATTGAAGCCGAGGGTTTTGCCACCAATGGCGCGGCCAAGCCCGATGGGTTCACCTATCCGGCCCGCCTGCAGGGTGTGGTGTTCAATGGCGTGCGCAATCTGACGCTGAAGGGTTTTGACATTGCGGTGCGCGGTGATGACAGCTGGCACCAGCCCAACTATGGCATCCTGAATTTTCTGAACGGCGGCGCGGGTGTGACGATTGACAGCTGTCAGCTGCGCTCGACGCCGATGCACGAGATTGTCGATTTCTTTGCGTCCACCAATTACGCCACGGTTTTCCCCCATCAGGTGCTGGAAGGCGTGCAGCACATCAGCGGCGATGATCCGTCGGGCCTGACCATTCAGCATTGCTATACCCACGATCTGAACATCACCGCGCGCATCTCCTGTCCGAATTTTGTGTTTCAGGGCAATTTCTCGGAAGACAACTATGGCGGCTGGGTGACGATTTCGGCGCCGGGCTATGTGTTGCAAAACAACGAATTCATCCACATCTGGGCGTCGCAGATTGACCCCGGAGATCCGCATTCCGGGCTGGGTGGCGGTGATCCGCAGCTTGGGCTGACGGTCAGTGGCATCAATCGCGGCAATGTGTTGTCGGTGGGTTGGCGGCGCACCGATTATGATGGCGGCGATCTGCGCGGCACCACGGGGCACAAGCTGAACGATCCGGTGGAAAGCACGTCTTATTCGGGCGAATATGCGCATAATCTGGTGATCACCGGCAACTCGCAGTCCTTTGTTCTGGGCGGGTCCGAGGATTTCAGTTGGCATCACAATACATCCGTCTGCGAGGGGCTGCAAAACGTCACAATTCCGGGGCCTGTGCTGGGTGAAATGGGGCATGCGGCGGTGCGGGGGTTCAAAGGTTGGAACAACGTCACATCGGTGATGAGCATGTCCAACAACCAGCCCGATCCCAACACCTATATGGACTGGTCCAACAACGCTTTTGTGCACCGCGATGCCTATGCCGGGCTTGAGGATATCTCGCAAACCCACGCCTATGAGCATTATTTCACCGGCCATCCGACCAAAGGCTTTTCGCGCCTGACCATTGACGAAGCGATTGCGGCGTTCACTCCGCAGTCCTGGACCTATGCGGCTCAGGCTGGGCTGGGTGCGGTGAACGCGCATTATCCGCTGGGCATTGCCGGCTTGGGCGCGACCGATACCTCGCCTGACTTTGCGCCCGCGAATGCTTCCGGGTCGAGCACTGCCACAGGCTATGTCTATCCGGCCACGCGCTGGTCTGGACAGTCTGGATTGGTGATTGAACCGGGCGCGTCGGGCACGCGGCTTGACGGAGCGTCGAACGGGCGGCGTTTCACCGTTCTGCTGGCGATTGCGCCCAGTGATGACACCGATGAGATCACGCTGATCGACACCAATCCCGGCTCGCTTTTGATGGTGCGCAACGCCAATGGCAACACCAAGAAGAACCGTCTGAACGTGTCGTTCCGCGATGGGTCGAACCGTGTGATCGGTTACTTTGAAACCACCTATCGGTTGGAAGACGGCCAGTGGGAATACATCGCTCTGTCGGTTGATCTGTATGATGACAAGGTGTTGCTGGCGGTCAATGGTGTGGAAGACACCGCCTTTACCGCGCTGAATGCGATGACCCTGGCCAATGCCAATATCCGCTTTGCCCAGGCGCAGGACTGGAACCTGTTGCAAAGCCGCTTTTCGGCCAATCGCTTTTCCGGTGATCTGAAATGTCTGGTGTTTGATGACAGTTTTGTGGACTTGGCCAGCACCGCCGGGATCGAACAGATCTTTGCCGCAGATGGCAGTTTCGTCGACTTCCGCTATCGCAATTACCTGATTTGCGTGCAGGGCGATGCCGCGGCGATCAATGCCGGCATTGCCAATCTGTCGGCGGACGGCCAGCATTTTGTGATCGAGGGCCAGCCCGTGGTTGATACGCCGCCACCCTCCGTGCCAGCGCTGATCGCCGACACGCAGTGGAGCGCGGTCACCAGCATCGGGGCCTCGCGGATCGTGATTGATCTGATGACGCTGCCGGATGACAACGGCGCGAACCTGACGCAACTGCAATATAGCGTCGATGGCGGGCTGAGCTGGAGCGCGCTGGGCGGTATGGCCATTGGCACGCGGGTGATCGACCAACACTCGGACGGCAGCACTGGCACTTTGACACCTGACACCAGTTACGATCTGCGTCTGCGCGCGCTGAACGCGATTGGCACCGGTCCGGCAAGCGGGACCAAAGCCACCACAAGCGGCGCGGTGGCGACTGGCAACATCGTCCTTGATCCCGGCTTTTCCATCAATAGCTATTGGGTGGGAACGCTGCCGGGTAATCCGGAAGTGACCGCCGGGCATGGGCGTTTTCTGGAAGGGACCCAAGGCTACAGGTTGCGCACATCGCCGGGGTATCGCCCCAAACCTGTGGTCGGGGGGGGCAGCTATCTGATGCGCCTTGATATCATTTCAGCACCGGCTGGCGCGCGCGCGCGGATCGCGATGCAAAGCTATAGTGGCCCGTCTGCGCTGCCGGATGCTGTGTTCATCAATGGCCCTACCATCGTGCCTGTTGTGGCGGGCCAACCGCTCGAATTTACCTTTCAGTCCCATCCCGACGCGGATGAGGTGGATTGGTATATGGAGTGTTTCGACATCGCGGGCGAAGACGTGGTGATCGACAATCTGTGGATTGAACCACTCTGATCAGGGCATCTGCACGCCCACGCGGTTGAGTTTGATCGCATAAATGCTGGTGGTCGCGGTGATGAACAATTGCTGTTTCGCGCGGCCGCCAAAGCACACATTTGACACCAGTTCCGGCACCAGAATCTTGCCCATCAGATGTCCGTCCGGCGCGATGCAATGCACGCCGTCGGCCGCCGACGACCAGATGTTGCCATCACTGTCCAGCCGGAATCCATCGGCCACGCCGGGCGAAATCGCATGGAACACATCGCCGCCGCTCAGACCTGTGTCGGTCACATCAAACGCACGGATGTGGCAGGGATCGTTCTGAAAAATCCGCCCGGTGTCAGCGACGTACAACTTGCTCTCATCTGGCGAAAACGCCAACCCATTGGGACAATTCGCGTCGCCGACCATCACCGTCATGTCGCCACTCGCTGGATCAACCCGGTACAGATTACAGGGCAGTTCTTGCTCGCTCTTGTGGCCCTCGTAATTGGTCATGATGCCGTAATGCGGGTCGGTGAACCAAATCGTTCCATCGGATTTCACCACCACATCATTGGGCGAATTCAACCGGTTACCGTCAAACCCATCGGCGATCACCGTGAGTGTGCCGTCATGTTCCGTGCGCGTCACCCGCCGTGTGCCATGTTCGCACGACACCAGCCGTCCCTGGCGATCGCGGGTGTGCCCATTGGCGAAATTGGACGGCGCGCGATAGGTCGAGATCCCCGCATCCGGCGTCCAGCGCAGGATACGATTGTTGGGAATGTCGGAAAACAGCAGACAGTCGGCATCGCCAAACCAGACCGGCCCTTCGACCCAGTCAAACCCGGTGGCCAGCTGTTTGACCGGCGCATTGCCCAGCACATAGGTGTTGAAAACGGGGTCGATGGCTTCGAAAAATGACATGTCGCTCTTTCCTGCAGGGGTGATCTGGGGCAATAGTGTTATCGTTAACACAAACTCCCCCACGCTGCGAAGAGGTGAATATGTCCTTTACTGAAACCACCGAAAATCTCACGCATCTGGCGGTGTTGTCGATGCTGGCCGCGGCGGTCGAAGAGGCCACCGCGCAGGCCCAACCTCAGTGCATTGTGATCGTGGATGCCAGCGGTGAACTGCTCGGCGAATTGCGCATGACCGGGGCCAAGTTCCTAAGCCGCAAAAGCGCACGGGCCAAAGCGTTGACAGCGGCGTCGATCCGCGCGCCCTCCAGCGTGATCCCCGACCACGTGCGCGCGGCCATTGGCATGGCGACCGAAGGCTGCATGACCGGTCTGCCCGGCGGTTTGCCGATCATTCTGAACGGCGCCTGTCTGGGCGGCATCGGTATCGGATCAGGCACGCCCGAGCAGGACGTGGCGGTGGCCCAAGCCGCGCTGCACGCCATCGGGGCCGAAGTTTAGGCAAACGCGATCTGTGCCTTGACCGCCTGACTGCGATCCCCGGCCAGATCAAACGCTTTCACTGCGTCATCGATGCCCAAAGTGTGCGTGATCAAAGGTTTGACGTCGATCAGCCCTTTTTGCATCAGGGACACGCCGGTGAAGAATTCCGAATGGAACCGGAACGAGCCGCGCAAACTCAGTTCTTTGGCCGTGATCGCCATCATCGGCAGGCTCATATCGCCGCCCAGCCCCAGTTGCACGATCACGCCGCCGGGGCGCATGGCCGGCACCGCTCCGGCCAAAGCCGCCGCCACGCCCGAACATTCGTAAAGCACATCGAACTGGCCCTTGTCGGCCTCAAACTGTGCCAAACCGTCGGGGTTCGATGCCATGTTAACCACGTCATCCGCGCCAATCTTGCGCGCCAGATCCAGCGTAAAGTCAGAAATATCGGTGGCGATGATCCGCCCGGCCCCGGCGCGCCTTGCGGCCAGGATCGACAGCATGCCAATGGGTCCGCAGCCGGTGACCAGCACGGTCTTGCCCAGCATCTCGCCCGCCTGTCGCGTGGCGTGCAAACACACCGCCAGCGGTTCGCCCATCGCAGCCTCGCCCGGGCTCAGCCCATCAGCGGGGGCACATTGCGCCACATCGGCAATCAATTCCTGCTGGAACGCGCCCTGAATATGCGGAAATGGCATCGCCGAGCCGTAAAACCGCATGTTCAGACAATGGTTGTGCGCCCCTTCATGGCAAAACCGGCAATCGTAACAGGGCCGCGACGGCGACACCGCCACCAGTTGACCCACGCGCAATTCTGTTACGCCCTCGCCCAGTTCCGCCACATGGCCCGACACTTCGTGCCCCAACACCATCGGTTCGCGCAACGTGATCGCGCCAAACCCGCCGTGGTTGTAATAGTGCAGATCCGATCCGCAAATGCCGCCCGCCGCCATCGCGATGCGCACCTCTCCGGGTCCGGGTTTGGCGACCTCGCGCTGTTCGATGCGCAGGTCTTTGGCGGCGTGGATAACGATGGATTTCATGGCGACCTTCTGTGCGGCTCTTGACAATAAATGTTATCGTTAACATAAGCGGAGCCAGAACAGCTGTCGAGCGCTAATTAGGGGGAGCATCATGGCAACAGGTAACGCATTGTTTGACCTGACGGGGCAACGCGCCCTGATCACCGGATCATCGCAGGGCATTGGCTTTGCATTGGCGCGCGGACTGGCGCAGGCGGGGGCCGAAATTGTGTTGAACGGGCGTGATCGCGCCAAGCTCGACGCCGCCGCCGCCGCGCTGCACGCCGAGGGTTTCGCCGTTCACATGTTGCAGTTTGATGCCACCGATCATGACGGGGTGCGGCTTGCCGTTGATACGTTCGAGGCCGATACCGGTCCGATCAACATCCTGATCAACAACGCCGGCATGCAGCACCGCACCGAGTTGGAGAATTTCCCAGCCGACGCGTTTGAGCGTCTGTTGCAGACCAATGTCGCCAGCGTGTTCCACGTGGGTCAGGCCGTCGCGCGCCACATGATCGCGCGCAAGGCGGGCAAGATGATCAATATCGCTTCGGTCCAGACCGCTTTGGCCCGCCCCGGCATCGCGCCCTACACCGCCACCAAAGGCGCTGTGGCCAATCTGACCAAAGGCATGGCCACCGATTGGGCCAAGTACGGGCTGAACTGCAACGCCATCGCGCCGGGCTATTTCGACACGCCTTTGAACGCTGCCCTTGTCGCAGATCCCGAATTTTCCGCGTGGCTGGAAAAACGCACTCCCGCCGGGCGTTGGGGCAATGTCGACGAACTGGTCGGGGCGGCAGTCTTCCTGTCGTCGCCGGGATCCAGCTTTGTGAATGGCCACACGCTTTATGTCGACGGCGGCATCACCGCGTCTTTGTAAGGAGCAAGTCGGATGACCCTGAACCTTGCCCTCATCGGCGCCGGAGCCATGGGCGGCGCCATCGGTGCTCGCCTGCTGGACACCGGCCAAAACCTGGCCGTCTTCGATCTGAACCCCGACGCTGTGGCCGTTTTGGTCGCCAAAGGCGCGCGCGCGGCGACCAGTGCGGCAGATGCTGCGACAGGCGCCAGCCACATCATCACCAGCCTGAACGCGCCCCACATTGTCGAAGCTGCGGTGTTTGGCCCTGAAGGTGCGGCTGCCGGCGCGGCCCCAGGCACCTTGATCATCGATATGTCCTCGATCGATCCCGAAGCCACCCGGGCCTTGGCCAAACGCGCCACCGATCAGGGCCTGCGCTGGGTCGATAGTCCGCTGTCAGGCGGTGCCCCCAAAGCCGCCACCGGAGAATTGACGCTGATGGCCGGGGGCGCCGAACAAGACGTTGCCGACGCGCACATAGCTTTGCAGCATGTCAGCGCGAATTACACCCATATGGGCCCTGCCGGCGCAGGCCAGACCACCAAGCTGATCAATCAGGTGCTGTGTGGTCTGGGCTTTCTCGCCGTGGCCGAGGCGACTCAGCTGGCGCTGGATGCCGGGGTGGACGCTGCCAAAATCCCGCAGGCGCTGAAAGGCGGGCGGGCTGACTCAGCGTTGCTTCAGGAATACATGCCGCGTTTTGTGGCCAAGGATTACCGGCGCACGGGCCGTATCGACAACATGGTCAAGGATCTGAACGGCGCGCAGGATCTGGCGCGTGCCACCAACACCGCCATGCCGATGACGGCCGTATGCGCCGAAGTGCACCGCATGCTGACCGCCGCTGGTCTGGGCGGTGAAGATCAAGCCGCGCTGATGGAATATTTTCAAGGCATCACACTGGAGAAACCCTCATGATCACCCGCTTTGCCCTGTTTGAAGGCGCTGTAAAACCCGGCCACCAAGACGCCTTTCGCGCCGCCGTCAAAGACCGTCTGGTGCCGCTGTGGCGTCAGTTCCCCGGCGCCAGCAAGGTTGATGTGATGTTCGGCGATGACCGCGACGAAGGCGCGCCGGAGTTTCCGCTGATGCTGGCTATCACCTATGCGGATCAGGCGGCGATGGACTCCGCTCTGGAATCGCCTTTTCGCGCTGAATCCCGTGATGTGACAGGTGAAATCGTGGCTGAACACTTCGACGGGCGCATTCACCACCACGTGACCGAGCTGAACAGTTATTCCCCCGCCTGAGGCGGATGGCGCGTGATCCCAAGGCCGATGGGCGCGCGCTGATTGCCGGGCAGCGAAGGGTCGGGGCCCCAGATTGCTTGGTAAGTGTCAATCGCCATGCCGCGCCGCTGGAGCCGCACAGACGCGGCGATCAATCCGCCCCACCAGCCCATCAACGCCAGCCACATCCAGTTTGGCCCGTTGGCCTGCCACAGCCCCGACAGGATGGTCGCGCCAGACAGCGCAAGCGCGGCATAGCCGGCTGTTTTGTGCACATATTCAAACCACAACCGGCGCGGTGTCATATCAAAGTGATCGCCGTGCAAGCTGCCATCGCTCGCCGGTTCGGTCGGCCCGCCTTTGGTGCCACGCAGCAGACCGCCGGTGATTTGCACCAGAGCCAAGGCCAGCACGCTCCAACCCAGATAAACATGCGGACCGGTCGAGCCCACAGGCGGCGCATTCAGGATCAGCGTCAGCCCCACAACCATCAGCGCGCAAGCACCGTATTGGCAGACCCGATGGGTGTTCCACCAGAACCGACTGTCCAGCTTGCGAGGCCAATCTTGCCCCGGGGCGACTTTGAAATACCGCGCCACAAAGATGCCAAAAGGCACCATCACACCCCAGGCCAGCACCATGATCCGGGCGTGCCAGGACAGATGCCAACCCACGCCGTGCGCGCGCGCGGCGTCCATAGGCGCAAGCAGCCAGTCCAGCATCAGCCCTTAACCGCGCCTGCGGTCATGCCGGTGATGATCTGGCGCGAGGCCACGAAGATGAAGATGATCGGCGGCACCGCCAGCAACATTCCCGTGGCCATGATCACGCCCCAGTCGATGTCAAATTCGGTCATCGAATTCACAATTGTCACCGGCACCGTGCGCGAGTTTCGATCCGCCAGCGCATTGGCCAACAGGAACTCGTTCCAGGCGACGCGAAAGGTAAAGATCGCCGCCGCCGCGAGGCCGGGTTTGATCAGCGGCAGCACCACCAGAAAGAACACAGCAAACGGGCCTGCGCCATCCATGCGCGCGGCTTCCTCCAGCTGGATCGGAACCTGCACGATAAAGCTCTGCAAAATCCAGATCACAAAGGGCAGGTTCATCGCGACGTAAACCAGAATGATCCCGGCGCGGGTGCCGTCGATCTGAAACTGGAACGTCCAGATGCCAAACACCGGCACCAACAGAACCGCAGGCGGCACCATGCGCATCGCCAGCGACGCCAGCGAGACCGTATCGCGCCCCATGAACCGGAACCGCACCAGCGCATAGGCGGCCATACATCCGATCACCAAAGTCAGCACGGTCGAGACAAGCGAGATGATCAGCGAGTTGACCAGCGCGCGCCCAAACGTCTTGTCGCAGTAGTCAATATGGGCCGCTTCGTACCACAGAAAGTCACAGAGCGCGGTTTCATAGTTGCGCAACGTCGGCATGAAGATCAGCGACGAGGTGTCGGACATGATGTCGACGTTCAGCTTCATCGACGTCATCAGCATCATCAGGATCGGCCCAATGGCCATCACCACCAGCGCGACCAATAGCGCATAGAATGCAGGGTTCTGACGGTCGTAGGTCTGGGTGCTCATCAGAGGTCCTCCTCGGCGGCTTTGCGCAATCGGGCGGCGCGCGCCTCGACCGCTTTGTTGTACAGGAACATGGCAAAGGTCAGCACCATGAGCAGGATCAGCAGGTAATTCGACATCGCCGCCGCTTCGCCCAGTTCACGGAATTCCGACGCGGTGCGCGAGATCCGCAAAGACAGGATTTCGGTCGACAATCCGGGGCCGCCATTGGTCAGCACCAAAATCACCTCGAGCACTTTGAACGCATCGATCAGGCGCAACAGGCAGGTGACAATCAGCACTGGCATCATCAGCGGCAGCTTGATGTAAATCACCTGTTGCCAGCCGGTGGCGCCATCAATGCGCGCAGCCTCCATCGCCGATTGCGGCAGCGATTGCAGCGCGGCGAGCGACAGGATGAAAATAAACGGGGTCCACTGCCACACATCGGCAATAATTACGCTGGCAAAGGCCCAATCGCCGTTTGACAGCCACGGCACCGACTCAAACCCCATGGATTTCAGCGTGCGGTTAAAGATGCCCACCGTCGGGCGATACATATAGCGCCACATCAGGCCCACCACGATGGGCGCGATCATCATCGGCAGGATGAACAGCGTGCGCAGCACCGACATGCCGCGAATGTTGCGATCCAGCAGCAGCGCGAGGCCAACGCCCAGCACCATTTCCAACGACACAACGATGGCGGCGAATTTCACAGTGACCCAGAAACTTTCGCGGAAGCTCGGATCGCCCAGCAGGTTGATATAGTTGCGCAGCCCCACAAAATCGGCCTCGCCGATGCGCTGACTTGGGTTCCAGTCCAGAAAACTGGCGTAGATCATATAGCCAATCGGATACAGCAGCGCGACCGCCATGATGATCGCCGCTGGCGCCAGAAACAGATAGGGCGTGAGCCGGTTTACATTTGCTGTTTGCATCGGGGAACCTGCTTGGGGGGCGAAGGGCAGGGGCCAGAAAGTGAGCCGTGCCCCGGGTCAGGTGCCCCGTTATGGGACACCCAGATTTTTTTGCCCGGGCGCTCATTTAGGCGCCCAGATGTTCGGGGGTGTGGGCTGCATTTGGCTTTGCCAAACGCTTTGCCCACGCACCTGGACGTCTTATTTCCAGGTGTAGTACCCGGCCTCTTCCATGATCGCCTACGCGCGCGCGGCAACACCGTCAAGCGCTTCTTGTGGGTCAAGCCCTTCGGTCAGAACCTGGCTCATGGTGGTGCCGATATCGGCATTGATCTTGCCCCATGTGGGGATGATCGGACGCCAGTCAGGGTCGGCATACTTAAGCGCTTCGCCGAAGGTCGCGGAATAGGGGTATTTCGCGTTCAGCTCGGCATCTTGATAGGTCGAAAAGCGCGAGGGGTTGCCACCGGCCATCGCCACCAGCTTGTCGCCCTTTTTGCTGGTCAGCCACTGCATCAACAGGAACGCAGCTTCTTTGTTCTGTGCGTTCTTGGGGATGGCGATGCCAAATCCACCGGTCTGGCTGCCGCGGCGCACGCCCATCGGGTGCAACGCATAGCCAACCTTGCCGGCAACGCGCGACTTGGAGGGGTTTTCAAACCCGGCGGCAAAGGCGATCGAGTCCATGAACATGGCCGAGTTGCCCTGGCTGAACGAGGCTGCCGCTTCGGCTGGACCAAATGTCTGGCTGCCCTCTGGGCCGCAATCCACAATGGTTTTCAAAGCATTGGCCGCGGCCACACCGGCTGCGTTGTTGATGATCGGGTTCCACTGATCGTCAAACACCCGTCCGCCCAAAGGCGCGAGGTGCAACAGGAACGCGTGGCTGGCCTGGTGACCGGACGCCGCGCGCGACGCCATGCCGCCCATGCCTTCTTCTACTTCGGGGATCTTGCACGCCGCAGCCAGCAGATCGTCATAGGTTTCCGGCACAGCGATCCCGTGCTTTTCAAAGATGTCTTTGCGATAGGCCAGAACGCTGGTTTCCGAGCCGTAGGGAATGCCATAGGTCGATCCGGTTTTGCCCGGCAAATACCCTTTGACGCCGCCCGCAACACCGATGTTCTGCACATAGCCGTCGATCAGATCTTCGCTGTCATAGTTCGGATCCGACAGCTTGGGGTTCATGAAATACTTGGCAAGGTTTTCCAACTGGTCGGCGAACACGTAATCCGCCTTGGAGAACACCACGTAAGCGATCATGTCGTAATCGCCCTCGCGCTTGGTCAGCTCAAGGGTCTGGCGCTCGCGCATCTTGAGATATTGCAGCTGGTCGACTTCGACTTCGATGCCTGTTTCTTTGGTGAACTCGGGCAGCACCTTCATCATCGCGTTGTAATGCGGATGCGAGGGCACGTTGATCACCAGCGTGGTGCCGGCATAGGCGTCGTAGGGCCCGCCGTGACCGCCGGCAAAGGCCGTACCGGTCATGGAAATCGCCACAGCGGTTCCCGTTAGGACAGATTTGAGTGTGAGCATTCTATTGGTCCTCCCTGATGCTACAGTTCTTTTGGCGTCGCGGATTTCACCCGGTTACAGGCGCAGCCCAGACGCTTTGTCAAAAATCATGATTTCGTTGGTGATGACCCCAAAGGTCTGCACTGTGCCTGCCTTAACCGGCGCCGCGCTCTGGGTTTCCACCAGAATGTCGGCCGCACCACAGCGCGTCACCAACACCGATTGCGCGCCCAGATATTCCGACACCACCACGCGCAGCTCTATCGGCGCGCCCTTGCTGGTATCGGCTGAAAAACTGGACGGGCGCACGCCCAGACTGACCTGCCGGGTGTTGGTTTTGGCCAATCGCGCGCTCAGATCCGCATCAAGCGGCAGGCGAAAGCCGTCGCCCTCAACCCAAAGCTGATCACCGTCCTGCGCCAACGTGCCATCCAGAAAATTCATCGTGGGCGAGCCGATGAACCCGGCGACAAACATATTCACCGGCGATTTAAACAGCTCTTCGGGGCTGCCCTGCTGTTGGATCAGACCATCGCTCATCACAACAATGCGGTCGCCCAGCGTCATCGCTTCGACCTGATCGTGGGTGACGTAAACCATGTTCTTGTCAATCGTGTCGCGCATCTCGGCCAGCTCGGCGCGCATCTTGCCGCGCAGCTTGGCATCAAGGTTCGACAACGGTTCATCAAACAGGAACGTGCCCGCATCACGCACCAGTGCGCGCCCCATCGCCACCCGCTGGCGTTGTCCGCCCGACAGCTCCGCAGGCTTGCGGTCCAGCAAATGCGCGATGTTCAACATGCCCGCAACCCGCTGTACTTTTTCCTCGATTTCCGACTTTGAAACCCGCGCCAGACGCAGCGCAAACGACATGTTTTTGGCAATGTTCATATGCGGATAGAGCGCGTAATCCTGAAACACCATCGCCAGATCACGCGCCTTGGGCTCCAGCTTGCTGATCGGGCGTTCGTCAAAAAAGATCTCGCCACCCGACAGGTTTTCAAGCCCCGCCAACATGCGCAACGTCGTCGACTTGCCGCACCCCGACGGGCCAACCAACACGGTAAATTCGCCGTCCTCAAGCGTCAGATCAAACGGAGGCAGCACCTCGACCGGACCATAGCTTTTCGCCACCTTGTCAAAGATGATTTTTGGCACGTGATCCTCCCCGATACGTCCAAAGGCCCGCGTGGGACCGATGACCAACAGAGTGCCCAACTGCGTCCGTTTGGGGAAGGTCTAATCTGCCAAACGACGTTAGCGTTAACGTAAGTTCACAGCCAAGACCTTGTAATTCCGCGAAAAATCGCAGATGTTTGCGCCAATATCAACATAGGGTTTCTGATGGCACGCAAAGCAAAACCCACCAAGATCGAAGACGTCGCGCGGCGCGCCAATGTGTCTATCATGACCGTCTCGCGCGCCATTCGCGGGGTCGAGGGGGTGTCGGAAAAGAAGCGCGCCGAGATTCTAAAAATCGCGCGTCAGTTGAAATATGTGCCCAATTCCAACGCGCGTTCGCTGGCTGTTGCGAACTCGAACCTCATCGGAATCTCCCTGCCCACCTTCGCCGGAGAGGTCTTTGCCGATATCCTGTCGGGCATGCGGCGCACCTTTGACACGGCCGGCTATTCCAGCGTGATCGACACCACCGAATACAACCGCGACAGCGAACTGGCCTGGATTCGCCGCTTGTTGTCGTGGCAACCCGCCGCGATCATTTTGACCGGCATCGATCATCACGTGGAAACCCGTCAATTGTTGCGCGCCGCACCCTTGCCGGTGCTGGAAATCTGGGATCTGACCGATGATCCGATTGATGTGTGCGTCGGGATCGATCATTTCGAGGCCGGGCGCGTCATGGGCGAGCACGCGCGTGATATGGGTTACTGCGCACCGGCTTTCGTCAGCACACCGCGCGGTCACGATATCCGCGCCGATGCCCGGCTAAGCGGCATTCGTGGCGTGTTCCAACCCTTGGGCGCAGATGTCGTGACCGCCCGTCCACCGTTGGGCAACGCGTTTTCCACCGGTTTTGACGGCACCCGCGCGCTGTTGGCCGGTCCGCGCCCCGATGTGATTTTCTATCTCAACGATCACATGGCGTTTGGCGGCATGATGGCCTGCAACGGGCAGGGGCTGGACGTGCCCGGCGACATGGGCATCGTTGGCTTCAACGGGCTGGATCTGACCAGCGTTCTGCCGATCCGCCTGACCACTGTGCAAACGCCGCGCCGCCTGATGGGCATTACCTGCGCGCGCACGTTGCTGGCCCGCATAAACGGCGTTTGTGTGCCAAAACGCCAGGCACTCGAGGTCGAATTCCGCGCGGGCGACACCACAAGGTTGCAATCTGGCGCGGATCGGCCTCAATAGGGCGTTATCGATAACAATAGGCTGGTGATGCGCAAAGCGCCCAAAATGACAGACGTGGCCAAGGCGGCAGGCGTGTCGCCGATGACCGTGTCGCGGGCGTTCAAAAAGGACGCCTCGGTCGGAGATGCCACCCGCGCGCGCATTTTGCAGGTCGCGCGCGAACTGGGCTATGTTTTTGATGCCACTGCGTCGAATTTACGATCCAAACGCACAGGGTTTGTGGCGGTCACGGTGCCGTCGCTGAACAATGCCAACTTTGCTGACACCGTCACCGCGATGACCGCGCGCCTGGCCGAAAATGATCTGCAAGTGCTTCTGGGTTATACCAATTACAACATCACCGGCGAGGAAAAGCTGGTGGAACAATTGCTGCGCCGGCGCCCGGATGCGCTGGTGCTCACCGGCGGGCGCCACAGCGATCAAACCCGCCGCGTGCTGACCCAAAGTGACATTCCCGTCATCGAAACCTGGGACTTGCCCGCCGATCCGATCCGCCATGTGGTCGGATTTTCCAATGCCCAGACCATGCAGGATATGGTCGACCATCTGGTCGCCAAAGGGCACCGGCATCTGGCTTTCATCGGTGGCGAGGCGGTTGGCGACACCCGCGGAGCCGACCGGCGCCGGGGCTTTGTGGCCGCGCTTCAGCGTCACGATTTGCCCACCGACGCGCTGATTTCCGCCGGGCCTGCGCCAATTTCCATGCGCTCGGGGGCCGAAGCGATGGCGCATCTGCTGGCCGATCACCCAAAGGTCAGCGCCGTGGTTTGCGTGTCGGATCTGTCGGCCTTTGGCGCGCTCACCCAGTGTCAGCGTCAGGGCATTGACGTGCCGGACGATATGGCGATTGCGGGTTTTGGCAATTTCGAACTGTCACAGATCTCGTTTCCGGCGATCACCACGATCGATGCGCAGTCTCATGACATCGGCCTGAAAACCGCCGATCTGCTGATCCGGGTTCTGGGTGACCGCACGCTTGGCCACCAGATCGAACAGGTCACCCCACGTCTGATCGCGCGCGCCTCTACCGGCGATTAACGCGTTTCGGCAAACACGTGAGACATCGCTTTTCGCGTTCGACCAAAACGATCAAGATTCCGACGCGCCAGAGCCCACCGCGTAACACAACACCGGTTGCGACACATTGCGCAGGGAAATCTCGCCGATCTCGGTGGCGTTGTCCGAGGTGCTGGCAATGTCCTGGGTCACGACAATCGAATGATCGCGGGTCTTGCCAAAATCGCCCAGCCGCGCGGCGATGTTGGCGGCGCGACCGATCACCGTGAAATCCAGCCGCTCGCGCGAACCGACATTGCCATAGGTCACCGGCCCAGAGGCGATCCCGATGGCGCATTCCGCCCCGTGCTCTTGGTTTTCGCCGCCCTGTTCTTTCAGCTGTGTCACGATCTGGGTGGCCGAGTGCAGCGCCCGCGCCCGCGCATCAGTCGCGTCATCGCCTGCGGGAAAGACGGCCAAAACCGCATCCCCAATGAATTTCAGCACTTCGCCGCCGTGGTCCTGAATGATGTCTGAAACGGTCTCAAAAAACTGGTTGAGCAGCGCGATGTAGTCCTTGCGGCCCAGCGTTTCCTCCAGCCGCGTGGAATGGCGCAGATCGCAGAACATGATGGCCGCGTCGATCTCGTCACCGTCGCCGCGCCGGATTTCTCCGCCCAGAACCCGCGCGCCGGTGCGCTTGCCCAGATAGGTTTCCAGCAAGGATTGCGCATTTTCCTTTTGCACAAACACCTCGTAAAACCGCGCGATCAGCGACGCGCACTCAAACACCATGCCCAGATCGGCAGTGGAAAACCCACCGTCGCGGTCACTGGTCAGGGTCATCACATGCGGACGCCCATCCGAAAACCGCAACGGCATGGCGACATAGTCCGTCGCACCTTTCTTTCGCAGATCGGCCACAATCGGGAACGCCCCTTCGCTCTGATCGGCGTTGATCTGCTGGCGCACACCGCCAAACCCGTTCGAAACATGGCGCAGCGGGCTGTTGCGAAACGCCGGGCTGCTGTGAATTTCATAGGGCGGCGCATAAGTGGTGACCGTGTCGAGCCCGCGATCCCAGATATAGTTCTTGCCCACAATCAGCGGATCCAGCGACCAGATCATCACGCTGAACCGCAACAGCGGCAGCCCGGTTTCCACCAGCTTTTGCGCCAGCGCACCGGTGAACTCCGCAGGCGTTTGCAACCGGGGCGCCTCCTGCACCAACCAGTCGATCAACGGGCCTGAAACGCTGCTGTCCGGCGCAATTTCAAGCGTGTTCTCACCCAGATCAATGTCGGTGTAAGAGCCGGCCATGAAAGCCACATAGCCTTCGATATCGCGGCTTTCCGGCAGCGCCACATCATAGCTCCACAACGCATTTTCCAGCGTCTCACCGTCCAGTTCGATGTTGCGATAGCGCGCAGTGCCCTTGAACGGGCAAAAGGTTTTCAGCCGAGTCTGCTCGGACACCGGCACCACAACATCTTCCAGCGGGATATAAATCGCGGCCGGAAGGCGGGTTTCATACATCACCTTGGCGCGGGTGCTGGCGGCCAGCAACGTGTCGCCTTGATAGACCGCAACCCGATGCGGCAGAACCTGAATATCAATGCCATAGCGGGTGGCAGGGACTTGAATGTTCATGGGAATTGCCTTGCAATTGACCCTCTCAAGATGGGGCAGGCGGTGTCGGTTTCCAAGGGTCTCGGCTCACACCATCTGAATAACGTCTTTTTCGATCGACAACATATAGCCCCGCCGCGCGATGTTTTTGACCAAAAGCGCGCTGACCATCTGATTGCCCAATGTGTCACGCAACCGCTTGATGCGCGTCGCACCGGCGGCCTCGTCACAGTCAGCAGCATTGCGCCCGGACACCACCGCTTCGATCTCGGCACCCGACAGCACATCATCATCCAATCGCGCCTCGGCCAGCACAGCCAGCGTCTCCATCGCCGCCGCCGTCAGTTTGAAATCAAGGTTGTTCAGGTACACCGTGTTTTCCTCGCGGCTGATCAATAGCGAGGTCACCTGAATGCCGTTGCGCTCGATCAAAGCCATGCGCCGGTTCAGCGTGACCAGCATCACCAGGAACACCAAAGCAGCGACCAAAAGCGCAGTGGCAAAGATCAGCAGCACAAAAATCACCACCCGGTAGCTGCTTAATGTGTCGGAAAAAGCGGTGCCCGACTGCGCCAGAATTTCCAGCAGCTTGATTTCCGCCTGCGTGGTCAGATTGTCGTTTTCCACAAACAGCCGCTCGACCCGTGCGTTGAACGCGTTGGCATCCGGCAGCGCAAGCACCAGCACAGCCCCGGCAGCAGCCAGAATCGCGATGATCGCGCCAAGGCCAAAATAGACGATGCGATTGCCCGACCGGCGCGCCTCAGAAACGGAGATAGTAGGATCCTGCATTTGCCCTCCTTTCCGCCAAACCTTCGGGGCCAAAGACCGACAGCACATTCAGCACGGTCCAGCCCGAAGCGGCCAAACGGGCCGCAACTTCGGCGCGCGCGGGTCCGCGCCGGCACGGGCCCTGCAATTGCACAACGCCGTAATGCAGGCGCAGCGGGTTGTCCTGTTTCGCCTTGTAATCGGCAAAGCAATCCGCCGCATGGGCGGGGGCGCATAGGGCCAAAGTGGCCCAAATCGCCAGAGGAAGGGTGATATGTTTCATGCGCCCATCCTGCGCGCGCGGCGCGAGATATTCAATATCCACAGGGTTTTGCGCGGCTGTTATCCGATAACACGGGGGCGATATTGCCTGTCCGAGGCGGTCGACCGCACCTTGAGGGCACAACCGCCGGTCGCTGCGATCGGCTTTTCAAGATCCACCACGCGAAAGGACATTTCAATGCATCGCAAATTCATCGCCCTCATCACCGGTCTCGCCATGGCCATCACCAGCGTCTCTGCGGCCCCCGCACAGGCCGACACCGATGACATGCGCCGTGTGATTGCCGGACTTGCGGCTTTGGCCATCATCGGTGCCGCCATCAACCTCAACAAAAACGACCAGGCCGTCACCCATGCGCCCGATCCTTATGTGCGCAAACCCCAGCCCCGCTATAAACCCCAGCCCAACTACAACCGTCACCAGCCGCGTTATAACCGGGTGCAGCCCCAGAACGTGCGCCCGCAACCCCAGCGGTTGTCGCGCTATAACCTGCCGGCGGAATGTCTGGCCAATTTCACCGTCAACCGCACCACCAAACGTCTGTTTGGCGCGCGCTGTTTGACCAACAAGTACCGCTTTGCCCAGTCGCTGCCCTATGCCTGTCAGTACCAGTTCCGCACGGCTGGCGTGACCCGCACCACCTATGAACCGGTTTGCCTGCGCGAGCGTGGCTACCGCGTGGCCGGCAAGTAAAACCGAGCACAGACACTGCAAACCCGGGGGGAGAGCCACGCGCTTTCCCCCTTTTTTTGCGCTCTTGCCCCTTGCAGCGCGCCGCCAAGCGGGCACATTGCCCCGCATGAGCATGCCTGATTACAGTTTTGAACGCGATCTGCGCAAAAAGGGTTTTGTGCGCATTGCCGGTGTCGACGAGGTTGGCCGGGGCCCGCTGGCCGGTCCGGTGACAGCAGCGGCGGTGATTTTGAAACCGCGATCGATCCCCAAGGGCCTGAACGATTCCAAAAAGCTCAGCATGAAGGCCCGTGTGCGGCTGGCCGAGATGATCCACAACAAGGCCGAGGTCGCCATCGCCCATGCCAGTGTTGACGAGATCGAACACCTCAATATCCTGCGCGCCAGCCACCTGGCGATGGCCCGCGCCGTGGCCGCTTTACAACCACAGCCTGATTTCCTGCTGATCGATGGCAAGATTTTGCCCCGCGATCTGGCGCTTCCGGCGCTCGCTGTGGTGCGCGGAGATGCCCGTTCTGCATCGATTGCGGCGGCCTCAATTGTGGCCAAAATATGTCGAGATAATGTCATGGTGGATTTGGCGCAACAGCATCCCGGCTATGGCTGGGAGACCAATATGGGTTACCCATCAAAAAGTCACAGGTTGGCGTTGGAAAATCTCGGGGTAACCCCACACCATAGACGTTCGTTCAAACCCGTCCACAAGATGTTGTATCAAGATAAATAACCAACCACTTGTTTCAAAAAAGAATTTGACGGCGAATCAGCTATGACTCATCTTTGGCTCAACCACGAGATGCACCAAGCATCCGGGACAGAGGCAGACATGACGCACACTCAAAAAGCAGCTCCCGAGTTGCCATTGAATACGATTCTGGAAGGCGACTGCATCGATGTGATGAACAGTCTTCCCGAGGCGTCGGTCGATCTGATTTTTGCCGACCCGCCGTATAACCTGCAGTTGAAGGGTGATTTGCACCGTCCCGACAACAGCCAGGTCGATGCGGTGGATGACCACTGGGACCAGTTCTCTTCCTTTGCCGCCTATGACAGCTTTACCACTGGCTGGCTGAAAGCGGCGCGCCGATTGCTTAAACCACAAGGCGCAATTTGGGTGATCGGGTCCTATCACAACATCTTTAGGGTCGGCACAACCCTGCAAAACCAAGGTTACTGGATCCTCAACGACGTGATCTGGCGCAAATCCAACCCGATGCCGAACTTCCGAGGCAAACGGTTTACCAATGCGCACGAAACGATGATCTGGGCCAGCAAATCGGAAGGCGCGAAATACACTTTTAACTACGAGGCGCTAAAGTCGCTGAACGAAGGTATCCAGATGCGCAGCGATTGGGTGCTGCCACTGTGCACCGGGCACGAACGACTGAAAAACGAAGACGGCGACAAAGCGCATCCGACGCAAAAGCCCGAAAGCCTGCTGCACCGGGTTCTGGTTGGCTCGACCAATCCGGGCGATGTGGTGCTTGATCCGTTCTTTGGCACCGGCACCACCGGCGCTGTGGCGAAAATGCTAGGGCGTGATTTCATCGGCATTGAACGTGAAGCCGCTTACCGCGAAGTGGCCAACAAACGCATAGCCTCCGTGCGCAAGTTTGACCGCGAGGCGTTGCAAGTGTCGGCCTCCAAACGGGCCGAACCGCGGGTGCCCTTTGGTCAGCTGGTCGAACGTGGCATGTTGCGCCCGGGCGAAGAGCTTTATTCGATGAACAAACGACACAAAGCCAAGGTGCGCGCCGATGGCACGCTGATTGGCGACGATGTCAAAGGCTCGATCCATCAGGTCGGCGCCGCGCTGGAAGGCGCTCCCAGCTGCAATGGCTGGACCTATTGGTGCTTCCGCCGCGACGGCAAAACCGTGCCGATCGACGTGCTGCGCCAGCAAATCCGCTCAGAAATGGCGAACTGACCCCCTTTTTTAACCGAATACCGCCGGTGCCTGTGGCCTAGTTCACGGCATCAACTTGCCCCGTCCTTCGTGACGGGGCATTTTTTTTGCCTGACGTTCAGCGGGATTAACCCGCCGACTCCTTGTTCATATGCAGCAACGCCAGCGCAATCACCGACGGGACCAGCTGCATCAAACCGGGTCTGACTTCGACTGTAATGGCGGCAAACGCGCCGGCAATAGCGACGAAAGCCAAAAAGCAGGTGGCGATGTTACGCTGCCACTGTGCGTCTTTGATGACCAACGACCAGCCCAGCCCAATCGCCAGAAACAGGTTATAAACCCCTTGGTTCGCGCCCAGTTTCACGGTCGGTTCGAAAATCGCTGGATCCATTGATTTGAACACACTCGGAGCAACGGTGGTCCACGCGAAAATTTCAAACCAGGCAATGTAAACGTGCAAAGCGGCGATCAGGGCGACAAGGGCCAAACCAACTGTTTTCATAATTTTTCTCTTTTTTGTGGTGTGTGGCGCAGTGTCGATGGCCAGCTCTGAACATTCAATGGTTTTGTTGCCTGCCCTGCGCGGTGATCTGCTGTCTTCACAAATCCAAAAAATTGCAACTCTCCGGGTATCGTTCAGCCAAGCATGGCTTTTGGCACGTCAAACATTTATAAACCGCCCGCAAGGCTCTAAAGCCAAACGGAAAAGTAGATGTTTAACAAAGGGTGACGCATGCTTAATTGGTTTCGCAAAACGTGTTTTGGGCTGGGCGCAAGCCTATGTCTGACCTTGGTCCCGGCCGTGGCAACCGCAGGCCCGCTTGATGATTTGGTGCGCGGATTCGAACGCACTTGTATGGTCAACGCCGGAAAAGCCGATGAATTTTCCACCAAAAGCGTCGAGTCCGGGCTCAAAAGATCGAAGGCAAAAACATCGCTGCGCGTGTTCTGGAAAGCCGGGCAATCCTGCCGTTTAGAGTATCAATCCCCTCAAAAAGAAGCGCGCAACCCCGAGCTTGTGGCGAAGCTTCAAAACATCGCTGTTGGTCTGGCCGGGCGCATTGGGGGAACCGTTGAATTGCGCCGCAAAGGCAAACGCAACGAACATTTTCGGGTGCGATCTGAAAGTGTTGAGTATTGGGTTTCCATCCAGGCCGAACGCTCTGGCCGCGTGACCGGGCTGTCAATCTCGCGGTTCTAGACGGTCGCGTCTGGGATTGTCCCGCAGGTTTTAGTCAACCCCGCTGGTGTCCGGCGGGGTTTTTTTGACGTCGCGCAATCCCATGTTAAAGATGTTTACACCGATTTCATGCAAGGAACCGTTCCTATGGCAGAGCTGAGCGCAAATCTTCCCAGTTTTACGACCGCTGATCTGCCCGAGCGGATGAGCCAGCAAGACGTTGAGGCCAATCGCTTTACCGAGGCCGCGCTGGTGCAGCACAAACGCGAAGGGCTGGAACTGGCGGTGCGCACGCGCTGGGCGGCTCTCGCGGTGATTGCGGTGCTGCTGCTGATCCTGAACCCTGCGTGGGAAATGCTTTATTATCATGGGCTTCTCATTGGTCTGGCTTTGGTGGGGTGGATGCAACGGCGGGTTGGCCGGGTTGGACGTTCGCGCGCGGAACTGGCTCTGCTGTTGGCCGATCTTGCACTGATGACCTTTGCGCTGGTTTTCCCGAACCCGTTTGCCAGTGGCGACTGGCCTACGGCATTGATCTATAAATACAATAATTTCAGCTACTTCTACGTGATTCTGGCGGGCGGCACACTGGCCTATTCCTGGCGCACCATTTTTGCCATGGGCATCTGGACCACATGTCTGTGGGGCATTGCAGCTTCGCTGATCTGGTGGTTCGGGCGCACCATCCCCGAGCTAAGCGAGGCCGCGCAGACCGCATTTGGGCATGACCGTAACATGCTGGAATTGCTTGATCCCAACATCATCCATTGGGACGCGCGACTGCAAGAGGTCGTGGTGTTTGTGATTGTCGCGATCACCCTTGGGTTTTCTGTGCGTCGTTTCAATCGGTTACTGCTCAGCAACGCCGGGCTTGAACGCGAACGCGCCAACCTGTCGCGCTACTTTTCGCCCAATGTGGTGGATGAGTTGTCGCGCAACGATGAACCACTCAAGCAAATTCGCGCCCATGATGTGGCCGTAATGTTCGTTGATATTGTTGGATTTACCGAATTTGCCGCCCGACGAGATCCAGGAGATGTGATTGACACTCTGCGTGGTTTTCACGGCCGACTTGAAAGCGAAGTGTTCAAGCATGGCGGAACGCTGGATAAATTCCTGGGCGACGGCATGATGGCCACTTTTGGCACGCCCGAGCCCAAACCAAATGACGCCACCCGGGCACTGACCTGCGCGCGCCAGATGCTGATTGTGATCGACCTATGGAATGGTGAACGACGCGCCAGCGGACTTGCCGAAATTCGTGTGTCGATCGGTGTGCATTTCGGCCCGGTCGTGCTGGGCGACATTGGCGCCAACCGGCTGGAATTCGCCGTAATTGGCAACACTGTAAACGTGGCCAGCCGGCTCGAAGCGCTGAGCCGGCCATTGAACGTGCATCTGGTGACCAGCGCGGCCCTGCGCGAGCGGGTGATCTGGGAAACCAGCGAACGTGCTCCGGCGCTCGCGGGCCTGATCCGCCAGCCGCCACAGGACATTCGTGGGCTGGACGATAAACTTGAGGTTTGGACGCTGGAATAGCCCCTAGCGCGGCAGCGGATTTGCGGCGTGGTTGTAAGGCTGCCAGTCTTTGATCTCGGGATAATGCGTGCGCCGCCATGCTTTGACGCGGTGGTTCATCACCCGTCGCCACAGCGGTGGGATCAACGCGGCCACCGTCATCACCGGATAACCATAGGGCAGTTGCGGCGCGCTGTCTGCGTCGTGGTTTTGCAGCAGCGGAAAGCGCCGATCCGGCTTGAAATGATGATCCGAGTGGCGCTGGAGGTTGATCAGCAACCAGTTTGACGCGCGCTGCGCCGAATTCCAGGAATGATGCGGTTTGACGTGTTCGTATTTACCATCGCCCAGATGTTTGCGCGTCAGCCCATAATGTTCGACGTAATTCACCAGCTCCAGCTGAAACACCGCCCAGAACGCCTGCACCGAAAATAGGAACAGGCCCCAAAGCCCGCCAATGCCAAAGGCCAACGCCAGAAACCCCAATTGCAGCGCGCCGTAACGCCAAAACGGGTTGGCCAAATCCCAAACCGGACGGCCCTTGCGCGCCAACATCGCCCGCTCCGCACGAAACGCCGAGCCCGGGCAGCTGGTCAAAACCCGCAGAAAATAGCGGTGAAACCCTTCGTTGAACCGCGCTGTCACCGGGTCACGCGGCGTCGCCACATAGCGGTGATGCACTTGCAAATGTTCGCTGCGAAAATGCGAGTAAAGCACCATCGCCAGCAGAATATCCGCCATCCAACGCTCGATCTTTGGCTTTTGATGCATCAATTCATGACTGTAGTTGATGCCAACGGTGCCCGACAAAATGCCCAACGCGGCAAAAAGCGCCCATTCCTCGATCCGCCCCAGATGGCCCGTGCTGGTGACATACCACAATATCCCAAACACAGTGACGCATTGCAGCGGCGCCCAGACCAGTGTGACCAGACGATACCAAAACAGATGCGACGCGCCCGTATTCGGGTCGATGTTAACCGTATCCTCGCCCAAAACTGCATCGAGCGCCGCAAAGAGATACCAGGTGACCACCGGCAAAAGCGCAATGGTCCATCCGCCATAAACCGCCGCCACAACCGCCAGCGGAACCAGCAACAGCGAAAACCAAAACGGAAGCGCGCGGCTCAGTCGGGCAAAATCAGGTTTGGCAGTCAGGGTTTGCGTGCTCATGTCCGCTCTCTCAGTGGTATGTCACAGACCATAGCGTCAAACCCTGCGTTCTCAATCCTGCCCCAGCGTCGCATGCACCAGATCAAAAGCTTTGCGCATCGCCGTGGGAAGGTCCGAGGGACGAAACTGATCACGCGGCACAAACGCACCGGCGTTTGGCTCACAGCTGGTGGGTAAATCCGCGGTTTTTACGCTCAAAATCAGGTGGAAATGCGTAAAGGTGTGGCGCACTTCGCCGCCCGTATCATGCCAGTTGCCTGTTGCAGGAGGCGTATCAATCGGCTCGACACCACGATCTTTGCCGTCCCAATCGGTGCCCGGCCAGCCCAGCATACCGCCCAGCAGCCCACGATCCGGGCGCCGTTCCAGCAACCACGCCCCATCCGCCCTGCGCCCGACATAAACAATGCCGCGCCGGGTGGGTTTGGGCTTTTTAGGCGTCTTTTTGGGCAATTCCGCCGCCGTCCCCGCCAACCGCGCGGCACAGGGATCACGCAATGGGCAAATGCCACAGGCCGGAGATTTCGGCGTGCAAATCGTCGCGCCCAGATCCATCACCGCCTGCGCATAATCACCGGGGCGCTCAGCCGGCGTTAACCCTGTGGCCAATTCATGCAGCTCGGGTTTTGCGCCGGGCAATGGCGTGTGCACATCATAAAACCGCGCCATCACCCGTTCCACATTGCCATCCAGCACAGTTTCCGCGCGATCAAACGCAATCGAGGAAATCGCCGACGCCGTGTAGGGACCAATCCCCGGCAGCTGCAAAAGGGCCGCATGGGTGCCTGGAAACACACCGCCATGGTCTTGGGCGACCACACGGGCGCATTTCAGCAGATTGCGCGCGCGCGCATAGTACCCAAGGCCCGCCCATTCGCCCATCACATCACCGTCTTCGGCGCGCGCCAAATCGGCGACACTGGGCCAACGGGTGGTGAAGCGATGAAAGTAATCCTTCACTGCAACCACCGTGGTTTGCTGCAACATCACCTCTGACAACCACACGCGGTAAGGGTCGGGCTGCACACCTGCGGCGCGCGCGGCGGGGCTGACGCGCCAGGGCAAAACCCGCGCATGCACGTCGTACCAGCCCAACATCATGGCCGCGATGGATGTGTCACGCATTGTTTATGACCTCGTGATGTGGTTCTTCTGGCGCCGAACGCGGTGGGTCTTACACTAGCCGCACAAGCAGGGGAATCCAGCCATGGCGCAGCGTCCGTCGACCACCCGCGGCTTCAAGCGGACGGCCAGTGTGCTCAGCACACAAATTCGCCGCGCTGGCGAAACCCGCGGATTTGCCGTTTCGCGGCTTTTGACTCATTGGGCCGAGGTCGCCGGCCCCGACATTGCCCGCATCGCGCAGCCTGTGAACATCGGCTACGGGCGCGGCGGCTTTGGGGCCACTTTGACCGTTTTGACGACCGGTGCGCAGGCACCCATGCTAGAGATGCAAAAGGAAAAACTGCGCGAGCGGGTGAACGCGGTCTATGGCTACAATGCCATTTCGCGCGTTCGCATCACCCAGACCGCGCCAACCGGATTTGCCGAAGGCCAAGCCGCGTTCCAGCCACAAGAGGCAAAAAAAACGGCGCAAACCGCACCGGAAACCATCGCGGCGGCGGCAAAAGTGGCGCAACCGGTCGAAAACGAAGACCTGAGAGCGGCCCTTGAACAACTGGGCCGCAACGTATTAAGCACATCCAAACGTTAAGAAAGAGGTTCCAATGACCCGTGTAATTGCACTGCTTGGTGTTGTCGTAGCGATCGCGCTGGGCGGCTATGTCCTGATGGGCCCGTCTGGCTCGGGCTCGATCCCGGCGAACCCTTTGATCGGCGCGGCCAACGCCCAGGACGCCGCCGATGTTGACACCTCATCGATCGTTGAAATGACGCTGGGCGCCGAAGACGCGCCGGTCACGCTGGTTGAATATGCCAGCTACACCTGCCCCCATTGCGCCGCTTTTCACAACGGTGCGTTCAAGCAGCTGAAGACCGATTTCATCGACACGGGCAAAGTCAAATTCATCTACCGCGAGGTTTACTTTGACCGCTACGGCTTGTGGGCATCGATGATCGCGCGCTGTGCCGGCCCTGAAAAATTCTTTGGTATCAATGATTTGATTTATGCCTCGCAATCCGAGTGGGCGCGGGCCGGGGGCGCCAGTGAAGTGGTTGACGCCCTGCGCAAGATCGGCCGTCTGGCCGGGCTCGACAACGACACGCTCGAAGCTTGCCTGCAAGACGGTGAAAAAGCACAAACCCTGGTCGCTTGGTATCAAAAGAACGCCGAAGCCGACGGAGTCGAATCGACCCCAAGCTTTGTTTTGAACGGCACCAAAGTGCGCAACCAGAACTACGACAGCTTCAAAGCGCTGATCGAAGCCGAACTGGGCAGCTGATGGCCGCTCCACTCGCTGGCTTGAAAGTCGTCGAATTGGCGCGCATCCTGGCCGGCCCCTGGGCCGGTCAAACCCTGTCCGATCTGGGCGCCGAGGTGACCAAGATCGAGTCGCCCAAGGGCGACGATACCCGCGCCTGGGGCCCGCCCTTTGTGGAACGCGGCGACGATATCTCGGCCTCCTATTTCCATTCCACCAACCGTGGCAAAGCCAGCGTGACCGTCGACTTCGCAACCCCTGAAGGGCAGGCGCAGATCCGTGAGATGGTCAAAGACGCCGATATTTTCATTGAAAATTTCAAGGTCGGTGGGCTGAAAAAATACGGGCTCGACTTTGACAGCCTGTCCCAGATCAACCCCGGGCTGGTCTATTGCTCGATCACCGGCTTTGGTCAAACCGGCCCTTATGCGCACCGTGCGGGCTATGATTTCATCATCCAAGGCATGTCCGGGCTGATGTCGATCACCGGCGCGCCCGAAGGCCAGCCGCAGAAATCCGGTGTGGCCATCACCGACATTTTCACCGGGATCTACGCGGTTTCGGGCATTTTGGCCGCCCTGCACCAACGCGCAAGCACCGGGCGCGGCCAACATATCGACATGGCGCTGCTCGATGTGGCCGTCGCCGTGACCGCCAATCAGGCGCTGAACTATCTGACCACCGGCACCGCGCCCGGGCGTATGGGCAATGCACACATGAACCTCACCCCTTACGAGGTGTTTGACTGCTCGGACGGGTTTATCATCATCGCCACCGGCAATGACGGCCAATATCAGCGGTTGTGCCACCTGCTGGGGGTGTCGGATATGGCGGAAGCCGCTGAATTTGCCCACAACAAAGACCGCATCGCCAATCGCCGCGTGATGATCGCACGGCTGAACGGGGCTACGGCGCAGATGACCAAAGAAGACTTGCTCGCCGCATGCGAGGCCAAAGGCGTGCCCGCCGGTCCGATCAATGATTTGGCCGAGGTTCTGGCCGATCCACATGTGGTCGCGCGCGGCATGCAGATCGCGCTGGACGGCGTGCCTGGCATCCGGGCCCCGTTCCGCTTTTCCGACGCTGAACTGGCGTTGCATCGCCCGGCGCCAACCCTGGGCGAAGACAACTGATCAAGGCGGCGGCGGCGCGACCCGGCGCAACGCGTCCATAACAATCTCTGGCTGATCCAGCTCCAATCGCACCGGCAAGGTGATCACACTATGGCGATACGCGGCCGGCAGGCGTGCGGCGTCTTTTTCCGTGGTCACCAGCTGCGCACCCAGACTGCGCGCCTCGCTTTCAAGCCGTGACATCAACGCCGAGGTCAGCGGTTGATGATCATCCAACGGTTCCGTGCGGCGCAGATCGGCGCCCAACCCGCGCAACGTGGCAAAGAACTTGCTTGGATCGCCAATGCCCGCAAAGGCCAGCACTGGCGTTCCCGCCCAATCCATCCCGGTTTGCAGCGGCGCCAGCGCGCCTGTGACGCGCGGCAATCTGATCGCAGACCCCCACCGCGCGCCAAATTGCGCCTGCGCCTCTGTCTCTCCAAGCGAGACAACCAGATCAGCGCGCGCCAGTCCCACATCCACAGGTTCGCGCAACGGCCCGGCGGGCAAACAATAGCCATTGCCGAACCCCTTGGCCGCATCAACCACGATCAGCGACAGATCCTTGTCCAACGCGGGGTTCTGAAACCCGTCATCCAGCACCAAAACCGAGGCCCCTGCGGCCACGGCGGCTTGCGCCCCAGCGGCGCGATCGCGGGCCACCCAGACTTCGCCAAAAGCCGCCAGCAACAGCGGTTCGTCCCCGGTTTGCGCCGCTCGATGGCGCGCCGGATCGACGCAGACAGGGCCTTCCAACGTGCCGCCAAACCCACGCGTGATCACATGTGGAACGTGGCCCATATTGCGCAACGCCTCGATCAGCCATATCACAGTGGGCGTTTTGCCGGTGCCGCCTGCGTTCAGATTGCCGACGCAAATCACCGGCACACCGGGCGACACAGGCGTGGCGCGCTGCAATCGCCGCGCCGTGGCGCGGGCGTACAGCGCACCCAAAGGGCTGAGCAGGCGCGCGGCAACACCGGGCGGGGCGTCCCAAAAGCTAGGCGGGCGCATCAGACCCCGCCTCATTGTCCAAATGATCCTGAACCAGATCCACCAAACGGTCCACCAACTCGGCGCCGTCCGTGGCCAATTCCCACCCGGCCAAGGCCATCGCCGCCGCGCGATCCGGCGCGATCAATTGCACCAAAGCGGTCCCCAGCCCAACTTCGTCATCCACAGCGCGCGCGGCTCCGGCGGCGGCCAGTCGGGAATACGTCTCGCGGTGATCGGCAATTTTTGGCCCAAAAACGATGGCCGAGCCCAAGGCCGCCGCGTCCAAAGGTGGCGCGCCACGTGCGCCCGGCGCCAGCGAATTGGCCATAAATGTCAGCGGCGCCACGCGATACCACAGCCCCAGATCCTCGGCGCTGGCGGACAGCAAAACCTGGGTGTTGTCCTCGATCAGCTCGCCCATATCCCAATCGGCAAACCGCAATTCGCTGTCAGCCACATGTTGTTTCATCATACGCCCCTGTTCGGGGGTGTCCGAGGTCAGGATCAAAAGCAGGCGATGCGACAGGCGCAACGCCGCGCGATGTGCGGTGAGGATCGCGGGGCCTTCCTCCGGACGGGTGCGCGCCGCAAGCCAAACCGGGCGACCGGACAGATCGCTGGTGATGCCCGACAGTTCATCATCGCTGCAACCTGGGGGCGTGGCACTGTTGCGCAGCCGCGTGCCCACAGTGATTTTCGACGCACTGATCCCCAGCCGGGTCAACGCGGTGGCGGCCGAGTCGTTGTTGGTCATGACTGCATCAAAACAAGCCAGGCTGCGCTGGGTCAGATCCGGAAACCAGCGGGCGCGCCGGGTCGGAAAATCAGCACTGCTCACATCGATCAACACCAAATACACGCCTGCATCATGCGTGGCGGTGATCAGGTTTGGCATCAGCACACCCCCGGCCCAGATGCAAAGCGACGGGCGCCAGTCGAGCAGAAATTGCTGTGCCGACGTCATTTGATCCGAGTCAAGCAGCACCAGATCATCGGCGCCGCGCAACGTCGTTTCCAGTTCTGGTGCCGTGACAATCGCCTCATAGGTGATCACAACGCGCACATCGGGCACTGTCAGCTTGAGCCGCAGCGCAAAATCATCCAGCGCCAAGATATGCTGTTCGCGACTGGCATGGACCCAGATCACCGGCTGTTGGGCCCGTCTGTTCGAGCTGGGCCTTGGGGCATCTGATGTCGCAGCTCGCTCCGTCAACGCGCGATCGGTCGCAAGACGACGCGAGCGGCTCATCAGTCAGCCAAGCTCTTCAGTTGTCGATGCCTCGGCCTCTTCGTCACGAAGGCGGTGAATATGGGCGATGTAATAGCGCATATGGGCGTTGTCGACGGTGCGATGCGCCTCGGCCTTCCAGGCGTTATACGCGCTGTCATAATCGGGGTACATGCCGACAATATGAATATCATCCACGTCCTTGAACGCGTTTTTCGTTGGGTCGATCAGTTCGCCCCCAAAGACGAGATGCAGACGTTGAGCCATTTTGGGCGTCCTTTTGATGGCGGGATCGTGCTGGAGAAACCCTAAAGCGCAATCCGAAAAGTGGGAACCGGTTTTCGGGTAAATTGCGCGCCAAAAGGTTAAGCAATCCGAAAAGTGGGAACCGGTTTTCGGATCAAATAGCACCAACAGGGGTTAAATTTGACGCAACAGGCCAGCAGGTTTTTCGCGTCACATTGGCAGCAGTGCGCTTTGAATGGCGCCGTGGATGGCCTTTCCGCCGGCGATCACGCCGCGCTGTGCCGGATGGGCGTTGTTGAACTTCAGCGGTGCGCCAGTGGCGTCGCTGACCTGGGCCCCGGCTTCGCGCAAGATCAAATCACCCGCAGCAATGTCCCACTCCCACGCATCGCGCAGGGTCAGCATGCCGTCAAAGCGTCCTTGCGCCACCAGTGCCATTCGGTACGCCAAAGACGGGCGATGGGCGCGGCGAAAGCTTGGAACATGGCGGTTTTGCCAGTGTTTAGGGTCGATATTGGGTTTGGTGGTCAAAATGTCCGAGCCGTCCAGCTCTGCGCGATCCGATGGGACCAGCGGCGCGTCGTTTAAAAACGCGCCTTGCCCGGCGCTGGCCGTGTACATCAATCCGCGCAACGGCAGGAACACGACACCGGTGGTCACCACGCCTTTTTCGGCAATCGCCAAAGCATGGGCCCAGGTGCTTGACCCTTCGGCAAAAGAGCGCGTGCCATCGATCGGGTCGATGATGAACACCCGGTCACAGCCCAGCCGGGCGCTGTCATCCTCGGTTTCTTCCGACAGCCAGCCGTAATCAGGGCGCTCGGCGCGCAACCGGTCGGCGAGCATATCATTGACGGCCAGATCCGCCTCTGTCACCGGGCCGCCGCCATCGGGCTTGTCCCAGCGTTTGGCTTTAGGACCCGTGAACGACGTCGCAATCTCGCCGGCCGCGCGCGCCGCATCGACCAGCAGCGCCAGATCAGCTTCCCGCAAGGGTCATTCCTTCGATCAACAGCGATGGCACAACCGTGCTCAGATGCGCCCGCGCGTCGTTGGCCGGTATGATCGCACCCAGCATGTCGCGCAGGTTGCCCGCGATGGTGATTTCATTGACCGGATAGGTGATTTCGCCGTTTTCCACCCAGAACCCCGCCGCCCCGCGCGAATAATCGCCGGTGCTGGGGTTGATGGTCGAGCCGATCATCGATGTCACCAACAGCCCGGTGCCCATGTCGCGGATCAGATCGTCGCGGCTGTGCGCGCCTTGGGTCAACTCGATGTTCCAAGTGGTGGGCGAGGGCGGTCCGCCGACGCCGCGCGCCGCGTTGCCAGTGGGCGTCAGCCCCAGTTTGCGCGCACTGGCCAGATCCAACGTCCAGCCGGTCAGCACGCCCTTGTCGATGATCGCGCGCGACTGTGTGGGCAAGCCTTCGCCGTCAAACGGGCGCGACCCGGACATCCGGGCACGGTGCGGATTTTCCACAACGCTCAGCGCGTCGGGCAGGATCTGCGCACCCACATCATCCTTCAGCCACGACGCACCGCGCGCTACGGCTGCGCCATTGCTGGCCGACAGCAAGTGCCCGATCAAACTGGCCGAGATCCGTTCGTCAAACAGCACCGGATAGCTGCCAGTGGCGGGACGACGCGCGCCAATGCGTTCCACTGCGCGCATCGCAGCCCGGGTGCCAATGTCTTCGGGGCTGCGCAGATCAGATTGAAACGTGCGCGCATCGCCGTCGTAATCGCGCTCCATCCCCAGCCCTTCACCGGCAATGGCCACACAAGAGGTCGCCCGCGTGCTGCGCGCATACCCGCCCGCAAAGCCGTTCGAGGCCGTCATATGAACATGCTGACGACCGTGATAGGCGCTGGCGGTCTGCACCTGGCTGACACCGCCGACGGCCAGCGCCGCAGCTTCGGCGCGCAAAGCATCCTGTTCCAGCGCATCCGGGGCCGGGTCATCGCTGGGATCGCTCAGCTCAAGCGCGGCCACATCCCAGCTTTGCGCCAACATCTCAGACTCGGCCAGACCGGCATAAGGATCGTCGGGCGCCTCGCGGGCCATCGCAACCGCGCGTTCGGCCATTTGCGCAATCGTGTCGGCGCTGGTGTCGGATGACGACACAAAAGCCTGCTTGTGACCGATCAACACCCGCAACCCGATATCCACTCCTTCCGAGCGTTCGGCGTGTTCCAACGCCCCGGCGCGCACGTCAATGGACAGCGACGAGCCGTCAACCAACACCGCATCAGCAGCTTCGGCCCCGGCGTTTCGGGCAGCGGTGATCAGGGCCTGGCCCAGGTCTTCCAGCGATTGGGTCATCAACGGGCCTTGTGCAATATCATGCCCTACGACCTAGCCCCGCACCCACCGCGCTGCAAGGGGCACCCAAAAAAGAGGGCCGCCAAAAGCGACCCCCGGTGTTCAAAAATGGCGCAGGCGCTTACTGAATACGCTGCCCATTGGCCAGCACATGGCCCTGTTCGTTGATTTCCAGCGTGGACTTCAGCGTGTCGGGCCCATCGCCAGGCACCGCCAGCATGCCCATCATCATCCGTGCGCCCATCGCATCCTGGTTGGACACGAACCCCATCTGAACGATCTTGTCGAGCAGCCCGTTGCCGCCCACAAGGCTAAGGTTCAGCGCCCCGGTCGGGCGCGGCACGCCGTCAAAGGTTTGCAGATCAGTGTTGTCAAAGGTGAAGGCGCCATTGCCGGTCAGCTCGGCCCCGACCATCGACAATAGCAAGTTGTTGATGGTCAGCGCGTTCAGCTCGCCGGGAGCGGATTGCAACTGGTCAAGCTGGTCGACCATGTTGGGATCCATGTAATCAATGAACAACTTCGCCTTGCCGGTCAGATCCATGACGATGCTGGCCGGATCACGCGGCAGCACGCCCGCGCCATCAAACAAGCTCCAGAGCAGATCCGGCATCTGGAATTCACCCAATGTCAAACCCAGCGCGAAATCCTGCTCGGTCTCGGATTTTGTGACCGGCAGTGTCAGGTTCAACCCGGCTTTGGCCATCTGCATCGAGATCGGGAATGGAATGTCGGGCGCCTGAACCGTCACAGTTGTGCCGGTTTGCTCCAGATCATAGGTCAGACGCGACGCATCCATCACCAGACCCAGCTCACCGCCGGTCGAGGCACTGGAAAACGCAAAGCTCTCGCCCTCGCCGACGCCCTGCATTTCGGTGTTGCCGCTGGCATAGGCAAACACGCCGTCAAACGCCAATCCGTTCTTGAGCATCTGCAACATGTCCGCCGGATCCATCTCGAGCGGGATCGTGGTGTTGCCCGCAAAGGACAGCCCCTGCAGCGTGCCCTTGAAATCGCCCTGATCGTCCGAGGTCGGATCATCAAAGGAAAACGCATAGCTCAGCGTCGACGAACTGATGCGCTGATCATAGTTGCGTGCGTTGCCCTTGCGCATCGTCGCCTGGCTGGCCACATCGGTCATTTCCATGCTGAACGCGGCCAACCCATCGGGCATCGCCTCGCCATTGGCGCTCATCGTGTCCAAGCCAACCACGACTTTCGCCGCGCGGTAGTCATAAAGCATGTCCTCGGGCGTGCCCGAGACGGTCATCTGCAACCCGTCCTGCATATAGTTGACCACACCGCGCCCATCGATACCGTTGCCTTTGAACCCAATGCTCATCGGGAACGAGGCTGGCATATCAATGCTGACGGTGCCGTTGCCATTCTCGATAAAGGCAAAAGACGGCACTGTGATCGACATGGTGCCTTCGCCCTCGGGCAGGTCCATCTGCATGGTGAAATTGTTGATGTTCAGCCGGTTGCCCGATCTTTGCTGGTCCGACGTGACCGCGTATCCCGTCGAGCCGAGATAGGCCTGCCAGTCCTCCCAAACATCCTGCGCGTTCAGATCGGCCAGCGCGCCATGGCTCATCGCGCACAGCGCCAAAACCGCGCAGCCCGTTCGCTTAAAATACTGTGTCATTCCTTAATCCCTTTGTCGAAACTTTGTGCGCATGGTCACTGTTGACGCCACATGCGTCAAGTCCTGCCAGGGCTGGACCCTGATGACGGCGCAGATTACCCTGCCCGACACCGTCAGATGAAAATAAGGCAGCACTATGAACATAAATGGAAAAACCGTAGTGATCACGGGTGCAAGCCGCGGCATTGGCGCAGAGGCCGCGCGCGTGTTTGCCGCAGCAGGCGCCAATGTGGCGCTGTTGGCGCGCAGTTCGGGTGCCATTGACGCGCTGGCGACAGACATTGGCGCGCAAGCCATGGCGCTCAGCTGCGATGTGGGCGACTACGACCAGCTGAGCGGCGCCATCACCGCCGCACATGATCGCTTTGGCAGCATCGACGTTCTGATCAACAACGCCGGCGTGATCGAGCCGATTTCCCATCTGGGCGACGCCGATCCCGCCGATTGGGCCGGGGTCATCGATATCAACCTCAAGGGCGTGTTCTATGGCATGCGCGCGGTTGTGCCGCTGATGCGCGCCCAAGGCGGGGGCAGCGTTCTGACCGTCAGTTCGGGCGCGGCGCACAACGCCATCGAAGCCTGGAGCCACTATTGCACCTCCAAAGCCGGTGCCGCCATGTTGACCCGCTGTCTGGACAAGGAAGAACGCGCCAACGGCATCCGCGCCATCGGCCTGTCCCCCGGCACCGTGGCCACACAAATGCAACGCGAGATCAAAAGCTCGGGCATCAATCCGGTCAGCCAATTGGCCTGGGAAGACCACATTCCCGCCGACTGGCCCGCCCGCGCGCTGCTGTGGATGTGCAGTGCTGCCGCCGACGCCCATCTGGGCGGCGAAATCTCGCTGCGCGAAGCGTCCATCCGCGCCGAGGTTGGCCTGACATGATCGATGACATGATCGAGCTGTCCAAATCCGACACGCTGTGGACCGTCACCCTGAACCGTCCCGACAAGGCTAATTCCCTGACCGAGGCGATGCTGGCCGAGCTGGTCGACATCACCCAAAACGCACAGGACGCCCGCGCTTTGATCCTGACCGGGGCGGGCCGTGTGTTCAGTGCTGGCGCCGATCTGGACGCTGCGCGCGCCGGGCTGACCACCTCGCCTTTGTGGGAGGACCTGTCCCAAGCCATCGAAGCCTTGCCCGGTCTGACCGTGGCCGCGCTCAACGGCACTTTGGCCGGGGGCGCGATGGGCATGGCGCTGGCCTGCGATCTGCGCATCGCGGTGCCGAACGCCAACTTCTTCTATCCCGTGCTGAAACACGGCTTCTTGCCGCAACCCTCTGATCCCAAACGCATGGCTGCGCTGATCGGGCCGTCCCGCACCAAGCTGATTCTGGTGGGTGCGCAAAAGCTGAACGCCGAGCAGGCGTTAAGCTTTGGACTGATCGACCAGATCATCGACCCGGACGCGTTGCAAGCGGGCGCGCAAGAGCTCTGCGCGCCCGCTTGCGCCGCACCTTTGCACATTGCCCATCAGATCAAGGCACTTTGCCGCTAGGCCGGGCAAAACACGCTTGATCCGCGTCGGGCACACTGGCAAAGCTCGCAGCACATAACCACAGGGACCGCCGCTATGGAATTTGATCTGGCCAGCCAACCGCAGATCGTACAAACGGCGGTGGGCTATGCGCTGCAAGGCTGGGATCTGGCCAAGGGCTGGCTGCTCAGCCCCGCCGCATGGGCCCAATTCGGACTGCTGATCCTGGCCTATGTCGCCGCCGTTCTGATCACACGCCGCTTGGTGCCGCTGCTGACCCGGCTGCTGACCCCGCCCACTGGCCAAGACAACATCATCGCCACCGCGCGCCGCTTTGTGTTGATCTTTGTGCCGCTTTTGCTGCCCGTGCTGGCCTATGTGCTCACCGGTGTTGGCGAAAGCGTGGTGCGCTCGATCTTTGACAGCGGTGCGGTGATCGCCTTTGGCAAACGCGTCTTCCTGTTCATCGCCGCGCGCATTCTGGTGCGTGATATCCTGTCGGACCCGTTCCTGAAACTACTGGGCAAATTCGCACTGATCCCGATGGCCGCGCTTTATGCGCTGGGGCTGATCGGGCTGGTGTCGACCCGACTGGAAGAAACCATCGTTCCGCTCGGCAACCTGTCGTTCAACCTGTTGTGGCTGCTGCAATTTATCGTGGTCGGTGGCATCATCTTCTGGCTCGGGCGCTGGTCCAACGACCAATCCACCGGCTTTATCACCGCCCAAGAAGAAATGCGCCCGGCCACCCGCCAATTGGCCGCCAAAGCCGCCGAAATCACCATCTTTGGCATCGCCTTTCTGGTGCTGATGAACATCATGGGCGTGTCGCTCTCCTCGCTCGCGGTGCTGACCGGTGCGATTGGTGTGGGCCTTGGCTTTGGTCTGCAAAAGATCGCGTCCAACTTTATCTCGGGTGTGATCTTGTTGCTGGAAGGGCAGGCGACCGTTGGCGATTACGTCGAACTGGACGGTGGCGAGGCTGGAACAATCGTCAAAATGACCGCCCGCGCCGCGATTCTGGAAACCTTTGACGGGCGCTGGATCGTGGTGCCCAACGAAGACTTCATCACCACCCGCGTGGTCAACTATTCCGATAGCGGCTCGGCCAACCGCTATGACGCCAACTTTTCCGTCAGCTACGACACCGACATCAACCTGGTCCCCGACATCATCAACGCCGCCGTGGCCAAACATCCCGACGTGCTGTCCGACCCCTATCCGCCCGATTGCGAATTGCTCGGCTTTGGCGACAGCGGCATTGATTTCGTGGTCGAATTCTGGGTCAACGGCATCGATGACGGGCGCCACAAATACGCCTCGGATGTGCTGTTCCTGGTGTGGAACGCATTGAAAGACAACAACATCGAAATCCCCTATCCGCACCGCGTGGTCGAATTCAAACAGCCGCTCCCGTTGCCCGAAGCATGAGCCGCGCCGTCATTGTCGGCGCCGGTCCCGCAGGGCTGATGGCCGCCGAAATGCTGGCCCGCGCCGGCCACGATGTCACAGTCGCCGATGCCAAACCCTCGTTCGGGCGCAAGTTCCTGATGGCGGGCAAATCGGGTCTGAACCTGACCAAGGCCGACCCGTTGGCCCAGCTCAAAACCGCCTATGACACCCAGCACCTGCACCCGATTTTGGCCGCGTTTGACCCCGATCAGATCCAGGATTGGGCGCGCGGGCTAGGTCAGGACCTGTTCACCGGCACCACGGGCCGGGTGTTTCCGCGCGCCATGAAAGCCTCGCCCTTGCTGCGCGCCTGGCTGGCCCGCCTTGATGAATTGGGCGTTGCACGACGCACCCGTTGGCGCTGGACCGGCTGGGACGGCCCCGCTCTGACCTTTGACACACCCGACGGCGCACAGCAGCTGCACGCAGATGTCACTGTTCTGGCCATGGGTGGGGCCAGTTGGTCACGGCTCGGATCTGACGGCGCCTGGGCGCCGCTGCTGGCCGCCCAAGGTGTTGAGATCACGCCGTTTCAAGCCGCCAACGCCGGTGTTGCCATCAACTGGAGCGCGCATATGCAGCCTCATTTTGGCGCACCTTTGAAAGGCGTGGCGTTTTCCGCCGGTAAGCTGACCTCACGCGGCGAGGCGATCCTGTCGCGCAATGGGCTTGAGGGCGGCGGCATCTATTCGGTCAGCGCGGGCCTGCGCGATGGCGCGCCCCTGCTCGTGGATCTGGTGCCCGATCTCAGCGCCGAAGCTTTGCAAAAACGGCTGACCAGCAAACGCGCCAAATCCAGCCTGACCCATTGGCTGCGCGGATCCTTGCGGCTGACCATGCAGAAAATCGCCCTGTTTCACGAAATGACAGCAGGCCAAACGCTGCGCCCAGATGACTGGGTGCGCATGCTCAAAGCGCTGCCGATCGTCAACGCCGGGCTGGCCCCGATCGATCACGCGATTTCAACCGCAGGCGGCGTCAGCTTTGCCGCGATGACCGATCAGTTGATGTTGCGCACCCGCCCGGGCACGTTTTGCGCGGGCGAGATGCTGGATTGGGACGCGCCGACCGGCGGCTATCTGCTCAGCGCCTGTTTCGCCACAGGCCGATGGGCCGGGCAGGGTGCAGTCGATTGGCTGGCCGCTCAGTCGGGGTGATTTTGGCGCACCGCGCGAAACCCGGGCCGCGCGCGCATCGCCTTGGCATATTCTGCGATCTTTTCGTTCTCTGCCGGGAACCCAAAGCCACGCGCCCAGTTCAGGCAATGCACAAACACGATATCGGCAATGGTAAACGTCTCACCCTGCAGGCACGGCCCTTCAAGACGCTCGGCAAAGCGATCAAGATTGCGCTGAAACTCCCAATGCAGGCCCGGCATCATCGCTTCGGTGCGGTGCTCTTCGGGCAAGATCCGGGTAAAGCGCGCCGCCGTCCAAAGCAGCGCGTCAAATTCATCAAGTGCGGCGTGCATCAACGCATCTTGCTGGGCGCGCGCAACCGTGCCCGCAGGATGGGACAGGGCGGCGTGTTTGTCAGCCAGATACGTTATAATGGCAGTTGAATCCGTCATCGCGGAATCGCCATCCACCAACACCGGGATTTTGCCCGATCCGTTGATCGCACGCACCTCGTCGCTGCCCGGACCAACCTTGATCAGCTCGTAAGGCGTGCCGATTTCTTCGAGCGCCCAGAGAACACGAAATGCGCGGCTCGCGACGGCACCATAGATTTTGTACATTTTGGGGTCCTGTTTTTTAAGAAGTGTACAGAGTTTCAGCGCGCCCGTGGCATCATCGCCAAACGGATCAGTGCGCGTTCCATCAGCGCCATGGTCGGCGCGGTTTGCCCACCCGAACGCAAGGTCAAATCGGTTTCGGTCAGCAGGGTCAGCGCGTTTTGCAACTGATCCGGCCCCCAGTTTTGCGCCTGTCGGATAATCCGGTCCCGACGCGGGCCAAACACCGGCGGACGCAACCGCCCCACCCCCGCCGCCGGTCCACCCGGATCACTGGCCGCTGCGTAAAGCGTGCGAAAATGCCGGGTTGCGCCGATGCACAGCGACACCGCGTTTGTGCCCTGCGCCTGAAGGCGACGGATCAGCGGACCAATCTCGCCGCTGCGCTGTTCGGCCACCACGTTCAACACATCATCCAGCGCCGCCTCGGTCGATCGCGGCGCGCAGTTTTGAATATCTTCCGGGCTCAGCGGGGTTGTGTCGTGATGTTTATAAAGGCCAATCTTCTCAAGTGTTTGCGCGAAATCACCGGGCCCAAGTTCGTTCGCCAATGCGCCCAGAACAGTCATCGCATCCGAGGGCACATCGCGCAGGCCAGCGTCGGCCAGACTGCGTTCAATATCGGCGCGGCTGGGCGGATCATCATAGAGCGCAACCGCATAGGCATTGCGGTGACCCTCGAACATTTTGCGCAGTTTCGAGGTCGGTTTCAGCGCGCCGGCGGTCACAACAATCTGCGCATCGCCGGGCTGCCAATCGTCCAGCGCACCTTGAACGGCGGGCGCGGCGGTGTCGTTGGTTTCCTCAACAAAAGCCACGCGGGGACCGGGAAAAAAGCCAACCGCTTTGACCGCATCCAACAAAAGTGCCGGATCCTTGCGCAAATCCGCGCCCGCCATCCGGTTCAGGCGCATCTCTTCTTCGCCCGCAGGACCCAGCAAAACAGCAATCAATTGCTGGCGTTTCAGCGCCACCCGCATCGCATCAGCGCCAAAGATCAACACCCCGGTTTTGTCCAGATCGGGTTTCGCGAAATAGCCCGAAGCCTCGCGCGGCGATAGCTTCACGTGCCCAACTCCGGCGTGGCGTAAAGCTGTGCGGTGATCTGATCGGCGAGAATTTTCATCAACCGCTCACGCGCGTCGGTCTCGGCGGCCAGAGTCTCAACGGTTGAACCAGTCGCCGAATAGCCGGTGAAGTTTTCAACATCGCCTGTGGCCAAAACGGTGCCGGTGCCAAACTGGGTCAAAGAAAAATTCGCTTTGCCAACAAGGCTATAGCGGGTGATGTCGCCCTCGGCTGTGACCGCCTGGCCCTCTTCGGTGATCGTTGGAGCAACCGCCAGGCGATAGTCGGGCACTGCGGCGCGACCCAGTGTCAGCTCTAGATTGCGCACCAGCAAATAGGTGGCTTCCGTGTCGGGCGCATCGACAAGCACCTTGTTGCGCAACGCCGAGCCTGCGCCGTTCGGACCATAAACAGGTTCGAACCCGCAAGCCGCCAGCGCCAAAGGCGTCAGCAGGCAAAAGCGGCGGTTAAACGACGACATTCACAATCCGGCCGGGCACAACGATCACCTTTTTGGGAGCGGCACCGTTCAGCGCCTTTTGCACAGCTTCCATCGCAAGGGCCTGTTTTTCAACCTCGTCTTTTCCCAAATCGGCGGGCACGCTGATTTCCGCGCGCCGTTTACCATTGATCTGGATCGGCAGGGTCACGGTGTCATCGACCAGCATCGCCTCGTCCGCCACAGGCCAGGGCGCGCGCGCAATCAAGCCTTCGCCGCCCTGATGCGCCCAAATGTCTTCGGCCAGATGCGGCGTCATCGGTGACATCAGTTGCGCCAAAGTCATGATCGCTTGCCGTTGCGCCGCGTGGCTGGCCTTGGACTTCTGCAACACGGCGGTAAAACCGTAAAGCTTTGCAATTGAAGCGTTAAATCCAAAGCTCTCGATGCCCATGGTGACGTCGTGGATGGCCTTGTGCATGGCTTTCAACAGATCTTCGTCACCTTGACCGGGGGCGTCCTGGTCCATATCGGCGACGCGGTCGCACAGCGTCCAGACACGGGACAAATGTTTGAACGCGGCCTCGGCACCGCTGGCCGTCCATTCCACATCACGCTCGGGCGGGCTGTCGGACAGCACAAACCAGCGCGCGGTGTCTGCGCCATAGGCCGAGATGATATTAACCGGATCCACCACGTTTTTCTTGGACTTTGACATTTTGGCAGACGGAATGATCTGCACGTCGGTGCCGTCGGCCAATTTTCCGTCCGTGACGTCTTCGGGCAGATGGTAAACCGGGCGGCCACGCGCGTCTTTGGTCTGGTAAATCTCGTGCGTGACCATGCCTTGGGTGAACAGTGCATCGAACGGTTCGATCGCGGATTTGGGCAAATGACCAGTGATCTGCATGGCGCGTGCGAAAAAGCGCGAATAGAGAAGGTGCAGAATCGCGTGTTCAATGCCGCCGATATACTGATCAACGTTCATCCAGTACGCGGCGTCTTCGGCGTTGGTGGGTGTTTCGGAATCGGGCGCGGTGAAGCGGGCGAAATACCAGGAGCTGTCCACAAACGTGTCCATCGTATCTGTCTCGCGCTTGGCCGGTTTGCCGCAGGCCGGGCAGGGCACGTCGCGCCAGGTCGGGTGCCGGTCGAGCGGGTTGCCGGGGATGTCAAAGCTGACATCATCGGGCAAGCGCACGGGCAGGTTTTCCTTTTTCTCGGGCACCACGCCGCAATCATCACAGTGAACCACAGGGATCGGGCAGCCCCAATAACGCTGTCGCGAAAGCCCCCAATCGCGCAGACGGAACTGAGTTTTTCCGGTGCCAAGCCTATGTTTTTCAAAGTAATCTATGGTGGCGTCGATACCGTCAACGCTCGTCGCAGCGCCCAATCCCGCGAAGTGGTCGATATAGTGGACGGTTTCGGTTTTGGCCGGCACCAGCGCCTCATCGGCAACATCGGTTTCGTCACCCGGCATGTGAAATGCGTTCAGCACAGGCAAATCGTACTTGCGGGCAAAGTCCAGATCGCGCTGATCATGGGCGGGGCAGCCAAAGACCGCGCCCGTGCCGTAATCCATCAACACAAAATTGCCGATCCAAACCGGCAGGTCGCGGTCGGGATAGATCGGGTGGGCGACGCGCACGCCGGTATCGATGCCCTTCTTCTCGGCCTTTTCCATCGCGGCCTCGGTGGTGTCCATCAAACGGCATTCGGCGATGAAACCGGCCAGATCTTCGCGTTCTGCCTCGAGCGCCTTGGCAACCGGGTGGTCCGGCGCGATAGCCAGAAAGCTGGCGCCGCGCATCGTGTCGGGGCGGGTGGAGTAGCACAGAATCGCCTCGCCGCCGTCACGACGCTGGAACGGAATGTCGATGCCGCGCGACTTGCCGATCCAGTTTTCCTGCATCAGGCGCACTTTGGCCGGCCAATGGTCAAGACCATCCAGCGCGTCGAGCAATTCTTCGGCCATCGACGAGATGTTAAAGAACCACTGCGTCAACTCGCGCCGCTCCACATCAGCGCCCGAGCGCCAACCCTTGCCGTCGATCACCTGTTCGTTGGCCAGAACGGTCATGTCTTCGGGGTCCCAATTGACCACGGCGTTTTTGCGATAGACCAGATCGGCAGCCAGCATATCGAGGAAAAGCGCCTGTTGCTGGCCATAATATTCGGGATCACAAGTGGCGAATTCGCGGCTCCAGTCGATGGACAGACCCAAAGGTTTCATCTGTGCGCGCATGTCAGCGATGTTCTGATAGGTCCAGTCTTTGGGATGGCCACCAATCGCCATAGCGGCATTTTCCGCAGGCATTCCAAAGGCATCCCAGCCCATCGGGTGCAAAACGTTGTGCCCTGTCGACATCTTATAGCGCGCGATCACGTCGCCCATGGTGTAATTGCGCACGTGCCCCATGTGGATGCGCCCCGACGGATAGGGAAACATTTCCAGCACATAGTATTTTGGCTTGTCGGCGCTGCGCGTGGCCTTGAACAGCTCGGACTTTTCCCAGGCTTGCTGCCATTTGGTTTCGATTTCGGCGGCGGAATAACGGGCCATCGCAAGGGGTCCTTTGTAAACTAAAACGCCGGGCAGTGCCCGGCGGTGGTGATAATGGGAAATCGGCGCGCTTGCTAGAGGTTGCCGTCACCAATGCGCATCTGTCTGGCGCGCGACAGGATCGCGTCTTCTACGGCGCGCGAGGTTGCGGCGCTTACTGGACCGTTGCGGCTGTGCAGTGCCAGGTTGAGCGAGCGCGCATCCAAGGCGGGGTCCCGAATGTGCACGGTTGCACGGTAAGACCGCCCGCCACCGGGCGGTGTGCCAAAGCCCGTCACGATAACACCGGTGAAGGGATCAACCGATTGAACCGGCAGAAAATTCAGCACGTCCAGGGTCGCGGCCCACAAATACCGGTTCACATTGACGGTCTGGTCACCGCGATTGTCGCCAAACACATCCCAGATCGAGGACCGTTCATAGTTTTGAGGGGCCGAAGCCTGGCCACGTTCGATGCCCCCGGCAGGTGCATCTCCGGGTAAAGCTCCGATCCCGCGGCCGCGCCCACAGGCGACAAGCACCATGCAAAGTCCGAGAATCAGGGCGATTTTAGCGGGTTTTTGAAACGGCATCGGTTGTCCTGATGGATTTGTTGACAAAGTCCTAACCAAGCGGGGCAGGTGGAGCAAGACCCTACTCGCACATGTGTGTAGGGGGCGAATCTTTGCGCAGCGCGGTGCAAAGCTGTTAACGATGAGCAATTCGCGAGCAATCCCGATGGCTTGGCCTGAGCGTCAAAGGACTGTGGCAAAGCTGCACCATCCGCCACCGCTTTGACACAATGGCTGCGGCAAGCCTTGCCAAAACCCAGCCGAAACAGCGAAACCAGCGTCATACCCACACCGGATTCTCTGGTCTGGGCGTATGTTTTGAAATCCGAGGGAAAACCATGAAAAAGATTCTCTTCGCCACGACTGTTCTGGTCGCGACTGCGTCCATGGCCGCAGCCGAAGTGCGGATCAGCGGTTACGGCCGCTTTGGTCTTGACTACAACGACGCCAACACACGGACCGGCCTGAACGGCGCAAACGGACCAGCCAACGGTGTTAGCGAAACCAACATCACATCGCGTTTGCGTCTGCAGTTCGACATGTCTGTCGAAACAGACGGTGGCGTGACACTGGGCGCACGTACACGTGCTCAGATCGAAAGCCGTGACAACGCACCAGGCGGCGGCGCATTCAACGGCGCACGCTTCTACGCAACAGCCGGCGGTTTCACGCTGGGTGTCGGCAACATCATCGGTGCTGTTGAAGGCATGTCCGGCCTGTACCTGGAAACACGTACAGCTGACATCGGCATCGACGGTGCGGGCTTCCACTCGGTTGTGACCAACGTCAACGCACGCAACGGTGAGTTCTTCAACTGGGACGCGTACTCCTCGGCGGGTACAGGCGTAAACGGCATGGAAGTGCTGTACTCGGCTGGCAACTTCTCGGGTCACTTGTCCTACTCGACACGTAACGGCGCAAACGCTGTTGACCGTATCGGTGTGAACGTTGCCTACACATTCGGCGACTGGACCGCTGCTCTGGCTGTTCAGGACTCCGACATCGCGTTCGAGGACAAAACTGTCGTGACAGTGTCCGGTAACCTGGGCAACTTCGGCGTTCGTTTGGCTTATGCTGACAACGACGGCATCGGCAAATTCGGCATCTACGGTAACCTGGACATCGGTTCGGCGTCCAACATCCTGCTGTTCGTCACTTCGGAAGAAGCGGTATCGGCAGGTCAGGTTGCAGCAGGCCGTGGTGACAACCGCGACACAGCAGGCAGCGATGCCGGCGGTGAAGGCGAGTCGATCGGTATCCACTATTCCTATGACCTCGGTGGCGGTGCGTCCTTCGAAGCAGGCGCCGTGCGCGCTTCGACAGACAACACAACACTGCAGGCCGGTGTGTACTTCAGCTTCTAAGCTGAACGCATGACGGATTGATTTGGGGCAGGCCTTCGTGGTCTGCCCCTTTTCTTTTGCGCGTTGTTATGGTTCCTGATCGTGCTGAAATCAGGAGTGCGCAATGACGCTGGAAACCATCAAAACCCGGATTGCCGCCGCCGAAGCGCGTGCGGATCGCGCAGCTGGTTCAGTGCATCTGATCGCTGTGTCCAAAGTGCAGCCAAACGCGCGTGTTGCCGCTGTTTTGGACGAAGGTCACCGGATTTTTGGCGAGAATCGTGTGCAAGAGGCCGCTGGCAAGTGGCCGGATTTTCGCGGGACTTATGACGGGGTGCAATTGCATTTGATTGGCCCGCTGCAAACCAACAAAGCCCGTCAGGCGATGGAACTGGCCGACGCAATTCACACGCTGGATCGCCCCAAACTGGCGACAACACTGGCGCGTCTGGCGCAGGAAACCGGTGCGTGCCCCGAGTTGTTTGTGCAGGTTAACACCGGGGAAGAGCCACAAAAGGCCGGTGTTTTGCCCAGCGATGCAGACGGATTCGTGCAGGACTGTCTGGGCCTTGATCTGCCGGTCGTCGGCTTGATGTGCATCCCTCCCGCCGATGAGGAACCATCGCTGCATTTCGCTTTGCTCGCCAAGATCGCCGCGCGCAATGGGCTGTCAGGGTTGTCGATGGGCATGAGCAGCGATTTCGAGAGCGCGATTGCGCTGGGCGCCACCCATGTGCGGGTCGGATCGGCGATTTTTGGTGATCGTGTGCCGGGTTGACGCCCCTGCATTGTCCAATGTTAACCTTGCTCTAACCAGGGTGAGGACGACAAAATGATCAAAACAGCAATAATGGCAGCGCTTTTTGGCGTCTTCGCGTCGCCGGTGTTTGCCGAATTCCAGCTTTCGTTCACATGGGGGAATATTCCGCTGTGCAATACCGGACGGCCAAATCGCGTGGGCAGCCCGGAATTCGTGATCAAGGGCTTGCCCGCAGGCGCCGATTCGATTGCCTTCAAGCTGATTGATCTGAACGTGCCCAGCTACAAACATGGCGGTGGCAAGATCAAGCTTGCTGGTGACGGGCGGATCCCAGCCGGTGTGTTCAAATACAAAAGCCCTTGTCCGCCGGGCGAAATTCACACCTATGAATGGCAAGCTACCGCTCGCAAAGGCCGTAAGGTGCTAGGTACGGCGACGGCGCGCAGGCGCTATCCTGAATAGCGCGATACGATGATTTTGGTGCCCGGGCTGACCTGCGCGGCGATGGTTTGGATATGGGCACGCGACATGGCGATGCAGCCTTCGGTGGGGTATCCGGGGCGGCGCCATTGATGCAAAAAGATGGCCGATCCGCGCCCGGCAATTGCGTTTGGCCAATTCCAATCGGTCAACAGGATCACGTCGTACAAAGGGTCGGCACGGCGCAGCCTTTCATGGCTGAAACCGTGCGGTGCGCGCACCAGATGGTTGTAGGCGGGGTCCTCTGCGCCGTCTGACCACAGGTCCCTCGGGCCAATCGGGCGCGCCCAGAGCACTGGTCTGACAATCCTGTCGGCGCGGTACAGCATGCCGGTGATCTTGTGGTGGCCTGCCGGGGTGGCGCCGTCGCCTTCGCATTTGAGTTGCGCAATGCCGCCGCGCCCGATGGTACTGGGGTAATGCGCACCGCGAAACCGCACGCCGCGCGGGGTCAGCACGATATCGTTTGGGCTCACAACAAGTGCCCGGATTTGGCGGCTTTGGTGGCCAGATAGGCGCGATTGTGCGCGGTTTCCCCGACCTTTAGCGGCACCCGTTCGGCCACGTCCAGCCCGTTTTTCTCGATCATCGCGATTTTGGCCGGGTTATTGGTTAGCAAACGTACCGAAGAAAAACCAAGCGATTTCAATAGGTCAGCACCGATGCGAAAATCCCGCTCGTCGTCCTCAAAGCCCAGACGGTGGTTGGCCTCGACCGTATCAAAGCCCTGATCCTGCAAGGCATAGGCGCGCATTTTGTTGGCCAGCCCGATGCCACGCCCTTCTTGATTGAGATAGAGCAAAACACCGGCGCCGGCCGTGCCCATTTGCCCCAAAGCCGCATGCAACTGGGGGCCGCAATCGCATTTCAGACTGCCCAGCACGTCACCGGTGAAACAGGCCGAATGCAGCCGGGTCAGCACCGGGACACTGCGATCCGGGCGCCCGATTTCAATGGCGTAATGCTCCACGCCGCCGTCATCAGGGCGAAACACATGCACCCGCCCGGCCTCGGATGCGGCCATCGGCAGGCGCGCCCCAACCACCGGGTGCAGCGGGCTGCGATCGCTGAGAACCTTGGCCGCTGTGCCATGATCAAGCGCGGTCAACATATGGGCAGCGGCGAAATCACGGGGGACAGGCGTGGCAATCACCGCCGGCAAAAGCTGCGCAGATTTCGCAAGGGTCAGCGCCAACCGGTGCAGATCGGCACCGGCATCGCGCAGACTGACCAGCGGGCCCTTCATCGGCACGTTAAGGTCATTCGCAGGGTCGGCAATGGCCGCGATCCAGGCCAGATCGGCGCCCGTGGGCAGCGCGATACGGGCCAGATCGCCGTCATAGGCGCGCGCTTTCAGCGTGGTTGCGCGCCGGGCGGTGATGGCGAGAACCGGCGGCGCGGGCAGGGCGCGCAGATCGATCAAACGCTGCGGCGTTAATGTTTCTATCGCCAGCACCAGCAACGCGTCGCTGTCGCGGGTGATCACAACGCCCAAACCCATGCGCAAATCCGCACGCGCGCGCGCAACACGTTCCGAAATGTCGGGGATCAGGCTCATCCGGGGCTTTCATTTTTGACATAACTGCGTGCCTTTCCTATGCCGGAATTGACGGAATGTGAAACATTTACCCCGCTGGGGACACGTCAGCGTGAGAGCAATGCAGCAAATCTTGCCCTTGGGCCCGACAGGCCACATTTCTGTTACACCGCAGCGAGAGGATCAGGTTTTATGGCGCAGTTGAAAAAGATTTTACTGGTTGATGACGACGACGACTTGCGCGATGCGCTGAGCGAGCAACTGGTCATGACCGAAGATTTCGACGTGTTCGAAGCCGGCGATGGCAGTGGCGCGATGGAGCGGGCCAAAGAAGCGCTTTATGATCTGATCATTCTGGATGTGGGCCTGCCCGACACTGATGGGCGCGAGCTGTGCCGCCTGATGCGCAAGCAGGGCGTGAAGTCTCCGATCCTGATGCTGACGGGCCATGACAGTGACGCCGACACCATTCTGGGCCTGGACGCGGGCGCCAATGATTATGTGACCAAGCCGTTCAAATTCCCGGTGCTTTTGGCCCGCATCCGCGCGCAATTACGCCAGCACGAACAATCCGAAGATGCAGTGTTCACGCTGGGGCCATACACGTTCAAGCCGGCGATGAAGATGTTGATCACCGAAGAAGACCGCAAGATTCGCCTGACTGAAAAAGAGACCAACATCCTCAAGTTTCTCTATCGTTCGAGCGATGGCGTTGTGGCGCGTGATGTGCTGCTGCACGAGGTTTGGGGGTACAATGCGGGTGTGACGACGCACACGCTGGAAACCCATATCTACCGTCTTCGCCAAAAAATCGAACCAGATCCGTCCAATGCGCGCCTTCTTGTGACCGAATCTGGCGGTTATAGACTGGTGGCATGAAAACCTGTGCTTGTGTGAACTAGATCAATTACGAGATTTAGAATCACCGTTATACAGATCTCATCCCGTCGCATATGCGGGCTCTCATATGCACCTCCCTGTTGGACTGGCCGGGCCTTAGTGCCCGGTCTTTTTTTGCCTTGCTCCTGAAACCTCAGGCTTCGGGTTGCGTCTGTCTGGGTTTTGCTGTGCAAAGACCGCGACACCCTGACATCGGAGACGCGCAATGCCTTTCACACTTGCCACCTGGAACATCAACTCGGTGCGGCTGCGCGAGCCGATTGTGCTGAAACTGCTGGCCGAAGAAGGCCCCGATGTGCTGTGTTTGCAAGAATGCAAATCGCCGGTTGATAAAATTCCGCGCGATGGCTTTGCGGAATTGGGCTATCCGCACATGATCGCGCGCGGTGACAAGGGATATAACGGTGTGGCGATCCTGTCGCGCCTGCCGATCGAGGAAACCAGCGCGCAGGATTTTGCCGGGCTGGGCCATGCGCGCCACATTGCCGGGCGGCTTGAGAACGGGGTGAGCATCCACAACTTCTATGTGCCTGCGGGCGGTGATGTGCCGGATCGCGAAAAGAACGAAAAATTTGGTCAAAAGCTCGATTACCTGACGGATATGCGCGACTGGTTTCGGGCTGAGCCGCCGGAAAAGGCCATTCTGGTGGGCGATTTGAACATTGCGCCGCGCGAAGATGACGTTTGGAGCCACAAGCAATTGTTGAAAATCGTCAGCCACACACCGATTGAGGTCGACCATCTGGCCGAGGTTCAACAGGCGGGCAACTGGGTGGATGTCACCCGTCAGGACATCCCCGAGGGGTTGCTTTACAGCTGGTGGTCGTACCGGGCCAAGGATTGGTCGGCCGCGGACAAAGGTCGCCGGCTTGATCATGTCTGGGCCACATCCGACATTTCCGCCGCGGCGCATTCCAGCCGAATCCTGCGCGATGTGCGGGGTTGGGAGAAACCCAGCGATCACGCTCCGGTCTTTGCCACTTTCGACCTTTAGGCTTGGATGCGCGGTATCAGCAAGAAAGCCTCTTGGTTTCTGCGCGCGCAGCTTACATATAAGGCCAAATCGCGAAGGAGAGACGGGATATGATGGACTTAACGCTGGGCGGCGCGGCCCCCGCAGCCGATCTGATCAAGGACGCATCCGAAGCCACGTTCATGGTCGATGTGATCGAAGCCTCAAATGAGGGGCCCATCATTGTTGATTTCTGGGCGCCGTGGTGTGGCCCCTGCAAAACGCTGGGACCCTTGTTGGAAGACGCTGTGACGGCGGCCAAAGGCGCGGTCAAGATGGTCAAAATCAACGTGGACGAGGCGCAAAACATCGCCGGTCAGTTGCAGATCCAGTCGATTCCCACGGTCTATGCGTTTCACAAAGGTCAGCCCATTGACGGCTTTCAGGGTGCGCTGCCTGGATCTGAGATCAAGGAATTCGTCGACCGGGTGGTTGCCGCCGGTGGTGGCGAAGTGCCGGACAATGGTCTGGCCGATGCGGTTGAGGCCGCTGAAACCATGCTGAGCGAAGGCGCGGCGGTAGATGCAGCGCAGACTTTTGCCGCGATTCTGGGCGAAGAGCCTGCCCATGCCGGGGCTTACGGCGGTCTTGTGCGCGCCCACATCGCGATGGATGATCTGGATCAGGCCGAGGCGATTTTGAACGGTGCGCCTGCCGAGATTTCCACCAGCCCGGAACTTGAGGCCGCGCATGCGCAGCTGGAACTGGCGCGACAGGCGGCCGATGCTGGCCCCGTCGCCGAGTTGACAGCCGCCGTTGAAGCCGAGCCGGACAATCATCAGGCACGCTTTGATCTGGCCTTGGCGCTGCATGCCGCGGGACAGGTCGAAGAGGCCGTAGGCGCGTTGCTGGAATTGTTCCGCCGGGATCGCGAGTGGAACGACGGCGCTGCCAAAACCCAGTTGTTCACGGTTTTTGAAGCGCTGAAGCCCACAGATCCGGTTGTTTTGAACGGACGCCGCAAGCTGAGCTCGATGATATTTGCCTAATCGCAGCCAAGGGCTAGGTGATTTGTCATGACAATATCTGCTGATTTACCCGACACGATTTCCGTGTTTCCTCTGCCGGGCGCTTTGCTTTTGCCGCGCGCTCGGCTGCCGCTGCATCTGTTTGAGCCGCGCTATCTGCAAATGCTTGAAGATGCGTTGAAGACGCCCGAACGTTTGATCGGGATGATGCAACCCAATCCGATGCCCAACCGCCCCGATGCGTTGCATATGATTGGCTGTGCCGGTCGGATCACGCAGTTTTCCGAAACCGAAGACGGGCGTTACATGGTGACCCTGTCGGGTGCATCGCGGTTCCGGCTGATCAAGGAAGTGGAGGGCTTTTCGCCCTACCGGCGCTGCGAGGTCAGCTGGACCGGTTTTGAGCGGGATTTGGGCAAGACCGAACGCGACAATGATTTTGACCGATCGGTGTTCATGGATCTGCTCGAACGCTATTTTTCGGCGCGCCAACTGTCTACGGATTGGGAAACGCTGAAAGATGCCGAAGACGAATTGCTGATCAATTCGCTGTCGATGTTGCTGGATTTTGATCCCGAAGAAAAGCAGGCGCTGCTTGAGGCACCGTCGCTGTCCACCCGTCGTGAAACCTTGGTGACCTTGATTGAATTTTCGCTGCGTGGCGGCGCCAATGAAGAGATTTTGCAATGAGCGATGAGCCTGGCTTTGACCGCCACATGCTTGAGGCGCTGATCTGTCCGCAAACGCAGAATCGGCTGGATTATGATGCCGCCGCCCAAGAGCTGATTTCGGTTTCTGCCGGGCTGGCTTTTCCGATCCGCAACGGCATCCCGATCATGCTGGTCGACGAGGCGCGCAAGCTCGACTAAATCGGTTTGCCCAGCATCAGTTTGGGCAAATCACCGGTTAATCCAGCGGCCTCGCGCATGGCCCCGCGCCGCAAAGCCGGCGTAGCATTAACCACGGCCATTCCCAAATTACGACCCAAGCGAAGCAGTGGATTGTCATTTGAAAACAGCCGGTTGAATGTATCTGTCGCCAGCGCCAGCGCGGCGGTGTCAAAACGACGCCACTGCTGATAGCGCTCAAGCACAAGCGGCGAGCCCAATTCTTCGCCGTGGCGCGCGGCCAATGTCAGCGTTTCGGCCAGGGCTGCGACATCGCGCAATCCGGCGTTCAGGCCCTGACCCGCAATCGGGTGCACACCGTGCGCGGCATCGCCAATCAGAATCACGCGATCTGCAACAAGCGCATTTGCCAGGCTTAACCCCAGCGGATAGCTGAACCGTTTGCCAGCCAGCGTGATCGGCCCGAGGAAATCGCCAAAACGCGGGCGCAGGGCGGCCAGAAAACCGTCATCGTCCAGGGCGCAGACGCGCTTGGCAATATCGGCCTGTTCGCTCCAGACAATCGAGGATCGGTTCTGCGTCAGCGGCAAAATCGCCAAAGGTCCGCCGGGCATGAAAAACTGATGCGCCACACCGTTGTGAGGCAACGCATGCTCGACCGCGCAAACCAATGCCACCTGATCATAAGACCATTCGGTGCGTTTGATGCCCGCCCGTTGGGCCGTGCCCGATGCCCGCCCGTCTGCTCCCACAAGCACACGGCCATTGATCTGGGTGCCGTTGTCCAAATCAACCGTGATGCTGGCGGGGTGAATGTGCTGGGCTGTGACACGGACGCCCGAAATCAGCGAAATACCGCTGGTGCCTTCCATCGCTGCAAGCAACGCACGGCGCAGATGGCGATCTTCGATCATATAGCCCATCGGGCCTTCTTCGAGTTCGTTGTGATCAAAATGCATCCAGAACGGCGCAGGCCCTTGTCCGGCGCGCCCGTCGGTGACCTTGATGTCGAGCATCGGTTGCGCCTGATCTTCCAACGCGTCCCAAAGCCCAACTGCGCTGAGCAGACGCTGCGAGGACAGCGCAATCGCGTAGGATCGCCCGTCAAACGCCGCATCAGCGCGAATCTGGGTGCCAAGTGCGTCAATCACGCTGACGCTGTGTCCGTTTTGGGCCAAAGCCAATGCCAGCACCGAGCCGTTCAGCCCGCCACCAACAATTACGATATCGCTGTCAATCTCCATGCCCTGCAATATGAGTGTGGGTTCGGGATTGTCCATGCGCGGTGCTGTCGCTACCCTTTTGTTAACAACGCAAAGCGAGGGTAAGATGCAGGAATGGCTTAAAAGCACGGCGGCGGATCTGGGTCGTGGGATCGCCGCGGGCGATATTGACCCGGTTGAGCTGACGCAAACCTATCTGGATGCCATTGACGCCCACCCGGACCAACAGCGGATCTATGCCCGTGTGACCCATGCGCGCGCCTTGGCCGAAGCCGAAGCGGCGCGTGCGCGTGCGCGGGCCGGGCGGCGGTTGTCTTTGCTGGACGGGGTGCCGATCAGTTGGAAAGACTTGTTTGATACGGCGGGCACCGCAACCGAAGCAGGCTCGGCCCTGCTGAAAGATCGGGTGCCGGACATGGATGCGCTGTGTTTGCGCCAATCGACGGGTATGGGCACAGTATGTCTGGGCAAAACTCACATGAGCGAACTGGCCTTTTCCGGCCTTGGCATGAACCCGGTGACTGCCACGCCGCCTTGCATCAATGATGCGGCGGCGGTTTCGGGCGGGTCGTCCTCGGGGGCGGCGGCATCGGTGGCTTTTGATTTGGCGGCATGCGGAATTGGCTCGGATACCGGTGGGTCGGTGCGCGTGCCTGCGGCGTGGAATGATCTGGTGGGCCTCAAGACCACGGCCGGGCGCATCAGTCTGGAGGGCGTTGTGCCCCTGTGTTTGAAGTTTGACACCATCGGTCCATTGGCGCGCAGTGTCGAAGACGCCGCGCTGATGTTGGGCGCGCTTGAGGGCGGAGGTGGCCCTGATCTGCGCGGTGCCAGTTTGGTGGGTCGTCGTTTCGCGGTGCTGCAAACTGTCGCAATGGATGATTTGCGCGCGCCACCGGAACAGGCGTTCCAAACCGCTGTTGAGGCCTTGGAAGGTGCCGGTGCCATTGTGTCGTCGATCAAAGTGCCCGAATTGACCGAGGTGATGACCATGGCGGGCGTGCTGTTCACGGCCGAGGCTTATGGTCTGTGGCACGAGGTGATTGAGGCCAATCCAGACCTGATGTTCCCCGAAATCCTCAAGCGGTTCCGCATTGGCGCCGGGTTCAAAGGCTCGGATTATGTGGCGGCCTGGGCCGCGTTGGAAACCGCGCGCGGGGCCTATGATCAGGCCACAGCAGGGTATGACGCGGTGATTTGTCCGACGGCGCCGATCTTGCCGCCCAATCTTGCGCGTTTGACCCAGGATGAGGACTATTATGTCACTGAAAACCTGTTGGCGCTGCGCAACACGCGCATTGGCAATCTGATGGGACTTTGCGCGCTGACGTTGCCGACCGGCACGCCCAGTTGCGGGCTGATGATGATGGCGCCGCCCGATTGTGAGGAAGCCTTGTTGCGGATTGGCGCGGCCGCGGAAAAAGTGTTGGCCTAAAAACCACAAATGCGCATCGAAGCGTTGGCGCGGCTGGACGGGCGCGGGGCGCATCTGTAGCTTGTGCGCAAACGGGGCGTTCATGATCCCGGCACGAGGCAGCAGTGATGATTTTTCCCGAGCGGTTTTCGAACCTTCCGGCCTATGCGTTCCCGCGTCTGCGCGCGTTGTTGGACGTGATTGAACCGGGTGGCGACGTCATTCAGATGACAATCGGCGAACCCAAACACGCGTTTCCCCAGTGGGTGACAGATGTGATTGTGGAAAACACCGCCGGTTTCAATTCCTACCCGCAAAACGAAGGCACGCCGGCGTTGCGCGGGGCCATCACCGATTGGATCGCGCTGCGTTACGGTGTGGCGCTAGACCCAGAGCAACACGTACTTGCGCTGAATGGCACGCGCGAAGGGCTTTACAACTCTGCGATGGCGCTGTGCCCCGAGACCAAGAATGGCCAAAAACCGGTGATCCTGTCACCCAACCCTTTTTATCAAGTTTACATGGTGGCAGCACTGTCGGTGGGCGCCGAGCCGGTTTTTGTGCCTGCGTCGGCGGCCAGCAATCATCTGCCCGACTATGCCGCCTTGCCCGAGGACGTGCTGAACCGCACCACCATCGCCTATATCTGTTCGCCTGCGAACCCGCAGGGCGCAGTGGCCAACCGTGATTATTGGGCCGAGCTGATTGCTTTGGCCGAGCACTATGATTTCCGTATTTTTGCCGACGAGTGTTACAGCGAGATTTACCGCGACACCCCGCCAACCGGAGCCTTGCAGGTGGCCAAAGAGGTGGGCGCCGATCCCGAACGGGTTTTGGCGTTCCATTCGCTGTCCAAACGCTCGAACTTGCCGGGTTTGCGGTCGGGTTTTGCGGCGGGTGGGCCGCGCACGATCACGGCGCTGAAACAGCTGCGTTCTTATGCCGGCGCGCCGTTGCCGGCCCCGTTGCAGGCCGCCGCAGCCGCGGTTTGGGCAGACGAGACCCACGTGGAAGAAAACCGCGCGCTTTACCGCGAAAAATATGCGGTTGCCGACGAGGTTCTGGGCGGAATTCAGGGCTATGCAGGCCCCGAAGCGGGGTTTTTCCTGTGGTTGCCGGTGGACGATGGCGAGGCCGCGACGGTCAAACTCTGGACACAAACGGGCGTCAAAGTTCTTCCGGGCGCCTATCTGGCGCAAGGCGATCCGGGGCAAAACCCCGGTCAAGGATACATTCGGGCTGCCATGGTGGCCTCAAAAGATGACATGCAACGCGGTTTGGAAAAACTCCGCGATTGTTTGTACACGTAGGACGAGGGTAGGCATGGCATACAACACACGCAGTCGCGATCCATTGCTGGACAGCAATATGCAGGCCGCAATCGAGCGGCGCGGCAAGGAGCTGATCGGGATTTTGCTGATCTGCCTCGGCGCGGCGGCGGCGGCGATGATCGGCTCTTATACGCCGGATGATCCCAACTGGATGGTGTCCACGGACGCGCCTGTGCAAAACTGGATGGGGCCTTTGGGGGCGTCACTGGCGGCGCCATTGTTCATGATTGTGGGCTGGGGCGCATGGGGTTTGGCGCTGATCGCCATCGTGTGGGGCGTGCGGTTTGCCTTTCATCTGGGCGAAGACCGCGCGGTGCCGCGGCTGATTTTTGCGCCCATCGCGATTGCTTTTGCCTCGGTTTACGCCGCAACCCTGATCCCCGATGCCGACTGGCGTGCCACGCACAGTTTCGGGCTGGGCGGGCTGTTTGGTGACACGGTGATGGGCGCGGTTCTGACACTTGTGCCGCTGGGCTCGCATCTGGCGGTCAAGCTGATGTCGCTGCTCATGGCGCTGGCGATGGTCGGGCTGGGCGCGTTTGTGCTGGGCTTTACCCGACGTGAAATCGGGCGCGGGCTGGGCTTTTCGCTGATCGGTCTGATCATGATCTATAGCTTTATCCTCAGCCTTTTGGGACGGGGTGCGTCCTCGGCTGTGACGGGATATCGCAACAACGCCGCAAAGCGCGCCGCACAAAAACTGGCGGCGCTTCGGGCCCAAGACGAAGCCCGTAAGGCCGAAGAGGCGGCCTATGCCGCCCAAGCCGCCGTTTTGCCGACAGGGTTTGATCCGATTGAATTTGCCAATGCTGAACCGGCTGAAAAGGGCAGTTTCCTGTCGCGTATGCCGTCGCTGATCCGTCGCCCCGATGCGATGCCGGAACCTGAATTGGTCGAACCCGAGCCGTTGGACAGTGCGGAATTTGACGAGATGCCGGGCGATGATCGCATCCGTGCCAAGATTGCCGATGTCATCCGCTCGCGCAGCGGTGTCGAGCCAGAGCCGGAACCCGATCCCACGCGTCCGCTGACCAAAGGGCGTGGGCGTCGGCCTGATCCGCTGTTGTTGAACACCGGTGGCAGTGTTGATTTGCCACCCGAACCGCCGTTGACACGGGGTGCGGCCCCGGTTCTGGGGCCGGCCGTTGCGCCCGATGTGATGTATGAAGAGATCGTCCAACCGGTCGCAGAACCAATCGCCGCACCTGTTGCCACGCCCCCCGAGGCCCAACCTGTGCCGGTTGAAGCCACTGCGATGCCCACGCCGGTTGCCGTTCCTGCGGCCATTCCAGTGCCCGAGCCACGCAAAGTTGTGCAACATCCGATACGCAAAGCGCCGGCGCAATCGCGGCGTGCTCAGGCCGAAGCGCAGCCTGCGCTGGCCTTTGAGGAGGCTGGCACTGAATTCGAACTGCCGCCGCTGAACCTGCTGGCGTCACCGGATTCGATCCAGCGGCATCATTTGTCTGACGAAGCGTTGGAAGAAAATGCGCGGATGTTGGAAAGCGTGCTGGATGACTATGGCGTGAAGGGCGAAATCGTCTCGGTTCGTCCCGGCCCGGTGGTCACCATGTATGAACTGGAGCCTGCGCCGGGTTTGAAAGCCAGCCGCGTGATCGGTTTGGCCGACGACATCGCACGCTCGATGGCAGCTTTGTCGGCGCGTGTGTCCACGGTTCCGGGTCGGTCGGTCATCGGCATTGAATTGCCCAATGAAAACCGTGAGATGTGTGTGCTACGCGAGGTGTTGGCCGCACGTGACTTTGGCGACAGCAACATGCGCTTGCCGCTGGCTTTGGGCAAGGACATTGGCGGTGATCCGATCGTGGCCAATCTGGCCAAAATGCCCCACCTTTTGATTGCGGGCACCACCGGCTCGGGTAAATCGGTGGCGATCAACACGATGATCCTCAGCCTGCTTTACAAGCTGACGCCGGATGAGTGCCGCCTGATCATGATTGATCCCAAAATGCTGGAACTGTCGGTTTACGATGGCATCCCGCATCTGCTTTCGCCGGTTGTGACCGATCCGAAAAAGGCCGTGGTCGCGTTGAAATGGACCGTGGGCGAGATGGAAGATCGCTATCGCAAGATGTCCAAAATGGGCGTGCGCAACATCGAAGGGTACAACAGCCGTGTCCGCGAAGCGCAGGCCAAAAACGAGATGTTCAGCCGCACGGTGCAGACCGGATTTGATGATGAGACCGGCGAACCGGTGTTTGAGACAGAAGAGTTCGCGCCCGAGGCGATGCCCTTTATCGTGGTGATCGTGGATGAGATGGCCGACCTGATGATGGTGGCTGGCAAGGAAATCGAAGCTTGTATTCAACGACTTGCGCAAATGGCGCGAGCGTCGGGCATCCACCTGATCATGGCGACACAGCGCCCGTCGGTGGATGTGATCACCGGCACGATCAAGGCCAACTTCCCCACTCGGATCTCATTCCAGGTGACTTCGAAAATCGACAGCCGCACGATTTTGGGTGAAATGGGCGCCGAGCAATTGCTGGGTATGGGTGACATGCTTTACATGGCGGGGGGGTCGAAAATCCTGCGCTGTCATGGCCCGTTTGTGTCGGATGAAGAAGTCGAAGAAGTGGTCAACCACTTGAAAGGCTTTGGCCCGCCCGCGTACGTTACCACCGTGCTGGATGGTCCTGCCGAAGACCGCGAAAACGATATTGATCAGGTGCTTGGCCTTGGTGGCAACACCGATGGCGAAGATGCGCTTTATGACACGGCGGTGGCGATTGTGACCAAGGATCGCAAGTGCTCGACCAGTTACATTCAGCGTAAATTGGCAATCGGCTATAACAAAGCCGCGCGTCTGGTGGAGCAAATGGAAGACCAGGGGCTGGTATCGCCAGCCAACCATGTGGGCAAACGCGAGATCCTTGTGCCCGAACAGCAATAGGCGCGCCTTCACATCGCGCGCGGAATGCTTATGTGAGAGTGATGAAACGGTATCTTCTTGTAATGGCCCTGACGGTTCTTGCCGGGCCCGCGCTGGCGGCAGACAAATTGTCGCTGACAGCGCTTTCAAAATATCTCAACGGGCTGAAATCAGCGCAAAGCCCGTTCACGCAGATCAACGATGACGGATCGCTGTCGACCGGGCAGTTGCTTTTGAAACGCCCCGGACGGATGCGGTTTGAATATGCGCCGCCCGAGTCTGCTTTGGTTGTGGCCGGTGGCGGAACGGTGGTGATCCATGATCCCAAGTCAAATCAACCGCCCGAAACCTATCCGCTGAAACGCACGCCGCTGTCGATCATTCTGGCGCGCAATGTCAATTTGGGGCGCGCCAACATGGTGGTCGGCCATGATTTTGACGGCACCGCGACGATTGTGACCGCACAGGACCCTGAAAACCCAGAGGCGGGTCGGATCGAGCTTATCTTTACCGACGCGCCGGTGCAGTTGCGCAAATGGGTGATCTATGACGGGCAGGGCAGCAAAACATCGGTCGTTCTGGGCGCGCTGGAACCCGGCGTGTCCCTGGCGGATACGCTGTTTGTCACCCAGCAGGACGGCAAGGCCAGCGACCGCTAAAAGGCGCGGCAGCTGGCGAGTTGGGTTTGGTACAGGATAGCGCGGGCTTCAACCTCGCGTGACACCCGCATCAACCAGCTTTTGCGCCGATAAGTGCCGCGGGCAAATCCGGTTTGTCCTTCGTGATAGGCCAAATATTGGTTGCGCGCATCACTCAACGCGATCCCGTTACGCTTTTTGCTTTCGTTCATGTACCACCCCATAAAATCGGCGGCGTCACGGATGTTGTCGCGCTTGGCGCGGCGTTGCCCGGTCTTGTCACGGTATTCATCCCAGGTGCCGTCCAGCGCCTGCGAATAGCCAAAGGCGCTGCTTTGCCGGCCCATGGGAATCACGCCCAGCACATAACGAAACGGCGTGCGCGCGTCGGCGCGAAACTTGCTTTCCTGATAGATCGTGGCCATCTGCACCGCAGCTGGCACGCCCCACTTGCGCTGCGTCGCTTTGAAGGCGCGCACGTATTGCGGTCGTTCCTTGGCAATGCTGCACGCATTGTCCAGATTTCGTGGAGGCGCGTTGTAGCCACCACCGCAAGACGCCAGAATCAGCGCCGCGATCATCACACATATTGTTCTGCTCATCGGCCTCATGCCTTTTTTTGACGAGTTTACCGTAAGTTGCGCGGTGTTGGAATCACATTTCCAACAGCAGGAAACGGATGTGGGGGAATCACGCCTATTGTTACTGTCGGGTTTGAGTTCACAGACTGTTTCCGCATATTTCGTCGCTTCTATTGGACAACCGGTGCTTGAAACGGGTATCAGGCCCCATTAGGGGCTTTACGATTATGTTGAAAACGCGTGCAAAATATCATCTGGGACAAGTTGTCCGTCACAAGAAACACCCATTTCGCGGTGTGGTCTTTGACGTGGACCCTCAGTCTTCGAACACTGAAGAGTGGTATCAAGCGATTCCCGAAGACAGTCGCCCACTGAAAGAACAGCCATTTTATCATCTTTTGGCGGAAAACGACCAAAGTTATTACGTGGCTTATGTTTCCGAGCAAAATTTGGTGGCCGACTATTCTGGTGAACCTGTCGACCACCCGGATATCCCGGATATGTTTGGCCCGTTCGAGGACGGGTCCTATCCGCTGCATTTTCAGTTGAACTAGTAGCCCAACGCGCAGCCGTCTTTTCGCGGATCGCTGCCGCCTTCCAACACACCGCTGGCATGGGCCATGATCGCTTGGGCACCGCCGAGCGGCGTTTCTGGGGTTTCGACTTTGTGCCCCAGATCGGCCAATTCCTGGCTCACTTGATCTGAGTACCCACGCTCGACCTTCAGCTGCCCGTTTTCCGGAAACGACCGGGGGGCGTCGATGGCAGCCTGCGGGTTCATCCCATAGTCCAGCAGATTGGTCACAAAACGGGCGTGGCCGGCGGGTTGGTATTGCCCACCCATGACGCCGAAGGGCAGGATTGCGCCCTGTGATTTGAGGATTGCCGGGATGATCGTGTGCATCGGGCGTTTGCCGCCACCCAGTTCGTTGGGGTGGCCGGGCTGAAGATTGAAGCCAGCCCCCCGGTTTTGCAGCAGGATTCCGAACTTTTCGGATGCAATTCCCGACCCGAACCCATGAAAAATCGAATAGATCAGCGATACAACCATGCGGTCCTTGTCGATCACGGTGATGTAAATCGTGTCCTTGTGCACCGCCTCGCTGATGCTGGTGGCGCTGGCCATAGCGGATTTTGGATCAATCAAAGCGGCCAGTTTGGCAGCGGTTTCGGGATCGCTGAGATGGTCGAGCCGCGTGGTGTGGCCGGCGTCGGCGACAAAACGATTGCGCGCGTCATAAGCCAGCTTGGAGGCCTCGGCCTCTAGGTGCGCACGCGCGCTGCCCCAAGGATCCATTGCGGCCAGGTCAAAATGCGACAGGATGTTGAGGATCAGATTGGCGATCACGCCTTGCCCGTTGGGCGGATGCTCGAAAAGCTGTGACGGGCCATACGTGCTTTGCACCGGATTGGTCGCCTCACAGGCGGTATTGGCGAAGTCATCTGCCGTGTGAACCCCGCCAAGGGCATTCAGCGCGGCCAGCATGTCATCTGCAATTTCACCGCTGTAGAACGCATCGCGCCCAGATTTGGCGACGCGGCGCAGCACTTCGGCCTGACCAGGAGCCGCAAACAATTGGCCGGGCTGGGGCACCTGTCCATTGATCAAAAACAGATCGCGCGCATGGCCTTGCAGCGTGCCCGCATCCTTGGCCCAGTCAAAAGACACACGCGGTGCGACGGGAATGCCGGCCTCGGCATAGTGAATGGCAGGGGCCAGGATTGCATCGAGGCCAATTTTTCCTTCCGTTTCAGACAGATGGCAAAAGGCATCTATGGCGCTTGGGATTGTGACGGCATCGGGCGAGGTCAGACCGATGGTGGTGTCACCGCGCGCGCGCAAGGTCTCGGCCTGTGCGGCGGCCGGCGCGCGACCGGAGCCATTAAGCGCCTGGATATCATCTTCGCCGGCGCGTTTGAAAAGGACGAAACAATCGCCGCCAATGCCCGTCATCTGCGGCTCGCACAATCCAAGCAGCACGGCGCCGGAAATCGCCGCATCCATCGCGTTGCCACCACGCTTGAGGATATCAACGGCGGCTTGCGCGGCAAGCGGATGAGACGTGGCGCACATGCCTTGCGTGGCAAAGACAGGCGAGCGCCCGGGTTGATGGAAATCGCGCATATTGGCTCCTACTGGTTTGCGACCGCGACAGTAGTATCGATTTTCAGGATTAGAAACCAAATAGCTACAGCGCGGGTGCAAGACCGTGGTTTGCGCTGAAACTTTTTGGGGGGGGAAGTCCTCGGCACCGCGCACTGGGTGGGGGCTATAAAACGCGATGCCGAGGGAAGCCATATGCAGCTACAAAAACAGGTATGACCCTTCTTTCAGGCATCACTTTGATGGCTTTGCGTCCATTTTACGGCAGCTCGCTTTTTCCTGTGACAACGTGGGCGGCGGCAGCCGATGCATCGTGTGATACGTCCTTGAACGGTGACCTGGATGATTTTTGCAATACGATCAATTTGAGGGCGGGCTAAGGCACTGATCCAGCTGCAGCTTTAAGCATCGGTGTCAGCCTGAGATTGACTTGTTGAAATTGGAACGATTTATCTGGGATTCTCGCCCACAAAGGTCATGCTGGGCACCGATGAAAACGACCGCGGGACTTTCAAATTATGTGCGCTGCCAAAACGACCTCTTTCAGTTTGCGTCTGGCGGCGCTTGTTAAGCAAGTTTACCCCGATGTTGATGCAGATATTTTGTCGAGCAACATTGTTGAAGCGTTTTGGCCAGAGGGCAGCAAGCCACGCAAACGCGGGCGGCAGCCGGGCAATAATCTGTGGAGCGAGAAAGACGCTCTGCTGATCACTTACGGCAATTCCATCGTGGATGGAGCTCACAAGCCTTTGGATTTGCTGTATGATTTTCTGCTGCAAAACATGAAGGGTGTGATCAACGGTGTGCACATCTTGCCGTTCTTTCCCTTCACGTCAGACGATGGATTTGCCGTATCAGATTTTCGCGCCGTCAATCCGCAGCTTGGTGATTGGGCGGATATCAACCGCATTGGCGCCGAGTTCCACCTGATGTCGGATCTTGTGCTTAACCATGTGTCGAGCCAGGGCGCGTGGTTCAATGCCTATCGACAAGGCCAAGCGCCCTACGACAAGTTCTTTTTTGAAGCCTCGCCGGATGATGATCTGAGCAATGTTGTCCGTCCACGCACCACGCCTTTGTTGCAAGAAGTGGAAACAAGCAACGGTGCGCGCCACGTCTGGTGCACGTTCAGCCATGATCAAATCGACCTGGATTTCCGCAACCCAGAGGTGTTGCTAGAGTTTTTGCGCATCATTCGATTGCATGTGGACAACGGCGTTCAGATTATTCGATTGGATGCGGTGGCGTTTTTGTGGAAGGAAATTGGCTCTCCCTCGATTCACTTGCCGCAAACCCATGCGATTGTGCAACTGATCCGGATGCTGTGTGACTATGCATCGGAAACGATCATTTTGCTCACTGAAACCAATGTGCCAAAAGCCGAAAATCTGAGCTATTTTGGAAATCGTAACGAAGCGCATGCCATCTATAACTTCCCACTGCCGCCGCTGATTCTGCATGCGATGATGTCGGGATCGGCGCGGTACTTGCAGCGTTGGCAAAGCGGTATGCCGCCGGCGCAATTAGGGTGTGCCTATTTGAACTTCACAGCGAGCCATGATGGCATCGGAATGCGACCGGCTGAAGGTGTGTTACCTCCCGAGGATCAAGCGCAAATGATTGAAACCATTCGCGATCTTGGTGGGATGGTGTCGATGCGCGCGCTTCCGGATGGCAGCGAAGCACCATATGAAGCGAATACGACTTTTTACGAGGCCACCAGCCGCACGTTTCAAGGCGCGGACGATTCTCATTTTGAACGCTTTATCTGTTCGCAGACCATTGTCATGTCGTTGGAGGGGATTCCCGCGTTTTACATCCACTCCTTGCTTGCGACTCCAAATGATCATGCGCAGGTTGAGCGACGTGGCATGAAGCGCGCGATCAACCGTCATCGCTGGGACTATCCATCGCTGCAGGCTTTGCTTGACGATCCGCAAACACCACAAGCGCGTGTGCTGAGTGCATTGTCTGACCGGTTGCGGTTGCGGGCGGGCCAATCCGCGTTTCACCCCAACGCGACGCAATTCACGATGCCCTTAAATGACAAGGTTTTTGGCGTATGGCGGCAAAGCCTTGATCGAGATCAATCGATCTTTGCGCTGCATAATGTCAGCAGTGAGCACGTTGAAATTCCCCAGGTTGCGATCAATTTGATTGACGATGAAAGTTGGATTGATCTGTTGAACGGCGAACAGATCGAAAGCACTGCTAGCGCAATTTCGCTCGCGCCGTACCAATGCCGCTGGATTACAAACCGCGCGTGAATCTTATTGAAAATCCGCAGCATCAGCAGCAGCTGCGTCGTGTAAATCACTTAGAAAACTGGTGTCGGCGGCGTGAACCCGATTCCAAGTCGGTATGAACGGCGTTTCGTGCGGATTTTCGATAAACACTTGTCCGGCGCGCATGATATTCTCGGCAAACAACTCGATCGAGCGTTCTTCTTTGTGCCGGTCAACCGACAGACCATTCATTTTGGCATCGTTGTAATAGGCCTCAAGAAGGTCCAAAGCACTGCGATAGTATGTGGCTTTTAACGTACGGAAAACGTTGGCGGAAAACACTGTGCCGTCGGCGGCGAGTTTGCGGAAAATCGCTTTGCAGATGTCCGTGGACATACGGCTCAGCCCAGCGTCTGCGTCATCGACGCTCAGATCTTGATGTTTGTGATCGTAAACATCAGCAATCTCGACCTGACAAACTGCTTTTGGCGCCAGATTACGCCAGGCCTCGGACAAAACGCCAATTTCAAGCCCCCAATCGGATGGAATCCGTAGATCGGGCAAAATGGCAGTGCGCATGGCGAATTCACCAGACAAAGGGTAACGAAAACTGCGCAAATAGTCGATGTAGTCGCGGTCGCCTATCACTCTTTTCAGCGCGATCAGTAAAGGGCTGACCAGCAAACGGGTGACCCGACCATTCAGTTTGCCATCACCGATGCGCGGGTAATAGCCTTTGGCCACTTGGTATGGAAAATTCGGATTGGCGACTGGGTATACCAGACGCGCGAGCATTTCATTGTTGTATGTCAGAATGTCGCAGTCATGGATCGCCATCACGGCGCTGTCCGCGCACCCGATCAAGTACCCCAAAGAGGACCAAACGTTTTTGCCTTTGCCATGTTCGGCCGGCGCCAAACCCAACGATTCAAGCCGCGCGCCTAGTTCAAGCATGCGCGGACTATCGTTCCAGATCACGATGTGATTTTGATTTAGCCCTTCGAAGAACTTTCTGGCGTGGCGAAACTGGGCTTCATCGGCTTTGTCCAAACCGATGATAATACGATGTAAATAGCGCACTTCAGAAAGTTCTGAGAGAATATGCGGCATCGCATCACCCTCTAGTTCGGAATAGAGGCAGGGAAGGATTAGCGAAATCTTGCGGCTCTGTGCGAAGGTTGCCAATTCGTGGCTGAGGTCTTCTGTCGAGCGAGTGCGCAAGTTGTGCAGGGTGGTTATGTTTCCGTTTTGATGGAAATCTGCCATTGTTTTTAGCCCCGTTTCAGTTCTAATTTTCGCAACAGATCAAGTATCGCTGCATTCCACCCCAAAGGACCAGTCTGCTTTGTGCGAACAATGTGCCCTGCGGCTTCACCGTTCAAAATTGGCAACGGTTCGCGGTGTGGGTTGTGAACAATCACGCCGAAATCCGCGGCTTCCAACATCTCAATGTCATTTGGCGCATCGCCCAAGGCAACTGTGTGCTGTGGCTGAAATTGCGTGTTGATTGCAGCCATTTGGTTCGATTTGTTGCCCCCAAAAGACAGCGTCAAATAGCGACCGCCTTCGCGACAATCAATGCCTTGTTCGTTGAGTTGAGCTTTGAATGTCGCCAAGCCTGAAGTTGTCCCGCGCCACAAACCAGGTTCTGAAAACGCGCGTTTTTTGGCCAGACTGGCCTGGATCAACGAAAGACCCGCTTGCCGCGCAACTTCGCTCGCGCTCCAATCACCAAAACCAACAAAAGATCGGCGAAGACCTGCGGGTATGTTATTTAGTGCCATGCGCAACGTGATGTATTCGGAACTGTCTTGGCTGGGCGCTTCGAATGCTGCCAACACCCCAGCGCCGTTTTCGACGATTGCAGGCCACTTGCTCAAAGCCAAGTCGGCGCGGTAACTTTCGATTTCAAACCCTGTTTTACTGCTCGCCAGAACGATACCGGCGCCGACGGCATTCAAGGCAGTCAATGCAGGCATTGCCTCAGCCCATTGATAGCTTTCATGATCGATCAGAGTGCCATCGAGATCGGTGAAAACCATCAGTTTGAGACCAGAACTCATGTCTCTATCCTGCCTGAACCTCTTGGTGAGAACAACCCGCCAACACTTTGCAAATGGCGACAGATCAAAACCGATCGGGCCTATGTGAAGAGGATGGTCTGGTCGAGTTCGTTATGGTTTTGTCGATTTCGGTCCAGTATCATACCCGGTATCTTGATTGCATCTGATTGGAGATCTGGGAAGCCTTAGCCGGTGGTTCCCGATGCTGCGGAAAACGTATTGCTTGTCGCCGGCATTGATTTGTTTTGCGTAAATATGGCCGGCTCCAAATTGTCTTGGTCCAAAAAAGCACCCCGCGTTTTGTTGCTCTTTGACTTTGTTATGACCTTTCGGAACATCAATTCCAGGGCGTCAAAAGAAATTGGTTGATGGTAACGTTCACAGATGGTTTTTCGCGCTCGAAGTCCCATAGCGTGCGCTTTCTTTTGGTTCTTCAAGCACCAATCCACACCGTCGCTCAAAGCCTCATGGTCGTCCAAAGGAACAAATTTGGCCAAATCATCATCAGGAAGCGCTTCTCTCACGGGTGCTACATCTCCAACAACAAGCGGGCAAGCAGTCGCCGCAGCTTCGATAAGCGACCAACTCAACACAAAGGGACGGGTCAAATAAACGTGGGCTTGTGTGCGTTGAAGAAGTTTTGTGTAAGTGGGCTTCGGCAATAAACCAGTGAAATGCAACCTTTTTGGATCAAAATCATGAACTTTCAGGGCGTGTTGTTTCCAACTTTTTGACCCTTTGGGTTTTCGCCCATAGTGGGTTTTGTCACCGCCAGCGACCACGATGTGCAGATCTTTGTGCTCTGACTGCAACTTCGCTGCCGCGGCCATAAACGTTGGAAACCCACGCATTGGCTCCATACCGCGTGTCGCAAACGTTGCGATCGGCGCTTCGTTTGGCAAGTTACGGATTGAAAAACGCTTGTCTTCCGCAATTGCTGGCCTGAATATATCACAATTCACACCGTCATGTTGAACTATAGTGTTGTCTCTGACAAAATCAGGAACTTGTTTTGCTTGGAAATGAGTCGGCATCCAAACTTTCGCAGCCTGTTGGAAATCAAGCAGGAACGGTAAGTTTCGAGCCAGGGTTCGGGCCGAATTGTCTTCTGAAGTGCCTGAAGACTCTTCTGGTAATGTATCAGTTCCGGGCCAATTGTACCACCACTCAAGGTACTGGATCAGTGGAGCGTTTGGCCAAACAATCTTAGCGAAACTGCCCGAACCCCAACCGGAGTGAGCAACTATGACGTCAGGCTCAAAACCTGTGGCCTTCAAACTGTACGCCGCACGGGCCAGACCTTGGCCGTTCAAGACAGCGCGTTCTGTACCAACCAAGTAGCGATGTGAGTCATTTCGCGTTTCGCGGCCGCGTTTGTAGCGTAAAACGTCGTAGCCTTGAGGCCGCCGATGCAAGCGTCCTTCAACAAAATGTTCATGAGCCGTAGCATAGATGACAGTCCATCCTTGCCCTGCCAAATGGCTGGCAATGCCGCCGAACTGCGCCGGAAAGTTCTCATGAATGAAAAGAATTGACGGCAATTCAGCTCTTTCTGACAGTGTCTATATAACTTCAAAGGCAAGTGGATGGTGAGTTTAGCGGCGGATAAGTATACAATTTAGTGAAGAATGTTCAAAAAAAGGCAATAAACCTAATTTGGGTGTTGTAAGAGTACAGGTGGTTCTTCTTTTTGAGTGGCGGTGGTTCTGAGTTGCAAAAACAAGATCTCTCAAAATCCTTGAGTATTCGTAAAGCAATGAAGTACCGCGACCAATTTAGAATTGTGAGATTGAGTGATGCGCTCGTTCAAATTTCGGAAGTATCGTGCAACTTGTTAACGCTTTTGCAATTGCGGAAAATGTAAACTCAAGGCTGTGAGCCGCCCCCTTTGAGGTTGTCCGTCCCGATGGTTAGGAAAGTGCAGGACGACAGATGGGGAATAAGTGAGGAGCCCCTGGTTTTCTAGACACTTGCCTGGTTGATTTTCCCTTGTTTGATTTCATAGTCAACCGGCGACAGCATTCCGTTGTTGGTGTGCTTGCGTGTTGGGTTGTAAAACATCTCGATGTGATCGAACACGTCCG
>JBGCDD010000001.1:0-28596 GCA_045105075.1 Sedimentitalea sp. | reverse complement strand
ATGGTCGATCCAACGCCGACCAGCAACAATCAGGAAGATCACGTTTCAATGGTCGCGCACGGTGCGCGCCGGCTGGGTGTTATGATAGAAAACTTCAATCGGATCATAGGGATCAAGCTGCTCTGCGCAGCGCAAAGCGTCGAATTTCGCGCCGCCCTGACGTCCAGAAAACCGCTGCAATCGGTGCTGTCCACGCTAAGGACGCATGTGCAAAGCCTCATCAAAAATCGCTTTTTGGCCCCCGATCTCGAAACCGCCGCGCAATTGGTGGCGCATGGCTCACCGCTGCGCGCGACATCTCAACCCTTTCCGGAACTCTCGGCATGAGTGTGTTTTCCGTTCAACAAGGCAACAGCCCTATCGTGTTGGGCCAACCCCATGGCGGCACGCATGTGCCCGACGCCATCGCCGCGCGGCTTAACCCCAACGGGCAGCTTTTGGCCGACACCGATTGGCATATTAACGCGCTTTACGATGGCCTTTTGCCCGGTACCACCGTCGTGCAAAGCCACATCCACCGCTACGTGATCGACGCCAATCGCGATCCCGGTGGCGTCAGCCTTTATCCGGGGCAAAACACCACGACGCTGGTGCCGCTCACCGATTTTGATGGCCGCGACATCTGGAGTGAGGGGCAACAACCCGGCCCGGATGAAATCGCCGAACGCCGCGACAGGTATCATGCGCCCTATCACGCCGCGCTGGCGTCCGAGCTTGACCGCGTCCACGCCTTGCATGGTTTTGTGATCCTTTACGATTGCCACTCCATCCGCAGCCAAATTCCGTTCCTGTTTGACGGCACTTTGCCGGATTTCAACATCGGCACCAACGACGGCATCACCTGCGCGCGCGACATCCAAACGCGGGTGGCAAACGCCTGCACCGCGCCGTTCACCACAGTTGAAAACGCGCGTTTCAAAGGTGGCTGGACCACGCGCCACTACGGCCAACCGGACCAAAACCGCCACGCAATCCAGATGGAACTGGCCCAATCCACCTATCTGGCGGCGGAAAAACCACCCTGGAGCCTGACGCCTGAGCGATTGCGCCCCCATCTTGCCCGCATCTTAAGCGCCCTTTCGAACTGGACCCCAACATGAGCGATCCTCGCAAAAACACCCGCACCGTGCTGCCGCCCACCGGCTCCGAGATCACCGCCAAATCTTGGCAAACCGAATCCGCGATGCGCATGCTGATGAACAATCTGCACCCGGATGTGGCTGAAAACCCAACAGAATTAGTGGTTTATGGCGGCATCGGGCGCGCCGCGCGCACCTGGAAAGACTTTGATCAAATCGTCGCCAGCCTTCGCGATCTGGAAGGCGATGAAACCCTGATCGTGCAATCTGGCAAACCCGTCGCGATCATCCGTACCCACGCCCAAGCCCCGCGCGTGCTGATCGCCAATTCGAATCTGGTGCCGCATTGGGCCACCTGGGATCATTTCAACGAACTCGATAAAAAAGGGTTGATGATGTATGGCCAGATGACCGCTGGCAGCTGGATTTACATCGGCACCCAAGGCATCGTTCAGGGCACCTATGAAACCTTTGCCGAAGCCGGGCGCCAGCACTACGACGGGGATCTGACCGGCAAATGGATCTTGACCGGCGGGCTTGGCGGCATGGGGGGTGCACAACCTTTGGCCGCTGTCTTTGCCGGCGCGTGCTGCCTTGCGGTTGAGTGTAATTCCGACAGCATCGATTTTCGCCTGCGCACCAAATATCTGGACGAGCGCGCCGAAACGCTGGATGAAGCTTTGGCACTGATCGACAAATGGACCAAAGCCGGGCAGGCGAAATCGGTTGGTTTGCTGGGGAATGCGGCCGACATCTTTCCCGAATTGGTTGCGCGAGGTGTCCGCCCCGATATCGTCACCGACCAGACCAGCGCCCATGATCCGCTCAACGGCTATCTGCCGCAAGGGTGGAGCGTCGCTGAATGGCGCGAAAAGCGCGAAAGTGACCCAAAAGCAGTGGAAAAAGCCGCGCGCGCCAGCATGAAAACCCATGTTGCTGCAATGGTCGACTTCTGGAACGCCGGAGTTCCGGTGCTGGATTACGGCAATAACATCCGACAAGTCGCGCTGGACGAGGGGCTTGAAACGGCGTTTGCCTTTCCGGGCTTTGTCCCGGCTTATATTCGCCCGCTGTTTTGCCGTGGGATTGGCCCGTTTCGCTGGTGCGCTCTGTCGGGCGACCCCGAAGATATCTACAAGACCGATGCAAAGATGAAGGAACTCTTTCCCGAAAACACCCATCTGCACAAATGGCTCGATATGGCGGCCGAGCGTATCGCGTTTCAGGGGTTGCCGGCGCGGATCTGTTGGATTGGTCTGGGCGATCGTCACCGTGCGGGTCTGGCGTTTAACGAAATGGTTGCCAACGGCGAATTGTCGGCACCTGTTGTCATTGGGCGCGACCATCTTGATGCTGGCTCCGTCGCTTCGCCCAACCGCGAGACCGAAGCGATGCGCGATGGCAGCGACGCCGTTTCCGACTGGCCGTTGCTGAACGCGCTGATCAACACCGCCTCGGGTGCGACATGGGTCAGCCTGCACCATGGCGGCGGGGTCGGCATGGGGTTCTCCCAACATGCCGGCGTCGTCATCTGCGCCGATGGCACAGCTGAAGCCGCCGAAAAGCTTGAGCGGGTCTTGTGGAATGACCCCGCCAGCGGCGTTTGGCGCCACGCGGACGCCGGATATGACAGTGCAATCGAATGCGCGCGCGACCACGGATTGCGTTTACCTGGCATATTGGGCTGAAAGCGTAAAGAATTTCAAAATCCCATGTGCAAAATGTACAGTTTTAAAGAAAAAGGGCGCGCGCGATGATCAGTCACGAGATGAACCAACGTCTCACCCAAACCGGCCCCGGATCCGAAGCGGGCGCGGTGCTGCGCCACTATTGGCAGCCCGCCGCGTTGGTCGACGAGTTGGCCGGCAATCGCCCGGTCGTTCCGGTCAAGTTACTGGGTGAGGATTTGGTGTTGTTTCGCGATGATGACGGCGCGCTTGGGTTGATCTCGCGCGCGTGTCCACATCGCGGCGCTGATCTGTGTTACGGGCGCCTCGAAGACAACGGTTTGCGCTGTCCGTTTCATGGCTGGCATTTTGATCGCACGGGCCAATGTGTCGAACAACCCGGTGAGCCTGAGGGCTCAAACATGCACACGCAGATCCACGTAACCTCTTATCCTGTCGTGGAAAAAAACGGCATTATCTTTGCCTATATGGGTCCCGGAGACCCTCCCGCGTTTCCAAATTTCGACTGTTTTCGCGCGCCTGACAGCCACGTTTTTGCGTTTAAAGGGCTGTGGGAATGCAATTGGCTGCAAGCGATGGAGGTTGGGATTGACCCCGCTCATGCCTCATTTTTGCACCGTTTTCTCGAAGACGAAGACCCGGCCGACAGCTATGGCAAACAGTTTCGCGACAAGGCCGCCGACACTGACATTCCGATGACCAAACTTCTGCGCGACTTTCCGCGGCCAGATATTCATGTCGACGACACCGATTATGGCCTGCGCATCACCGCCCTGCGCGACCTCGGAAACGGCAAAACCCACGTGCGCATCACCAACCAGATTTTTCCCGAAGCCATCAGCATTCCCATGAGCCGAGAGATGATCATCACCCAATGGCATGTCCCGGTTGATGACGAAAAATGCTATTGGTATTCGATGTTTACAAGTTTTACGAAACCTGTCGACAAAGAATTGATGCGCGCTCAGCGGTTGAAAGAGCACCGTTTGCCAGACTACGCGCCGCTGAAAAACAAGGCCAATGGCTATGGTTATGACGCCGAAGAACAGGCGCGCGAGACCTACACCGGCATGGGCCTCGACATCAATGTGCACGATCAATGGGCGGTCGAAAGTCCTGGTCCGATCTTTGATCGCACGCGCGAACATCTGGGCAAAACGGACGTGGCGATCATTCGCTACCGTCGTATGTTGCGTGCTGCGATGGACAGTCTCAAGGCCGGCAAACCGGCGGAGTTGCCGATGCAAGCTGTTGATCCCAAATCAATTTTTGGCCCGATTTCGAATGATACCATCGGGGCAGATGCCGAATGGGCAGACGTTTCGGCGCAAAGCGATGTCGAACGTCGGATTGCTTGCAAAGATTGGGACGCGTCGATTTGATGGATTTTCGATAAATGTCTGAAACGGAACGGAAAATTCAAGATGGCGCAGTGGCTGCGATGGGGCTCTACGGCCCCGGTGTGATCTCCGCTGCTGCAAAATTGGTAGACAGGGTCGAAGCGGAAAAGCTGGAAACCATCCGCGTTTTGTTTGCCGATCAGCATGGAATCTTGCGCGGAAAAACCATTGTTGCCAGTGCCTTGAGTTCGGTTTTTGCATCGGGCTTGAACGCACCTTCGACTTTGTTGCTCAAAGACACGTCACACCGCACGGTTTTTCCGGTCTGGTCTGACGATCCTGGCTCGCCGGGTTTGGGCGGGGCAGGCGATATCTTGATGGTGCCCGACCCCGATACTTTTCGCACGCTGCCTTGGTCGCCTCATTCTGCATGGATATTTTGCGATATTTATCAGAAGGATGGTAGCGATTTTGGATTTGCGCCGCGTCAGATTTTGCGCGGTGCCATCGACAGGTTGGCCGAACAAGGGATGACCTTGCAAGTCGGGCTTGAGGTCGAATTTCACGTTTTTGAACGTATTGATTCTGCGCTGGAGCATGCCCAGGCAAGTATGCCGGGGCAGCCGGTTCAAACCCGCAATCTGGCGCAAGGATACCAATTCTTAACCGGAGCGCGCTATGGCGAACTTGAAAGCGTCATGGATTTGCTGCGTCGATATTGCCAGTCGCTGGGTCTTCCGATCCGGTCAATGGAAGTGGAAATGGGGCCAAGCCAGTTCGAATTCACCTTTGATCCAAGCGACCCTATGACCCACGCCGACGCGACGATGATGTTGCGGGCGATGATAAAGGAAGTGTGCCATAACAGTGGGTTGCATGCCACTTTCATGTGCCGCCCTCGGCTGGAAAATACTGCAGCAAGCGGATGGCACATGCATCAATCGGTCTGTGACAAAGCGACGGGCCGGAACTTGATGACATCGGAAAATGAGGCCCTGAGCGCCGTTGCAAGTGCGTGGATTGCAGGTCTGCTGACCCATGCACGGGCGAGCTGTTTGCTGACGACCCCTACCGTAAATGGCTATAAACGCTATCGCCCGCATCAACTTGCGCCGGATCGTATTCAGTGGGGATGGGACAATCGCGGCGCAATGTTGCGTGCTCTGATGTGGCCCGAAGATCCGGCAAGCCGTGTCGAGAATCGGGTGGCTGACCCGGCGGCAAACCCCTATTTCTTCTTTGCCAGTCAGATACTTGCCGGGTTGGATGGCATCCAGAAGGGCTTACGCGCGCCGGATGCGGTCAGTGCTGCCTATGCCGGCAATGGCGAGCAGTTGCCCACCACATTGGGCGAGGCGATAGATGCGTTTGCGGCCTCGCCGTTTTACACTGATCAATTGGGGGCTGGTTTTGTGGACTATTTGGTCACACTCAAACAAGCCGAATGGAGCCGCTATCTCGCCACGGTTTCCGAGTGGGAGCAGGCGGAATACTTCGGATTGTTCTGACCCGTGTCGCACCAGTTGCTTGACAAAATCAACGTCGGGCCGTCGAAATGCGACAACCTTCAAGGAGTATCGTCATGGACATTTTTCCCGCAGGCAGCCGCCCGTCGCTGAAAGCAAACAGCGCGTGGTTCACCGGCACCGTCTGGCAAGACCCGATCATCAGCGCGCCGGCGCCGGCGCAAGTGACGGCGTTGCGGGTGACGTTCGAACCTGGTGCCCGAACGGCTTGGCACACCCATCCTTTGGGGCAAACGCTATATGTGGTTAGCGGCAGCGGCCTATTTGGCCTGCGTGACACGGCACCACAGATCATCCGACCCGGCGACACGATCTGGATCCCGCCCGGTGAAGAGCATTGGCACGGCGCAGCCCCGGAAACGGCGATGGTTCATATCGCCATTCAGGAAGCACCGGATGGCAAGCCCGCCACCTGGCTTGAGCAGGTCAGCGACCCGGATTATCTGCGCACGCCGGTCTAAGTCAGCTGCTATCGCCGTTCTTTGAAACCACGTCAGAGAAATGTGGTGCTTTGCGATTGCGATAGCGCACGCTCAGTTCCAGTGGGACGTCATTTTCGTCGTAGACTCCAACCACGATGCCGCGTTTTCGGCTTTTCGTGCGCATCTCTAACAGTTGTTCTTCTGATCGGGTGGTCCGTTGTGAAACGCGTCGGGTCCATACGAACAAATGCTCGTACATTTTGTCGATAATGGTGCTGTGTTCGGCGCTGTCGCCCAGATCGGTTAACTCATCCGGGTCGGCGGTCAGGTCAAACAGAATAGGGCGATACCCGCCTTCACAATGGATCAGCTTCCACTCTTTGGTGGCAACCATGAACATCACCGCGTCGCGCACATTCGCGTTCAGCATGGTGGCCACGGGCGACGCAGAATAGTCGTATTCACAAATCACAAAGTCGCGCCCGGTGTCGTCTTTCTGCCCGCGCAAAATCGGCAAAAGCGAGCGCCCCTCCAGCACATGTTCGGCCACCGGGGATCCCGTAAAATCGACAAAAGTGGGCGCCAAATCAATGCTTTCGACCAATGCGTCACAAACGGTGCCCCGTGTTGCGTCGGCCTCGGGGGAGGGGTCATAGATGATCAGCGGAACCCGCGTTGATGCATCATGGAAGAACGTCTTTTCCCCCAGCCAGTGATCCCCCAGAAAATCGCCATGGTCGGAGGTGAGCACAATCATCGTGTCCTCCATCCGCCCCGTGTTTTCGAGCCAGTCAAACAGCACGCCCATCTGGTCGTCGCACTGTTTGATCAGCCCCATATAGGCCGGAATCACCGCTTCGCGGACGTGGTTTTGGCTGAAGGTTTTTCCGACAATTGTTGACATAAAAGTCTTGAGAACCGGGTGCGCATTTTCGAATTCTTCATCTGAACGAACAACAGGCAAGACATGCTCGGGGCCAAACATGTCGTGATAGGGCGCGGGCACGATATAGGGCCAATGCGGTTTGATGTAACTCAGATGACAACACCACGGCCCTTCGGCCTGGCTGATAAACTCGATGCCGCGCCGGGTCAGATAGGGCGTTTCACTGTCATCTTCGGCAATATTTGCGGGCTTTTTCGAATTTTTGAGAAACCAACCGGACTGCACATTGCCGTTTTCATCCAGCGCCGAGTTTGCGAAATCATGCCAGGGATTGTCGCTCTCATAGCCTTTGCTGCGCAAATAGTCGTTGTAAACAAGAGCGCCTTTGTCATCGTAAAACCCATCCGGGCCTTCGGGGCGCATGCCGTCGTCGCGTTCAACCACGTCGAATCCACATTCCGCAACGCGCGCGCCAATCAGACTGTCCGGCTCAAGACCCAACCGCGCCATGCCTTCTGCATCGGCGCGCATATGGGTTTTACCAACCAAATGGCAGCTCATGCCGGCCGCACGCAGATGATCGCCCAGCGTTTGTTCCCCTACTTTCAAGGGGATACCATTCCAACTGGCGCCGTGGCTGTGCACATAGCGACCGGTGTAGGTCGACATGCGCGAGCTACCACAGATCGGCGACTGGATGTAACAGCGATCAAATCGCACTCCGCGCTGCGCCAATCGGTCGATGTTGGGTGTTTTCAAATGTGGATGACCGTAACAGCTCAGATAATCCCAGCGCAGTTGGTCGAACATGATGAACAGAATGTTTTTGGCCTTGGGCATCGCGTCAATCCTTTTGTGCAACGTACTTACTTCAAAACAGAAAGACGTGTTGGCACAATGCGTTGCACGCTGATGGTTTCACGGTCGATCAATTCGCCGACGCGCGGGCTCAGCACCGTTTTCCAATGCTCCGATTCGTAGAACGCCGCATATTGAGCCTCGCGCTCGGCCTCGCTGTTGAACCGGCGCAACCAGACATAAACGCTTTCGTCACTTTCGCCGCGAAAACTGCCGGCGATGATCATCCCGCAGGCGACTTGCCGCGGTAGAATTTCGTTCTCCATCAATTCCAACCATTCATCCATACAGCCGGGGCGTATTTGGTATTGGCGCAGCTCGTAAAATTCCATCTATTTGTCCTTTGTTTTGGAAATGGCCTGAATGCTCGGCTCGCGTTTGTCCAACCACCAGCCATAGGGTTCGGGCCAGTCGTCAAAACCACCCCAGCCCATGGCATAGGCCTGATGACGTGGCCAAAACGGATCAAACAGCGCTTGACGACCAATTGCAATCATGTCCGCCTGTTCGGCCCGAAGCGCGGCCTCGGCCTGTGCGCCGTCCAGGATCATGCCCACGGCTTGGGTTGCAATCTCGGCGCGGTGTTTGATTTCGGCGGCGTATTCCAGCTGATAGCCCGGCGCAACAGTGCGCCCGGCGCTGACTTTGGTGCGCCCCTGATTGCCCCCCGATGAGCAATCGACAATGTCGACGCCCAGCGGTTTGAGGGCGCGGGCCAGTTGCACACTGTCATCAATGCTCCACCCGTCTTCAAACCCATCGACCGCTGAAATCCTGACAAACAGAGGCTTTTTGGTTGGCCAAACAGCGCGCACGGCGGCCGTAACCTCCAACACCAGACGCATGCGACCGGCAAGATCACCGCCGTAACTGTCGCTGCGTTTGTTGGACAGGGGCGACAGAAAGCTCTGTAAAAGATAGCCGTGAGCGGCGTGAATTTCGACAAAATCACAGCCCAGATGATCGGCCCGTTTGGTGGCGGCAACGAAAGCGTCGATCAGGGCCGCGATGTCGGTATTGCTCATTTCTTGCGGCATCAGCCAGGTTTCATCCACCGGCAGAGCGCTGGCGCCTTTGATCTCCCAGGGGTGATCGCCAAGCGCGTGATCCTGTGACGTCAAAGGCCCGTTGCCGCGCCAGGGACGCTGCATCGAGCCTTTTCGCCCGGCATGTGCCAGTTGGATGCCAAACTTTGCCCCTGTGGATTTGACGAAATCAACGATGGGTTGCAGCGCATCGGCATGGGCGTCTGACCACAAACCCAGATCGCCGTGGGTGATGCGCCCCTCTGGCAAAACGGCCATCGCTTCGGTCATGATCGCGCCAAATCCGCCATTTGCAAAGCTGCCCAAATGCACCGTGTGCCAGGCATTGGCGAAGCCATCAATGGCGCGGTACTGGCACATTGGCGCCAGCATGATGCGATTGGCAAACGTGATCTGCCGGATCTGCAAGGGCGTGAAAAGGAGCGGTAATGTCATGACTTTGGCCTCAGCAATTTGTCAAAACCTGTCCTGTTCGCGCGCAAGTTACAACCGCTGGCGACCCCCTTTGATCACATCAGGCGGCGGACCAAGCGGTCAAAACTGGCTCAGCCGTCGGTAGGCAGCGTAAGATCAGCCAGCGCGCCGAGGCTGACCGGCAGTATTGGACTGCGTGGATTTTGCAGCCCGACCTGTTCGGGTGTGCTTTGCGTCAGTTCGGCGGTGAAATCCGCGAGCGAGTGCGCGCACATCCTGCCCTGGCACGGCCCCATCCCGATGCGCAGCGCACGCTTCAGGGCGTTGGGGTTTGCGCCATGTATCTTGACCGCTTCGTTAACCGCATCTGCTGTAACCCGTTCGCAGCGGCACAAAACGGCTTCTTTTGGCGCATTGCGGGCCAGTCTAACCGGCGGATACATGCTGTCCAGAAAGGTCCGAAAGGACCAGAGTTTCGCCAGTTTGCGTGTGTCCGAGGCGTTTGGAGATGTGCCGCAGGCTTTCGCCGCCGCGACACGTCCAGAGATAACAGCAGCCTCGACCCCCATAATACGCGCCCCGTCGCCAATCACCTGAACGGCGCTCTCCGATTGTGCATGCCAGGTGTGTTGCAGCCGCGAATAGCGCGTCGTGAGAGAGGCCGCGCGCAAGGGGTTCAGGTTGGGCACAATCCCATCATGCAGCAGAATGATCGAGGCGTCCAAATCCACGCTTTGCTTGGCACGAAACGACAGGCCAGTGGCGCGATCTTTGCCAGTGATCGTCAAATCGGTCGCGCCGCGCCAAACCGGCGTTTTCCCAAACGCGCGTTTGGTCAATAGGCCAAGACCCTTGAGCGATGTTCGCGGCGCCATTGCCGCGCGCAATATCTGCTTGCCGCCGGCCATTGGATGCACCGCACCTTTGGGTTCAACAATGGCTTTGACCGTGCGTCCTGCCTTGCAAAGCTGGTCTGTTACCAGCAAAGGAAGCGGCCCGGCACCTACGATAACAATGTCACCTTCTGGCAATTCGGCGCCCGATTTCATCAGAATTTGCGCGCCACCAACGCCCATGACACCCGGAAGGGTCCAGCCGGGTATCGGCATTGGCCGCTCTTGCGCACCGGTCGCCAGCAACACCTGTTTGGCGCGCCCGGATTGGGAGCCTTGTGGTCCATCAAACGCATATTCTCCGTCGGCGTCGATCTGCCAAAGCTTGGTAGAAGGCAGATAGGTTATGTTGCGCGATGCAACGCCGTCGTTGAAGGCACTGAGCAGGCCCAGCCCCTTTGCATAGTCAGATCCAAACAGAGGCATGCGGGTGGGCCTGCTGCGATGGGTGCTGCCCAGATAGGCATAGATATTGCCACCGGGTTCCGGGCGGTTGTCGATGACAGTGGGGTGAACGCCGTGTTTTTGCGCCTCAACCGCCGCCGACATCCCGGCAGGCCCTGCGCCAACGATCAGCAACGCGATCATCTGAGGGTCCGGTTAATGATCATGCCATCGCGCACAGCGATCATACACGATTGCTGATCCGCGATCCCGTTAACCTCGACCAGACACTCAAAACATACACCGATCATGCAAAACGCACTGCGCGGCGCGCCATCAACCGGGTGATGGCCAAAGACCAGTGGATGGTGGCGAAACAGAACGGTGGCCAGGGTTTCACCCTCGGCCGCCTCACATTTTTCCCCGTCGATCTCTAGGATAAGCGCCATGCCCACTCCGCGTTCTTTGGCAGACTATCAGAGGATGACGCCAAACTGGTCGTTCGTCAAACCCTTGCCGTGCGCTGCGCAAATGATAGCGGCTCAGATCGGCGATCTGCGCTCAGTAATCGTCACCAGCATAGCGGTTTGGCTGATTGCGGGCGTCGGGCATCCCAACGAAACCCGCCCAGTCATGGCCGGGTCGCCAGATGCCGTCCATCATTGCATGGGCCTCGGTTTGCGAGATGGTGCGCCCGGTTTTGGAATAGCGGTAGAAAAAGGCGCTGACGCGCGCATTATAAATGCAGTGCACGTGAATCTGGGTGTGTTGCAAACGCTCGACGGCGGCGCAGAATTTGGCGAAATCCTCATCAGTCGGGCTTTCGAATTCGACCGGAATATAGACGTATTCCATCCCCAACGCCGCAACGCTGCTGGCTTCATCGTCAAGCGCGCCGGTGTTGTGATGCGGCCCGAGATTGAGGATATGGGTGACCCCAAGAGCTTGGATTTCACTCAGCTGGGTTTCGCTGGGCTGGCCGGACGTGGTGATTTCGTCGCTGATCCTGCGCCAGTTTATGACATCTGGTAAATCGCGCATTTGGGTCTCCAATTGTGTCACGCGATCAGATGCGCGCATGCGGGGTGAGCTTTGGTGAATCGTTCGGAGGAAGCCGGGTTTTTCACCAGATGGCGTTCCGGGCGGATTGGACGATGCACGAAATTGCCGCCGCAATTGGGGCAGGCGCCGTGAAACACATCGCGCGCGCAATCGGCGCAAAAGGTGCATTCAAACGAGCATATGCGCGCCTCAGGGGCCGAAGGCGGCAGGTCTTTGTCGCAACATTCGCAATTGGGTTTGAGTAACAACATAACGGGCTCCTTTTTCTGAGTGTAGACTAACATCAAACGAAATGGCATGAATGACAACATGGCCTCATTTCATGCCAAATCGCAAAACCCCGGCACCACTCCAAAATTGGTGCTGTTTGTGGTTTATCCCAACATCGTTCTGCTCGATCTGGTTGGTCCTTTGCAGGTGTTCAGCCACGCGCTTGAAACTGAAACTGGCGCAAATGGGTATGTCTGCGCGGTGGCGTCGCTTGCCGGTGGAATGATCGCGACAAACACAGTGGTGCCCATTCCCACCGAAGCTTTGGCCGATCAGCACCTGCGTGACATTCACACCCTTGTTGCCATCGGTGGTGACGGCGCCAACATCGCGATGCACGATCTGGAGCTGCTTGGCGAATTTGCAAAACTTGCTGGCAGCGCGAGGCGTGTTTGCTCGGTCTGTTCCGGCGCTTTGGTTTTGGCGGCCGCAGGTCTGCTGGACGGGCGGCGGGCGGTCACGCACTGGGAAGATTGCAAGACGTTAGAGGACGGTTTTCCCAATGTGCGCGTCGAAGTCGATCCGATTTACATCAAGGATGGGTCGATCTGGACCTCGGCGGGCATCACGGCGGGCATGGATATGGCGTTGGCCATCGTCGCCGAAGATCTGGGCCGACCCGCAGCACTCAAGGTGGCAAGATCGATGGTGACGCATATGGTCCGCTCGGGGGGGCAATCACAATTCAGCCCGATTTTGGGGCGCCAATTGCTGGATGCAACAGGGCGGTTTGAGGCCCTGCACGAGTGGATCTCAGACAATTTGCGTCAACCGCTTCACATCGAGGTTCTGGCCAAACAGTCGAATATGAGCGCGCGCAATTTTTCCCGTCTTTATTCGCAGAAAATGGGCGTTACGCCGGCAAAAGCGGTGGAAGCGATCCGCACAGAGGTGGCGCGGGATCTGTTGGAAAGCACCGAGCTCAGCATGAAACGGATCGCCGCACAGTGCGGTTTCAATGACGAAGAGCGCATGCGCCGGGCTTTTTTGCGCCAGTTGAACCTGTCGCCTTCAGAGTACCGCCAAGGTTTCCGCACACCATCCCACTGAGAGTTGGGGCTTTTGCGTCGGCGCTATAGTGCGATGATCTGTCCCGCCGTTTCCCGTTCGGTCCTTGTTGATCACCTGTTCAAACACATCGTCTTCGTTCTCGGTTTCGGGCAGGTTCAGCGCTCGCAAGAATTGCCCCAACAGCGTGACGTCTTGCATCTTTTGATAAAGCTTTGGGTCGAAACGTGCGCCAAACTTGGCTCCTGATATGACGTTGAAAAATGGACAAGCTGAGTCAACGATGAATTTTCTGGCCAATGATGTGACTGGCCTGCGCCGTTGCGTCGACACGTCCTCAAAGCTCGCCAGATCAAAGCCTCGATCCAGCCCGCCGCCGGAACCGATGCACGTTTTCCCTTTGGGTTGGCGTCAATCTGAACCGCTTGATCGATCGGCAGCCCGACCGCGTCTTCGTTGAACAGGTCGGTAAGTTGCTGCGGATCGACAATGGAACCCTGTCCGAAACAGCAGACGACGATATGTTTGAACAGTTGACCAAATGGCACCGGATGCTGAGCGAACAGGAAACATCAGACCAGATGACCGGAACACCTGATCCGGCGCGCTATGCGCATAGGGCGAGGCCAGCTTTGATGCGTTTGTGGTGGCTACCTGCCTGCACTTGGTCACCTGATGCAACTGTCCGGTCTGAACGGTTTGCAGCCCTCACGGTCAAACACAGTGGAAACCGGTCTCGCCAACCTCCGCGAATCCAATCGCATAAACGGGCGATCCTGGATGGGTCGAGGACGACCGCGGTATTCCAGACCAAAAGATGCCATTCCGATTAAAGGGTTACACAACAACATCAGTGGCGCATCGTAAAAGACTCGTAAAAGAACAAAACGTGAATATAACTAAGGTGGTCATGTATGCCGAACTGTCTGTCACGTCGAATTTTACCTTTCTCACCGGGGCCTCGCATCCGGAGGACTACATCACGCGCGCCGTGGTGCTGGGCCTGCCTGCGATCGCGATTGCAGATGACAATTCGGTGGCGGGCATCGTGCGGGCGCATACGCAGGCGCGGACAATTGCGCGCAAAGTCGCTGAACGCGAGACATGGGATGCAGCCAACAGCACGATTGGCCCACCTTGCCCGGACACCGGCCTGTCACCTCAGGGTTTTCAGATCTATGCACGCCCAAGGCTGATTCCTGCGGCGCGATTGATCTTCACCGATGCTCCGCCGATCACCGTTTTGGTGCAAGATCGGCAAGGGTGGGGCAACCTGTGCCGGATTTTGTCTGCTGGGCGGCTTCGGGCCGAAAAGGGCGCCTGTGATCTGCAACTTGGCGATCTGCTCGGGCGTTCTGCGGGACTTCACCTGCTGCTCTGGCCACAGGCGCATCCGTCTCCACGCGGCGCGGGCGGGTGGGTGCAAACAGCGCAGGCTCTGACGCGCCGCTTTGCCGGGCGCATTCATGTGTTGTTGCACCCGCATTACGATGGGCGTGATCAACAGCGTTTTGACGATCTCAGCGCGCAGGCCGCCGCGCTGAACATCCCCACACTGGCCAGCGCTGCGCCGCGCATGCATCACGGCGCGCGGCGCAAGCTGGCGGATGTGCTTTGCGCCATTCGCCTGCACCGTCGCGTCGATGATCTGGGCCGTGACGCGCTGGCCAATGGTGAACAGCGTCTGCGCTCTGAGCTGGAAATACGGCATATTTTCAAAGGTTTCGAAGATGCGGTTACCCGCGCCGGCGACTTGGCCCAATCGCTCACCTTCTCGCTGGACGAGCTGCGCTATGATTATCCCAGCGAGGCAGGCGACAGCGAAACCCCGGCGCAACGGCTCGAAAGGTTGGCCGAAGAGGGGTTGATCTGGCGCTATCCCGGCGGGGCGCCCGACAAGGTGCGCGCCATGATGCGTCACGAGCTGACCCTGATCGCCAAGCTGAAATACGAACCCTACTTTCTGACTGTGCGCGATATTGTTCACTTCGCCCGCACCCGCGATATTCTGTGTCAGGGGCGGGGGTCTGCGGCCAATTCTGTGGTGTGTTTTTGCCTTGGGATCACCTCGGTCAGCCCGGAGATCGGCACCATGGTGTTTGAGCGTTTCGTCAGTGAGGCGCGCAATGAACCCCCTGATATTGATGTGGATTTCGAACATGAACGCCGCGAGGAAGTGATCCAGCACATCTATGAGCGTTACGGGCGTCATCGCGCCGGATTGTGCGCCACGGTCGTGCATTATCGCGGCAAACGCGCCATTCGCGAGGTCGGGCGCGCCATGGGGTTGAGCGAAGACACGATCTCGGGGCTCAGCTCTCAGCTTTGGGGGTTTTTCTCCACCAAGGGGATCGAGGCCGAGCGTATGCGCGAAATCGGCCTTGATCCAACTGACCGCCGCCTGCGCCAGACGCTGGAACTGGTCCATGAAATCAACGGGTTCCCGCGGCATCTGTCACAGCATGTGGGCGGGTTCATCATCACCCAGGGCCGTCTGGACGAGCTGGTGCCGATTGAGAACGCTACGATGGAGGACCGCACCGTCATATGTTGGGACAAGGACGATATCGACACGCTTGGCATTCTCAAGGTCGATGTGCTGAGCCTTGGCATGCTGACCTGTATCCGCAAGGCGTTTGATCTGCTCAAGCAACACCACCAGACCACGTTCACGCTGGCCACGCTGCCCCCCGAAGATCCGGTGGTCTATGACATGCTGTGCAAGGCGGACAGCATTGGTGTGTTTCAGGTCGAATCCCGTGCGCAGATGAATTTCCTGCCGCGCATGCGTCCGCGCAACTTTTATGATCTGGTGATCGAGGTTGCGATCATCCGCCCGGGGCCGATCCAGGGCGACATGGTCCACCCCTATATCCGGCGGCGCAATGGCGAGGAAGAGATCAGCTTTCCCTCGGATGAACTGGGCGCGGTGCTGGGCAAAACCCTTGGCGTGCCGCTGTTTCAGGAACAGGCGATGCAGATCGCAATTGTGGGTGCCGGCTTTACCCCCGAACAGGCGGATCAGTTGCGCCGCGCACTGGCGACGTTCAAAAAGCATGGCAATGTCAGCGAGTTACGGTCCCTGTTCCTGCGCGGCATGCGGCGCAACGGGTACGATGATGATTTCGCCGAACGCTGTTTTTCGCAGATCGAGGGCTTTGGGTCCTATGGTTTTCCCGAAAGCCACGCGGCGTCTTTTGCGCTGTTGGTCTATGCCAGCGCGTGGATCAAATGCCACCATCCGGGGCTGTTCGCCTGCGCGCTGCTGAACTCGCAACCGATGGGGTTTTATGCGCCTGCGCAGATCGTGCGCGATGCCCGCGAACACGGGGTCGTGGTGCGCCCGATCTGTATCAATGCCAGTTATTGGGACAATGTGATGGAGCCTGACGGGCGCGGGGGGCTGGCGCTGCGCCTTGGGTTTCGTCAGATCAAGGGCGTGGGCGAGGAAGATGCCGCCTGGCTCACGGCGTCGCGGGGCAATGGCTATACCGAGGTGGGCGATGTGTGGCGGCGCGCGGGGTTAAGCCCTGCGGTGATCGAACGGCTGGCCGAGGCGGATGTCTTTGCCGATCTGAACATGTCGCGCCGCGAGGCGTTGTGGCAGGCCAAAGCGCTGAGTGCTGCGCGCCCATTGCCTCTGTTTGCTCGCGATATCGAGGGCGAGGCGATTGACGAACCCATCGCCCATCTGCCGAAAATGACTCTGGGCGAAGAGGTGGTTGAAGATTACGTCGCCACACGCCTCAGCCTCAAGGCGCATCCGGTGGCGTTGCTGCGCGATAAATTGACCCCGCCTCAGCATGCGACAAGACGGCGTTGATTTGCTAGACTGCCCGAAAACATGAAGGACCTTGGTATGACCCGCCTGATCGCCCTGCTTTTCACTGTGATCCTGTTGAACCCCGCACAGGCGCAAACGCCACTGGAAACCAGCTTGCAAACTGCGTTTGACGCCGACGAATTGCGCGGATTGCACGGTGTGCTGGTCATTCATCAGGGCGAGGTTCTAGGCGAGATCTACTTCGATGGTCACGACCAACGCTGGGGCCAATCGCTGGGCATTCGCAACCACGGGGTCGATACGTTGCACGATGTGCGCTCGGTCAGCAAAAGCGTCACGGGGCTGCTTTACGGGATCGCATTGGATCAGGGGATCGTGCCGGACCTGGGCGAAAAACTCTATCCGCACTTCCCGCAATACCCAGATCTGGCCAGTGATCCCGCGCGGCAAGGCATTTTGATCCGCCATGTGCTGTCAATGACAATGGGCACCGACTGGAATGAAAATATTCCCTATACCAGCCCCAAGAACAGCGAAATCGCGATGGAGAACGCTGCCGATCGATACCGCTATGTACTTGAACAAAAAGTGGTTTCCACGCCAGGTGAGCAATTCAACTACAGCGGTGGCACCACTGCGTTGCTGGGGCATCTGATCGAGCGCGGCAGTGGCATGACACTGGATGCCTACGCCGAAAAGGTGCTGTTCACGCCGCTTGGCATCGATAATTTCGACTGGGTGCGTGGCCCCGACGGGACGGTCGCGGCGGCGTCTGGATTGCGCCTTAGCCTGCGCAGCATGGCGCGAATTGGCGAGCTGATCTCGGCCGGGGGACGTTGGGAGGGCCAGCAGGTGGTGTCCGAAGAGTGGCTTGAGGCGATCATGACGCCCGAGGCCAATCACCCGGTGGGGTTGCGCTATGGGCTGCACTGGTGGCTGTCGTCGCCGGATTTTCCCAGCTTTTGGGTGGCCGCCTTTGGCAATGGCGGGCAGCGGCTGACCATACAGCGCCAGTTTGGTCTGGTGATCGCGGTGCAGGCCGGAAACTACAATCAGAATGGTGATTGGCGCATCCCGGTCAAGGTGATCGAAGACCATGTGGTGCCGGTGTTGCGCGCCCGTTCAAATCGTTAACATAAACCAGTTCACCCCGGCGCAGGGACGCGCTAGAAGGCCTTGAAGAGCCACCACCTCGGAGCCCCCCATGACCCAGACCCGTCCGGTTGTCTTGTGTATTCTCGATGGCTGGGGCCTGTCCGAGAGCACCGAGGCCAACGCGCCCTACCTGGCCAAAACCCCTGTTTTTGATGCGCTCGTGGCGCAAGGACCATCGGCGCAATTGATCACCCATGGACCCGATGTGGGGCTGCCAGCCGGGCAGATGGGCAATTCCGAAGTGGGCCACATGAACATCGGTGCGGGACGTGTGGTGGCGATGGATCTGGGGCAGATTGATCTGGCCATCCAAGATGGAAACTTCTTTGAAAACAAAGCGTTGCTGGATTTTATCGCAACGTTGAAAGGCACCGGCGGCACCGCGCATCTGTTGGGCGTTTTGTCTGATGGCGGTGTACATGGGCATTTGGCGCATATGCATGCTGCTGCCAACGCAATTGCGGGGGCTGGCGTGCCGGTTGCGCTGCATTTCATGGCTGATGGGCGCGATGTGGCGCCGCGATCTGCCATGGAATATATGGCGATGTTTGATGGCAAATGGGCCGACGGGGTGCACTATGCTTCGCTTTCGGGGCGCTATTTTGCGATGGACCGCGACAACCGGTGGGAGCGGGTTTCGCAAGCCTACAGAGCCATTGTGCAGGGGGACGCACGCTTTTTTGAAAAGCCTTGTGCGGCGATTGATGACGCCTACCGCAATGATATCTCTGACGAATTTATTTCGCCTGCGCGGATGGTTGGCTATGATGGCATGCGCGACGGCGATGGTGTGTTTTGTCTGAACTTCCGGGCCGACCGCGCCCGCGAAATCATGGCGGCGATTGCGGACCCGGATTTTGATGCCTTTGATGTTGGCACGCGTCCAAAGCTGGCGGCCGTTATGGGTATGGCGGAATATTCCGATGCGCATAGTGTTTACATGTCAACGGTTTACCCGAAAGCCAAGATCGAAAACACGCTGGGGGCCTGGGTGTCCAAACAGGGCAAGCGCCAGTTCCGGCTGGCCGAAACCGAGAAGTACCCGCATGTGACGTTCTTTCTGAATGGTGGCGAGGAAACACCAAACAAAGGTGAGGACCGCACTATGCCAGCCTCGCCCAAAGTCGCCACCTATGATCTGCAGCCCGAGATGTCATCTGGCGAGGTGACCGAGAAATTTGTTGGCGCAATTTCAGAGGGTTACGATCTGATTGTGACCAATTTTGCCAACCCTGATATGGTCGGTCACACAGGTGATCTGGCGGCTGCCATAGCCGCCTGCGAAGCGGTTGACCGCGGTTTGGGCCGCGTGGTTGAGGCTCTGACTGCGGCGGGTGGAATGATGATTGTCACCGCTGATCACGGCAATTGCGAGATGATGATCGACCCCGAAACCGGCGGGCCGCACACGGCACACACCACCAATCCTGTGCCTGTTGTTCTGGTCGGTGGCGGCATCGGTGCGACGTTGCGCGACGGGCGGCTTGCGGATCTTGCGCCGACGTTGCTGGCACTGATGAACCTGCCTCAACCACCTGAAATGACTGGCGAAAGTCTTTTGACATGAGGTTTGTACTGGGTTTGATGCTGACGATTTGGGCGGCACCTTTGGCGGCGCAGGATGACCCCGCCAGTGCGGCGCGCGCCGCCGTCGGGCAGCTTGAAGACGCCACGCGAGCATTGGAGGCGGCGGCGAGCGCACGAGACCGGGTGCGCGCGTTGACCGAAACCGTGCGCGCCTACGAGTCGGGATTGGGTGCGATGCGTGATGGATTGCGCCGTGCTGCGACGCGTGAAACCCAGCTGAACCGCAGTCTGAAGGCCGGCGAATCCGAAATCGCCCAGCTTTTGGGCGTGTTGCAAACCATTGAGACGGCTCCGCCGCCGGTTTTGTTGCTGCATCCATCTGGGCCTTTGGGCAGTGCGCGATCTGGTATGATGTTGGCCGATGTGACCCCGGCCTTGAACGCTCGGGTTGCGCAGTTGCGTCAAGATGTTGAGGAAATACAACTGCTTAGACTGCTTCAGCAAAGCGCGGCGGACACGCTGGAGGACGGATTGACCGGGGCACAGGAGGCGCGCGCCAAGCTGAGCAAGGCCATCGCCGACCGCACCGACCTGCCGCGTCGTTTCATCGAAGACCCGGTGCGCACGGCGATTTTGATCTCGTCCACAGAAACGTTAGACGGGTTTGCCAGCGGACTTTCGCAGATCAGCGGCGAGGTGATCGCCGATACAAATGCCGACATCAGCGCGCGTAAGGGGCAAATTACACTTCCTGTTCAAGGGCTTATGTTGCACCGCGCTGGTGAGCCTGACGCGGCGGGCATCACGCGTGCCGGAATTTTGATTGCGACACGTCCGCGCGCTTTGGTCACAACCCCCACATCGGCGACGGTGCGTTATCGCGGGCCTTTGCTGGATCTGGGAAATGTCATGATTCTGGAGCCGCAACGCGATATTCTCTTTGTTTTCTCGGGGCTTGCGGAAGTTTACGGGGAAACGGGCCAGGTCATTCCTGCCGGCACGCCAGTGGGTCTGATGGGCGGCACTTCCCCACAAATAAGCGCAATTGTGTCACTAAGCGGTGATGGCACTGGAACTGACCGCTCAGAAACGCTCTATATAGAAGTCAGAGAGGGCGGGCGCCCTGTGGATCCGGAGACGTGGTTCCAAACCGACAAGGATGGATAGACAAAGATGAAGCAGTTCGTGATGGCCGCCGTGGGCGGGACATTGGCAGGTGTGATTGCAACGACGCAGATTGCAGGGCCTTTGCTGGCGCAGGAAAGTGCAAAGGGGGCAAGTGTATACGAGCAGTTGGATCTGTTCGGCGACATCTTTGAACGCATCCGCGCGCAATATGTTGAAAAGGTTGATGAAAGTGAGCTGATCGAGGCTGCGATTGACGGTATGCTGACCTCGCTTGACCCGCATTCCAGCTATCTGTCCCCGGATGACGCGGCGCAGATGCGGGTGCAGACGCGCGGTGAATTTGGCGGACTGGGCATCGAGGTGACGCAGGAAGAGGGCTTTGTGAAGGTCGTCTCGCCGATTGATGGCACCCCTGCGGATGAGGCCGGAATCGAGGCTGGCGACTTCATCACCCATGTCAACAGCGAGAGTGTTTTGGGCCTGACGTTGGACAAAGCGGTGGATCTGATGCGCGGGCCTGTGGGCTCGGAGATCATCATCACTGTGGTGCGCGAAGGCGAAGACGAACCCTTTGACGTGAGCATCATTCGCGACACCATCAAGCTGACCGCAGTGCGCACCCGCACCGAGGGCAAGAGCGTGGTTTTGCGGATCACGACGTTCAATGATCAGACCACGCCGAACCTGGAATCGGGTTTCAAAAAGCAGATCGAAGATGCCGGTGGGATGGAGAACATCAACGGTATCGTATTGGATTTCCGTAACATTCCCGGTGGTTTGCTGACCCAGGCGATCCGTGTTTCCGACGCGTTTCTTGAAAAAGGCGAGATCGTTTCCACCCGTGGGCGCAACCCGGAAGACGGCGAGCGCTTTAACGCGACGCCGGGTGATTTGGCCGCTGGCAAGCCGATTGTGGTGTTGATCAACGGTGGGTCTGCCAGTGCGTCCGAGATTGTTGCGGGCGCTTTGCAGGACCATCGTCGCGCCATCGTGGTGGGGACGAAATCCTTTGGTAAGGGCTCGGTTCAGACGGTGATGCCATTGCGCGGCGACGGTGCGATGCGCCTGACCACGGCGCGGTATTACACGCCATCGGGTCGCTCGATTCAGGCTTTGGGCGTGTCGCCTGACATCGTGGTGGTGCAACCGCGTCGCCGGGCCGAGAGCGAAGAAGAAGAGCCCTCAACACGGCGCACACGGTCGGAAGCGGACCTGCGCGGCAGTCTGAACAATGACAGCCTGTCCGAGGACGAGATTCGCCAGATCGAGGAAGATCGCACCAAGGCAGAAAAGGCCGCCGAGTTGCGTGAAGACGATTATCAGCTGGCCTATGCCATCGACATTCTGACCGGATTGTCGGCGCTTGGCCCCAACGACTGAGCCAAAGCGTTAACGCAGCGCGCGCTGCGCCACAGCACTCAAAAGGCGGCCTTTCGCATGGAAGGGCCGCCTTTTTCTGTCCGGGGTTTATGAAAAACTGTACATTTTGGGGGGGTGGTTTTGCAAAAACACGAGTTCAGGTGCGTTAATGACTTGGTAACGACCTAAGTTGCGTTAACCTCTGCGATGGCGCGTTAACGACGTGTTAAGGCGTTACATCGTTTCCAGGCAATGACGGCGGAAGGCGCGTTTGAGCATATCAAGTTCGGCGCGCAGCAATTCGACTTCTGCGCGCAGATCATCGGCCGCCGGGGCGCCTGCGATCAGGGTCAGATCGCCAAGTTTCAAGTCGGCTTCGCTGTCAAAAATCAAAAAGCTGTGCACGCCATCGGTCAGCGCATGGGGCGGGATGGCAAAGGACAGCGACCAGGTGCCGGGGGTGTCGTTATCGGCCAGCTCGGCCTCGATCGGTTGATCAAGATAGGTGACGCGAATGTCCGGGCGCGCGCCGCTGGTGGCGGCACCGGTGATGTGGCCCAGATAGGTGCCCTGCGACAGGCGGATCTTGGTCAGGGTCAGCTCGCTCATGGGTCAGGTTCCTCAGATCGCGGCGCGGCGATGGCGCGCAAAGGTCAGATCACGCAGCACCACCTGGTTCATATCGGGCGCTTCAAAGATCAGATCGAGCCAGGCCCGTTCAATGCGTTTTTCGTTCAGCCGCGAATAGGCGAGGTCAAATTCGACCATCACATCCTGTTCGTGCAGCGGCAGTTCGCGCACCACCTGTTCGGTGTTGGGCCCGTGTTTGATGTTGAGCCTCGCGAAGATTTCCAGCGGTTTTTCGACTTCGATGATTGTGTCAACGCGGATCAGGTGTTGGCGGGTCAACTGGTCGGTGACGCCGGCGGGCAGATCGATCACCAGCGACAGGAACGAGCCGTCAAACTTGAAAACATCCATGCGCAGCCCGTAAGGGGCCAGGTCCGCTTCGCGCTGATTGCGCAACTGGCGCAGGGTCAGCTCGGAAAAGTCGCAATCGTGAAACAGCGTGACTTCTTCGCCCAACATCGAGCGCGTGGGAACGGAAGACAGGCCCGGTGTGGGCAGCGGGCCGCGCCAGAGTTCGGGGCGCCAGGACCAATCGGTGCCGTGGGGTTTGGAAAAGAACGACGAGCCGATCATCGGCAGGGCCAAACGACCATCGGCCACGTGAATGAGCTGATCAAGATGGGTGCGCAGATCGCGTGCCTGATTGCGCTGCGTGCGCAGCTGGGAAAGCGGACTGTTGGCAGACCCGCGCGCGGCCTTACGCCAGCGGCGCAGGGTGCGTGCGTGCAACAGCCGGTCGAGTATCCTGCTCATGTCACTCCTCGGGCACACCGATCCGTTTGGCAGTATCTAACGAAAGAGTTTCGCACTGATAAACCAGTTATCATGGATTAAGCAGATTTAATGTAGATTTGCGCCTTTTTCGGCTCAGTCGCTTTGCGCTTTTTCGGTGGCGCGTCGGGTGAGGCGGGCCAGATCGCTGAGAAGATAGGCGCCGTCTCGGTCTAGGGCGGGGCTGCCATCGGGGGCGTAGAGGCCCAGGGCGACCAAATGGCCGTTCAACACGAAGATGCCGCGCCAATGTTCGGGGCTGACATTTTCGGTTTGGTGCCCGCCCAAGGCCAGACGTACGAAGGGCACGCCGCCGCTGGTGAGTTCGTCGAGGCTTTTGGCAGGCGCGCCGGCGCGGATCAGATCGGAGGCTCCGGGACGTGCGGCGTCTTTGGGGAAGGGCGCGGTGGTGATGGTGATCAACGCAAGGTCGAACACGTCGTAATAGCCCTCAACCCCCAATGAATCGCAGCGCGCCACGACCGCAAAGCTGGCTTTTTTGGCGCGTTTGAGCGAGCGGCGGTCGATGCAATAGCCATCGGGCGCGGCGAGCATGATGTCTTTGCCAGCCAGCGCGGTTTCGGCCAGCCGCTTGCGCCCGGCTCCGTTGGTGAGGGCCGCAGCGCGCGCGCTGATGCCCGAGAGGTCTGGCGCGAAGGGCAGTTTGGCCCCCTCGGCGCACCCGGTCAGTACCAGTGCGCCGAGCAGCAGCGCCCTAGAGATCCATGTAGACATGTTTCTCGGCTTTGCCTCCGGGGTGGGTGCAGGCCCCTTTGTAGGTTTCGCCCACCAGTTGCGCATATTTCCAAAGCGCGCCAGAGGCATAGATGGTGTCGCGCGGGCCTTTCCAGTCGGCTTTGCGTTGGGCCAGTTCGTCGTCGGTGAGGGCGACGGAAATGGTGCCTTCGGGCGCGTTCAGGGTGATCACATCGCCGTCTTTCAACAGAGCGATGGGGCCGCCATGGGCCGCTTCGGGTCCGACATGGCCGACGCAGAAACCACGTGTGGCACCGGAAAAGCGCCCGTCAGTGATCAGCGCGACCTTTTTGCCCATGCCTTGGCCCGAAAGGGCGGCGGTGGTGGCCAGCATTTCGCGCATGCCGGGCCCGCCTGCGGGGCCTTCGTTGCGGATCACGAACACATCGCCCTCTTCGTAGGTGCGGTTTTGCACGGCTTCAAACGCGGCCTGTTCGCATGCAAACACGCGCGCGGGGCCGGTGAACAACTGGTGCTGAGGTTCCATGCCTGCGACTTTGACGATCGCGCCTTCGGGGGCCAGATTGCCCTTCAGGCCGACGACGCCGCCGGTTTTGGTGATCGGCGTGGCGACCGGGTGGATGACTTTGCCGTCGGCTTCCATTTCGACTTTGTCGAGCTCTTCGCCGATGGAATAACCGGTGGCGGTCATGCAGTCTTCGTGGATCAGGCCGGCTTTGCGCAGCTCTTTCATCACCACATAGATGCCGCCGACTTCGTAGAGGTCTTTGGCCACGTATTGCCCGCCGGGCTTGAGGTCGACGAAATAGGGGGTGTCGCGGAAGATTTCGCACACATCGTCGAGGTAAAAGTCCAGCCCGGCTTCGTGCGCCATGGCAGGCAGGTGCAGACCGGCATTGGTCGACCCGCCAGTGCAGGCGACCACGCGGGCGGCGTTCTCGAAGGCTTGGCGGGTGCAGATGTCGCGCGCGCGGATGTTCTTTTCCAGCAGGGTCATGACCGCTTCGCCGGAGGCAATCGCGTATTGATCGCGCGATTCGTAAGGGGCGGGGGCGCCGGCGGAATTGGGCAGCGCGAGGCCGATTGCCTCGGACACGCAGGCCATGGTGTTGGCGGTGAACTGGCCACCGCAAGCCCCGGCCGACGGGCAGGCGACGCGTTCTAGAATGTCGAGTTCCGCTTCTGTCATGGTGCCGTTTTGCTGATGGCCGACGGCTTCGAACATGTCCTGCACGGTCAGATCGCGGTTGGCGTATTCGGCGGGCACAGCGGCGCCTTCGGGCGCGCGGCCAGGCAGGATCGAGCCGCCGTAAAGGAAGACCGACGGCACGTTCAGCCGGATCATCGCCATCATCATGCCGGGCAGGGATTTGTCGCAGCCCGCAAGCCCCACAAGCGCGTCGTAACAATGGCCGCGCATGGTCAGCTCAACGGTGTCGGCGATGGCTTCGCGCGAGGCCAGGGACGAGCGCATGCCCTCGTGGCCCATAGCGATGGCATCGGTGACGGTGATGGTGGTGAATTCACGCGGTGAGCCATCGCCCGCTTTGACGCCAACCTTGACCGACTGGGCCTGACGGTTCAGCGCGATGTTGCAGGGCGCGGCTTCGTTCCAGCAGGTGGCGACGCCGACGAGGGGCTGGTGAATCTCTTCCTCGGTCATCCCCATGGCATAGTAATACGAGCGGTGCGGTGCGCGCGCGGGCCCTTCGGTCACATGACGGCTGGGCAGTTTGGTCTTGTCGAAATGACGTTTCAGCATGGGGGCCTCCTGCGTAACAAAGTTGCAAAGCCAATAGCGCCGCGTCCGAAAAGGCACAAGTGGGATCGCGGTTGTGTGGCGCGCAGCGCTTGTGTTCAGGGGGGTGCGAGATTAGCTGTGACGCACCGGCCCAAGGACGCCATCATGGAACCCACGCTGTTTTCCTTTATCTGGAAGCACTCCAAGCGCCAGCAATTGTTGCTGTTTGCGCTGACTTTGGTGTCGTTCCCGTTTCTCTATGCTTCGCTGGAATTGCCCAAGCGGATCATCAACGATGCGATTGGTGCCGAAAGCGCGACGGTGATGGTGCTGGGCTATGAGCTGAGCCAGGTGCAGTTTCTGTTGGCGTTGTGCTTTGCGTTTCTGGGCACGGTGCTGGCCAGCGGGCTGATGAAGATGCGCATCAACACAATGAAAGGCGTGTTGGCCGAGCGGTTGTTGCGTCGGCTGCGCTATCAGTTGATTTCGCGGATGATGCGGTTTCCGTCGCCCTATTTTCGCAAGACCAGCCAGGGCGAGCTGGTCAGCATGATCACCTCTGAGGCCGAGCCGATGGGCGGCTTGATGGGCGATGCGGTGGCGCAACCGGCGTTCCAGTTCGGCCAGATGATGACGATTCTGGTGTTTTTGTTTGCGCAATCGGTGTGGTTCGGGCTGGCTTCGGTCGCGCTGATCCCGTTGCAGGCGTGGCTGATCCCGATGTTGCAGCGCCAGATCAACCTGCTGAACAAGGACCGGATTGTAGAGATCCGCGCGCTGAGTTCCGAGATTGGCGAAAGTGCCGCCGGGATCAGCGATTTGCGCGCCAATGGCGGCTGGCGGTATCGGCTGGCGCAGGTGAGCGACCGGCTGGGGCGGCTGTTTCAGATCAGATTTCGGATCTATCAGAAGAAATTCTTCATGAAGTTCCTGAATAATCTGATCACCCAGATGACGCCGTTTTTGTTTTATTCGGTTGGCGGGTATCTGGCGATCAAGGGGGAAATCACCGTCGGGGCGCTGGTGGCGGCCCTTGCGGCCTACAAAGATCTGTCAAGCCCGTGGAAGGAATTGCTGTTTTATTACAATCAGGTGCAGGACATGAACCTGCGCTGGGACGTGGTGATGGACAAGTTCCAGCCCAAAGGCATGATCGATGAGGCGCTGTTTGACGACACGCCTGAGACGTTGCCGCATTTGCGCGGGGACATTGTGCTGAAGGACATCTCGGTTCAGGACCGCGACGGGCATCCGGTGCTTGAGGATATTTCTCTGGTGGTGCCGGCGGGATCACGGGTGGCGATCAAAAGCAGCCGCGCCAGTGAGCGCACCGCGCTGGCGCAAGTGCTGACGCGTGAATTGATGCCCACGCGCGGGCATGTGGAAATGGCCGGGTTGCGGTTGGACCAGTTGCACCAAGCGGTGATTGCGGCGCGCATCGGGTATGCGCATTCGCGCCCGTATCTGTTTGACGGCACGCTGGGTGAAAACCTGATGATGCCGCTGCGGTTGCGCCCTGTGGGTGGTGCCAAGAATGCGCGCACGGTTGTTGAGGCAAAACGCGCCGGCAACAGCGGCGATTCGTTGGAGGGTGATTGGATCGATCCGGCGCTGGCCGGGCTGGGCGACGGCGAGGATATTCGCGACTGGTGGTTCAAACTGCTCGAAGCGATGGGCATCGACGAGCTGATGTTCCGCCGCACGTTGCGCTCGCGATTTGATGGGGTGCTGCATGGTGATCTGGCCACGCGCATTGTGGCATTGCGCCCGCAAGTGCGCGCGCGATTGATCGAGGCGGGCCTGGGCGATGTGGTGCACCACTTTGACCCCGACACGTTCAACCCCAGCCTGCCGTTGGGCGGCAACCTGCTTTTTGCCGCCCCCGCGCGTCATATCGCGCCGCGCGCTTTGGCGTCGGATAGCCGGTTTATTGCGATGCTGATGGACAATGGTCTGGCGCGCGATGGGCTTGAGATTGCGCGGGGTGTGGTGGAAACGCTGGCGCAGACCTTTGGGCGCGACGGCATTGACCACCCGCTGTTTCGCAAGCTGGGCATCGAGGAAGACGTCTATCACCGGCTGCTGGAAATCGCCGCGCTGGGCACTGGGGCGCTGGCTGATGCTGACCGGGCGCTGATGCTGACCGTGCCGTTCCTGCTGAGTGCGGAACAGATCGGGCCGGGCTTTCCGGATGCGTTCAAGGACAAGATCATGGCGCTGCGCCGGGACCGCTCGGAGCTGATGCGCGGGCTGGTGGGCGATATGTTCCTGGCTTTGTCGCCCGACACCTATTTGCCGCGCTCAAGCGTGCTGGAAAACGCGATCTATGGGCGGGTTTCGATGTCGGCGGGGGCGCGTGGGGACGCGGTTGAAGATGTGGTGGCGCAGGTTTTGAGCGAGGCGGGTCTGCGCGAAGAAATCTCGGCGATCATCTATGATTTGCCAGCGGGGCTGGGGGGCGCGAACCTGCCGGCGGTGTTTCAGGAACGCGCGGCGTTTTCGCGCGCCGCGATCAAGCGGCCGGACGTTTTGATCATGGACAAGGCGCTGGCCAGTCACGATTCGCAAAGCCGGTTGCTCACCCGTCAGAAGCTGCGCGATTTGCTGCCCGAGGCCACGGTGATCTTTATGGAGGATCACTTTGAGCACCCCGAAGCCTATGATTTTTATGTGGAAATCAAGGATGGGCGGATTGACGGGGTGGCGCGGGCCGAGGAGTCAGAGGTCGGGCTGAAGGGGGCTGCGGACTTTAGCCGCAAGCTGGCGATCATTGCCGAGACCGAGCTTTTTGGCCAGTTGGACGCGCGCAATCAGCGGCTTTTGGCGTTCAGTGCGCAGTGGTACGAGGCCTGCGAAGGCCAGGTGGTGTTCGGCATCGATCAGGTCGCAGATGCGGCCTATTTGTGTC